>NZ_JBDPLT010000006.1:0-252966 GCF_039871775.1 Plantactinospora sp. B5E13
CCGGTGGGGGGGGGCCGGGACCCGCCCGACCGTTCACGGGGGCGCCGGCGGGGGGGGCCCGCCGGGACCGGCGCCCGCCGGCCGAGTGACACGCCGGGCGGGCGCCGGTCGCGGTGACCGGGTCGGCGTGCTGCCCGACCCGGTCACCGGGGTCAGCCGACCGAGGTCAGTTGCCGGGACCGGCCGCCGGTACGCCGGCCCTTGCGCCGCCACGCGACGGCGATCAGGACGAGCAGCGCACCGGCGATCAGCAGGGTCGCACCCAGGGTGATCTGGGAACCGGTCTCGCTACCGGTCACCGGCAGCCCCGGCTGCGCGGTGACGATGGTGACGGTGGTGCTGTCCACCCGGCCGGTGGTCAGCCCGGTGGCGGTGATCACCACGGTGACCTGGCGGGTGAACCTGACCCGGACCGAGAACTCGCCGGTGGCGTTGGCCCGGACCGTGATGCGGGTCGGGTCGGTGTACACGGTCTGGGCCGCCTGGCGGACGAGCGGGTCCATCGCGCCGACGCCACCCGTGCCCGCGCCGGCCGGCTGGGCACCGGGTGCGGGCAGGGCGAGCGGCGAGGTGGCGAAGTCGAGCCGGACCTGCTCGTTACCGCCGAATCCCGAGCCGAACACGGTGAAGGCCTCGCCCGCCTCGACCGTCGAGTCGCTGACGGTCAGCGCCGGCGCCTGTGGCGGGTAGGGCGGTTGTGGTAGCGGTTGGGCCTGTGCGGGCGCCCCCGCGATGGCGAACGCGCCCACCGTGGCGAGCGTCGCCACGGCCGAGCCGATGATGCGGGATAGCCGCATGGTGGATCCTCTCTCTACTGATCTCTTGCCGTCATCTGGGATCGCATGACGTGGTGGATGCGTGTGGACCTACTGGCCGCACGCGGGTGCGGGACTGACGTGGGTGGTCCATGGCGTCGTGCCGGGGGTGAGCCACAACTCGGCCGCGCCGCTGGCGTTCGCCTGGGTCAGCAGGCTGATCTCCAGTACGCGGGTACGTCCGGCGCCGATGTCGACACCGAGTACGGCGACCCTCCGGCCACGCTCGATGCCACCCCCCATCGGTTCCGGTCTGCCGTCCAGCCGCGCCGTCAACGGTGAGCCGCGGAGCGGGCTGAAGACGTAGATCACTAGCCGGGCGGTGTACGGGTCACCGGCCAGCGCCAGGCCGCGTACCGAACTACTGAGGCCGGACGAGGGCGCGGTCGACTGCAGGGTGAGCCGCAGGTGCAGTTCCCGCCGGCCGTCGGGGCGGCAGTCGCCGACGGTCAGCTCGGCGCCGCGCTTCAGGTAGTAGCCGAGCTTGGAGCCGCCCCCGTCGTTGAGGAACACCCCGACGTTGTTCACCGTCTCCCGGTCGGGCAGCACCCCGGCCAGTCGACTGGCGACGATCTCCTTCTGCTCCTCCGGCCGGGCGCTCCAGAACAGGATCCGACGTTCGGCGGCGGCGTCGCCGACCGCCTGCGCCACCGCCCGGGGGTTGACCGGCCGCGTCAACAGCGCGTCGAAGACGGCCCGGGCCGAGGCGGCGAAGTAACCGTCCTGGTGGATCGGTTGGTCGAGGCGCCGGTAGGCGTCGGAGAGCAGGCTGCGGACCGCGGTGCCGGCGGTCAGGGTCGGGTGCCCGGAGACCGGTACCGGTCCGATGGCGCGGAGCAGGTAGGAGAGCGCGACCGGGTCGGTGGCGACCACACCGTCGACGGTGCCGCCGACGCTGCGCCGGTACATCTCCCGGTAGAGCTTGGCCGCGGTGGGAAAGTGCGGGGTCAGGTTGACGTCGGCAGGGTAGATCCCGAGCAGGTCGGTGTAGAGGGCCCGTTGCTCCCGGGAGAGTTGCAGTACCGGGCGTTCGAACATCTCCAGGTGACTGGTGGGCCCCTGTTTGAGGATCTTCACCTCGCCGCCGCTGGCCCGCAGGACCGCGTAGGCGCCGAAGATCCCACCGGTCGATCGTGGTTCTGCCAGGTTCTGGAAGACCATCAGGTAGGTCCGGGGCCCGGTGCCGCCGAGCAGTGCCGGCAGCAGGGCACCACTGCGGCGTACCGCGCCGGTGAAGCCGACCAGCCGGTCCAGTTCCGCCCGGGTCTGCCGGACCGCGTCCGCGACCGGGGCGGACAGCCCGTCGGCCGGCAGCTCCGACAGGCGTTCCCGGACCTCCTGCACGGCGGTGTCGACCTGGGCGACCGTGGGCAGGACGGCGCGGAGCGCGGCGAGGTCGATCCGGCCGGTCCGGGGCAGCAGCACCTCGAAGTCGAGTTCCACCAGCGGCGGGAAGGCCCGTCGGGCCAGCTCGTCGATACCCTCTGCCAGGCCGCGGACCGCGACCAGGGTCTGGCCGCCGTACGGCGTGTGGGCGGCCGCCCGCCAGCCCAGGTCGTCGGTACGCGACCGGGCGGCGGCGGTCTGCTGTTGCAGGGCGGCGAGGGTACGGCGTGCCTGGACCGTCTCTCCGTCCAGCACCTGCCGGCTCAGCTCCTGGGCGAGGTCGGCCGCGTTCTCCAGGTGTCCCCGCGCCTGCCAGCCCCGCAGCCCCACCCAGCCGACCGAGAGCGCGAGCAGGCAGCTGACCACCAGGGTGGTGAGCAGGATCCGGCGCAGGTTCGGCCGGCCCTTCCGGCGGCGTCTGCTCCGCCGGCCCGGGGAGAGGTCTCCCACTGCCACCACCGCTCTCCTCTGACCCAAGACGAAATCGGACACATCACCATTACTGTCCCATATCTCTATAGCACCCTGATGAGTCCACTACTGGTACTTCTAACGATTTACCGCTCGCATTCGTCGCTTCTTGAATAAAACTCGCGATCGGGATGAAATGAACATGACGTCGCCCCGACCCGGGTTTCAGGTCGGGGCGACGCCGCACGCGCAGCGGCCACGCGGTCACCACCGCCCGCCGTGGTGCGCTACGCAGCCGGGGCCGTCGGCCCCGGCTGCGGACCTACCGGCGGCCCCGACTCGCCGCCGCCTCGGCGAGCAGCTGTTCCATCTGGTCGACGCCGGTCCGCAGGGACATCCGGGCCAGGTAACTGTCCCGGGCCCTCCGGGCCATCTCCTCCCGCGCCGCGCTCGGGATCATCGCCGCCAACGCGAAGCGGTCGGCGAGCGCCTGCCAGTCCTCGGGCGGGCAGGAGAGGCCAGCCCGGGCCCGTTCGACCAGGTCCGCCGTGTCACCACCGGCGGAGGCCACCACCGGCGCACCGGCCGAGAGCGCCGCCTGCAGCTTCGACGGCACGGCACCGTGCAACGCCGGCAGATCGCGCAACAGCACCAGCTGGTATTCGGCGGCGGCGTACAGTTCCGCCATCTCCGTCGGCGGACGCCAGCCGAGGAAGCGGACGTTGCCGGCGCCGAGTTCCTCGGCGAGCCGCCGGCTCTGCCGCTCCTCCGGACCGGAGCCGACCAGCACCAGGTCCACGTCGAGCCGACCGTCCAGCGCGGCCGCCGCCCGGACCGCGGTGTCCACCCGCTGGAACGGCCCGATCGTCCCGGCGTGCATGATCGTGGTACGCCCCCGGTGGCCGATCGCCCGCCGGGCCGACGGGGTCGGCCCGACCGGTCGGAACAGCCGCTCGTCGGTCCAGTTGAGGACCACCCGCACCCGGTCCGGGTCGGCGCCCCGCTCGATGACCACGTCCCGCATCGATGGCGCGATCACCGCGATGCCGGCGGCGGACCGGTAGATGGCCCGCATCGTCCGGCCGAGCAGCCCGGACATCATCCCGCCGGCTCCGGCCCGGCCGTCCGGGGAACCGGCGCCGACCGCCTCCGGCCAGACGTCCTGGACGTGCAGCACGGTCGGAATCCGCCGCAGCAGCCGGAGCAGGCCGGCCGCCGCGTACGCGCCGGCCGGCGGGAAGTGGACGTACACCGCGTCCACCCCGGCCAGGTAGCCGGGCGCGGTGAGCGCGCTGCTCATCGCGTACGTCACCTGTCGGGCCACCCGCCGGGCGGCCGTACCGTCATGGCTGACGTAGCTCGGCACCCGACGGACGGTGACCCCGCCGTCCTCGGCCTGGTGCCGCCACCGTTGCCGGTACCCGGGATAGACCTGCCCGGTCGGATGGTTCGGAAAACCGGTCAGGACCCGAACCTCGTGCCCCCGCGCGGCCAACTCCTCGGCCAGGCACCCGGGTACGAACGCCGGCTCGGGCGGATACCAGTACGAGATGACTCCGATCCTCATCACTCATCCCCCGCTCACCTCCGCAGCCGGTGCCGCGCCTCATCGCGACACCCGACTGAGCTCTTCGGTGTCCACCGGCAGTCCGAAGCCGGTGCCGTTCGGGGGGATCCGGGCGGAATCGGAGCCGTTCCTGGCCGCGTCCCGGGCGGCGTCCCGCGTCCCGAGCAGGTTCTCCGTCGGTGCCCCACGCCGGTACGCGCGGTACTGCTCCACGTCGATCTTGTTCTCCTTCGACATGTTCAGTACGCAGCCGAGGACCCGGGCGGAGACGGAGTGCAGCGCCCGCGCGGCGGCGGCGCTCTGCGCCCGTGGGGTCTTGCCGCCCCGGGAGACCAACAGCGCCCCGTCGGCCTGTACCGCGACCACCACCCCGTCGGTGAAGGCGAGCAGCGGCGGTGTGTCGATGATGACGATGTCGGTCAGTTCCCGCAGCGACAGCAGCAGGTCCGCCATCGCCTTGGAGCCGAGCAGTTCACTCGGGTTCGGCGGGACGGATCCGCCGGGCAGGACGAGCAGGGACCGGTCGCCCCAGGGCTGCAGCACGTCCTCCACCGCGACCTCGCCGATCAGGACGTCGGTGAGGCCGGCGCCGGAGGGGATGCCGAGGTAACCCGCCACCCGGGGACGGCGCAGGTCGGCGTCGACCAGCAGGACCTGCCAGCCCGCCTCGGCCAGGGTGATCGCCAGGTTGCAGGCCAGCGTGGACTTCCCCTCGGCCTGGACCGCACTGGTGACCGCGATGACCCGGGCCGGCTCCTGGGCGTCGACGAACCGGAGGTTCGTCCGCAGTTTGCGCATCGCCTCGGCCCGGGCCGTCTGGGCCGCGGCACCGACGATCAGCGGGTTCGACCGGGCGTGTCCGTCGTACGGGATGCTGCCGAGCAGCGGTACCGAGGTCGCCTCCTGGAGGGCCTCGCCGTCCCGGACGGTGGTGTCGGTCAGCCCGCGCAACACCGCGAGGCCGGCCCCGAGGACCAGCCCCAGGAGGCCGGCCAGGACCAGGTTGCGCATCGGACGCGGGGAGACCGGTTCGGTACCGGCCCGGGGGCCGCCGACCACCTCGATCTTGATCGGCGCGTCCTTGGCTCCGGGCGGGGTCTCGATGGTCTGCACGAGTTTCACGAAGTGCGCCGCCAACGCCTCGGTCAACCGCAGCGCCCTGGCCTGGTCGCTGTCGACGACCGTCGCGGAGAGCAGCACGGTGTCCGCCTCGACCCGCGCGGTGACCCGCGACCGGACCTCGTCGGCGGTCAACCCGACCCGCTCCTCCGCCGCGATGGTCTGCGCCAGCCGGTCGCTGGTCAGCAGGTCGACGTACGACTTCACCCGCTGCTGGAGGAAGAGCCCACCCTGGTACGCGTCGCTCATCCCCTGGCCGGGTGAGGTGACGAAGAAGGTCACCGAGGAGGCGTACTGCGGAGTGGCGCGCACCGTCAGGAATCCGGCGACCCCGAGCGCGACCATCACCGTCGCGAGTACCACCCACCAGCGTTGGCGCAGCGCGCGCAGGTAGTTGTGCAGCTCCATCAGGCCAGGCCTCCCGTCTCAGCACCAACCGGTTGTGGGGTGCCAAAGACCTCTAGTGCTCCGAAAAAATGCGACAGTATGAAAAGTTCACACTTGTCGCTCGACGTTTCCTACCGAATGTAGATGATTGAACGCCCTCAGTAGCCACACTCGGCCCAACCGGCACCAACAAGTAACGGGAGGCAATGAGCGGATCACGGTCTCCGATGCCTGGTCACGGCCGGACGCGAGCTCCGGTGAGATGCGATGATCCGGCCGGTCGCCCGACGGGAGCGCGTACCGGCCGGATCATGGTGCAGGGTCAGCGTCCCGGACGACCCTGACCGGGCTCCTCGTCGTCGTCATCGAGTGCGGAGTCTGCGAGCGCCTCGCGGAACTCACGGGACAGGTCCGAGCCCGGCACCGCGGCCTCCTCGGCCTCCTCCTTCACCTCGTCCCGCTCGTGCGGCGGCTCCGGTTGGGGTGCCGTCGCATCACCGGCGAAGCCGTACTCGTTGGGCTCATCGTGCCTGGTCATCGCGGTAGTCCTCCGTTCTGGCCGGCAACGGGCGAAACGTCCGTCCCGGACCGTACGGCGTACCCGGTCGGCGGGCGACACACACCCGGTGTGCGTGCCACCGGGTGTGCCGGGGCCCCGAAGCGGCCCGCCGACAGCTCAGGTGAGCTGTCGGACGGCGTCCAGCAGCAGCCAGAGCCCACAGATCGCGAAGAGCACGCTCGCGCCGTACCGGATGGCCCGCTCCGGAAGACGGCGGCCGAGGATCCGGCCGACCGCGATGGCCAACGCGTCGGCGGCGACCATGCCGACGGTGGACCCGAGCCAGGTGCCGAACCAGCCGTGCTGGGTGGCCAGGGTGACCGTGGCGAGCATGGTCTTGTCCCCGAGTTCGGCGAGGAAGAACGCGACCCCGACGGCGATGATCGCGGACCGGGTGGTCCGGTTCGCCTTGCGGCGTTCCTCCTCGGTGAGCTTGTCACCGCGCAACGTCCAGGCCGCGAAGCCGAGGAAGGCCAGCCCGGCGAGGAGCGCGATCCAGTCGGTGGGCAGGGCCGCGCCGAGCCCCACCCCGAGCGCCACCGAGGCCAGGTGCACCACCGAGGTCGCCACGGTGATGCCGATCAGTACGGGGAGCGCCTTGAAACGGGTGGCGAAGGTGAGGGCCATCAACTGGGACTTGTCGCCGAGTTCGGCGACGAAGATGACCCCGAAACTGATCGCCAGAGCGGCGCTGAAATCTTCCATGACTCCCTTTCCCGGTCGTGCCGGGACAGGGGTACGGCGACCTCGACCCGGCATCACTGCCTGAGTCGAAGGTCTCGCCCGCCCCACCGGAGTGAGGCCGCGTGGCCGGGCGCGCAGTACGCGCCAGTGTGTCGACCACGACGTTGGGAGCTACTCCCCTTCGCTGCCGGACAGCCTACCGGACCCCGACCGGGATCCGGCGCGGCGGTGGGCCGGGTCACCGCGGGCGCGCCGCCTCGTCACACCGCCTGGGCCAGGGAGAGCGCGAACCACCCGTTCCGGTCGGTCCACCGGTCCCGGGTCGCGAGGCCGGCGGCGGTCACTTCGGTGTCCACGTCCTCGGGGCGGAACTTCGCCGAGATCTCGGTCCGCAGTTCCTCGCCCTCGGCGAAGTCGACGTCGAGGTCGAGGTCCCGGATCCGGACCCGCTGCGCGGAGCGGGCCCGCAGCCGCATCTCGATCCACCGCTGGTCCGGGTCCCAGATCGCGACATGGGCGAACGCCTGCGGGTCGAAGTCGGCGTCCAGTTCGCGGTTGAGCACCCGCAGCACGTTCCGGTTGAACTCGGCGGTCACCCCGGCGGCGTCGTCGTACGCCGGTACGAGCACCCCGGGGTCCTTGACCAGGTCGGTGCCGAGCAGCAGCCAGTCGCCCGGTTCCAGGGCCGCCCGCATGGACCGCAGGAACGTCGCCCGTTCGCCCGGCGGCAGGTTGCCGATCGTGCCGCCGAGGAAGGCCACCAGCCGCCGGCCGCCGGTCGGCAGCCGGTCCAGATGCCGGGTGAAGTCGCCGACGATGCCCCGGACCCGCAGTCCCGGATAGTCGGCGGCGATCCGCGCGGTCGACTGGCGCAGGGCGCTGACCGAGACGTCCAACGGAACGAAGGTGCCGAGGTCACCCCCGGCGGTCAGCGCGTCGAGCAGCAGCCGGGTCTTCTCCGAGGAGCCCGAACCGAGTTCGATCAGCGTCTTGACCGAGGTGGTCCCGGCGATCTGCCCGGCGTGCTCGGCCAGCACCGCGCGTTCGGTCCGGGTCGGGTAGTACTCCGGCAGTCGGGTGATCCGCTCGAACAGTTCGCTGCCCCGGGCGTCGTAGAACCACTTCGGCGGCAGCCACTTCGGTACCGCGGTCAGCCCGGCCCGGACGTCGGCCCGCAGCGCCCGGTCGAGGTCCTCGTCGGTCAGATGGATTTCCAGCGGTTCGGCGGTCAACCTCTTCCCCTCTCGATCAACCAGTCCTGTGGTCGGATCTCGCACCGGTCGGCGGTGGCCAGCACCAGGTGGCCGTCCGGGACCGGCCGCCAGCCCGGGTCGTCGTCCAACGGTTCGGAGCAGACCAGCACCGATCCCCCGCCGGCGCGTACCGACAGCGCGTGGCCGGCCGCGCTGGCCACCACCTGGCGTCCGTCGGTGAGCAGCAGGTTGAGCCGGGAGCCGGGCGCGGCGGCGGCCAGCTCGCCGACCGTCTCGGTGACCGCGTCGGCCGGCGGCGCCCCGGCCCGCAGCCGGTGCCGCAGCAGTGCCCACACCAGGGCGGCGTCGGTCGGGGCGTCGAGCAGGAGCAGGTCCCGGACCGGCAGCCGGCCGGCCAGCCCGGTCACCGAGTCCGGCCAGCCGGCGACCACCCCGTTCAGGCTGAACAGCCAGGCGTGGTCGGCGAACGGCGCGGCGGCGGTCTCGGTCACCGGCATCCCGACGGTGGCCGACCGGACCGCCGCCAGCACCGCGCCGGAGACGGTCGCCGCGGCCAACGCCGGCAGCGCCGGATCGGACCAGATCGGACGGTCCCGGCGGTAGCGCAGCGGCACCGGGTCGCTGCCGTACCAGCCGACCCCGAAGCCGTCGGCGTTGACCGTGCCGCCACCGCGCATGTCGCGCGGCGCCCACGACTGCCGGGCCAGCGAGTACGGCGGGTCGAACAGCAGCGCGGCCAACGGGACCGGCGGCCCGAGATAGCCGAGGTGCCGGCACATTCAGCGGGTCCGGCCCAGGTCGTCGGCGTACGCCTCCTCGCCGGTAGCGTCCCGGGCGCACCGGAAACCGCTGAAGATCTGCCGGCGGACCGGCAGGTCCCAGTTGCGGAAGGTGCCCCGGCAGGCCACCGGGTCGGTGCCGAACGAGCCACCCCGGAGCACCTGGTACGTCTCGCCGAAGAAGACCTCCGAGTACTCCCGGTACGGGAACGCCGCGAAGCCCGGGTAGCCGTGGAACGGGGTGGACGTCCACTCCCAGACGTCCCCGATCAACTGGTGCACACCGAGCGGCGACGCCCCGGCCGGGTACGCCCCGACCGGCGCCGGCGCCAGGTGTCGCTGTCCGAGGTTCGCGTGCTCCGCCGTCGGCTCCTCGTCGCCCCAGGGATAGCGGCGGGACCGGCCGGTGTCCGGGTCCCACCGGGCCGCCTTCTCCCACTCGGCCTCGGTCGGCAGCCGCTTCCCCGCCCAGGCCGCGTACGCCTCGGCCTCGTGGTAACTGACGTGCACCACCGGCTCGTCCGGGATCAGCGGCGAGAACCGGCCGAACCGCTGGCAGCCCCAGTCCGTACCGTCGCGCCGCCAGTGCATCGGCGCGACCAGTCCGGCCTCGCACCGGTGCCGCCATCCGGCCTCGCTCCACCAGCGCGGGTCGGCGTACCCGCCGTCGGCGACGAACGCGAGGTACGCCGCGTTGGTCACCGGCGCCGCGTCGATGACGTACGCGGGCAGTTCCACCCGGTGTGCCGGACGTTCGTTGTCCAGGGCCCACGGGTCGGTCGAGGTGCCCATCAGGAACGCGCCGGCCGGGACCAGCACCTCACCGGCGACCGGCACCGTCGCCCGTGGTGGCGGCGGCGCGGTCAGCACCGGCGGTCCGACCCGCAGCTGGTGGGTGGCGAGCATCGTCTCGTCGTGCTGCTGCTCGTGTTGGGCGATCATGCCGAACGCGAACCCGTCGGCGAGCAGCCGACGGTCCCCGAACCGGACCCCGGCCAGCAGGTCGAGGACCTTGTCCCGGACGGTCGCCACGTAGGAGCGGGCCTCGACCGGTCCGAGCAGCGGCAGCGCCGGACGCTCCCGGCGGGGGTGTTTGAAGGCGTCGTACAGGTCGTCGATGTCGCCGCGGACCGGGTCCCGGCCGCCGACGTCCCGGACCAGCCACAGTTCCTCCTGGTTGCCGACGTGGGCCAGGTCCCAGACCAGCGGCGACATGATCGGCGAGTGTTGGCGTACCAGGTCGTGCTCGTCGACCGCGTCGGTGAGCAGTTGGCTGCGCCGCCGGGCCCGGGTCAGTTCCGCGTGGATCCGTCCGCGCAGCCGTTCGCCCGAGCCGGTCAGTTCCGCGACGCCGGTGCGCTCCTCGGTGTGACTCATCCTCGTTCCTCCCGCCCGGCGGCCAGCCGGCGCGCCACGATCGCCTCGATCTCCGTCCGCACCGGCACCGGCAGACCGGTCCGGTCCAACGCCCGCAGTCCCAGGTCGAGCACCTCGTCGGCGACCCGGGCCAGCGCCGGGTCACGCAACCCGCGCCGGGCCGCCTCGGTCCACCGGTCGGCGGTCGACTCGGCCAGGGCCCGGGCGGCGTCGCGGGTCCGGTCGTCCTCGAGCAGTGCGGTGAGCAGCGCGACCGGTGCGATCCACTCGCCGTCCGGTTGGGTGTCGAGATACCGCAGTTCGAGGTAGCCGCGCGGGCGTACCGGCGGGAAGAGCGTGCTCAGGTGGTAGTCCAGGTCGGCGGTGGTCGGTGGCCGGGGCAGCGCGCCGACCAGCCAGTCCCGGAAACTGACTCCGGACGGCGCGGTCCAGTCGTCGCCGTCCCGGCGGACACAGAGCAGCGGCGCGGCCAGGGCGTACCGGGCCCACGCGGCGGCCGGGTCGCCCGGGGCCGCGGCCGGCGACCAGACCGGGCGGGTCCGGGCCGGGTCGATGCAGAGCCATGCGGCCATCCGGGCGGACGCCCAGCCGGTCTCCCGACGCTGGTGCCGGCGGGCCGTGGCGAAGGTCGCGAGCAACGGCGGCCCGACCGCGTGCGCCACGACCCACCGGTCGACCACCTGGTCGGCGGTGCCAGCATCGAGGCAGACCTGCAGCCCGGCGGTGCTGTACATCATCGTCCGGCCGGCCGCGCCGAGCCGGTCGAAGGCGCACCGCATGGCCCGGTAGCGGGGGGTGTCGACGACCGGGGTCGGGGGCCGGTAGGGGTCGATCCCGGTCCGGCCGAGGACCAGGCCGGCGGCGGCAAGCAGCCCGGTGAGGTGCCGGATGTCGGCGGAGGTGTGGTCGTGCAGGTCGCGGAGCGACCGACGGGGGGCGGTGGAGATCTCCACCTGACCGCCGGGCTCGACGCTGACGGTGCCGGAGCCGGGTAGTGGGGCCGCCGGAGCGTCCGGCGCGAGGGTGGTCGGGGCGTGCGGGCCGAGCGCGGCCCGGAGCCGGTCCGGGGTGACCGGGCGGGTCGGTTCGGCGGCGTCGTGCAGGGTCCACTCGAGTTCGACGCCGGTCAGAGTGGGTGGTCCGGTCTTGAAACAGATCCGGGCGACGTACCCCTCGGCGTCCGCGACGGTCCGCAGGACGGTGCCGCTTTCCAGATCCGACGACATCATCGCCCGCACCTCCTCCCGAGCCTCCGCTCCCGACGGCCGCTTCTCCTTACCCGGATCCGCAGGGAGCACACCGGAGCTCGACACCGCGTATATGACCTTGCAGGAATATTACCGGCTAGGTATGTTCGGGGTCGTGCCCACACCGTTCGAGGTCATCGCCGAGCCGATCCGCCGCCGGATCCTGGACCTGCTCCGGGAGCGCCCACGGTCGGTCACCGAACTGACCGAACAGCTCGGTATCACCCAGCCCGGCACCTCGAAACACCTGCGGGTGCTCCGCGACGCGGGACTCGTCCGGGTCCGCCCCGACGCCCAGCGCCGCTGGTACGAGCTCTGCCCCGAGCCGCTCGCCGAGCTCGACGCCTGGCTGGCGCCGTACCGGTGGATGTGGGCGGGTCGACTCGACGCCCTCGAACGACACCTCGACACCATGCCGGAGACCATAGACCAGGCCGGGCACTCCGGGCCGGAGGAGGAACAGTGAACGAGCGGTTGGAGACCACGGACGGACGGCAGGTGCTCCGCATCGAACGACGGCTGGCACACCCTCCGGCAAAGGTCTGGGCGGCGGTGACCGAGCCGGAGCATCTGCGTCGGTGGTTCCCCGCCGAGGTACGGCTGGAGCCGCGACCGGGCGGTCGGATCGCCTTCGGCTTCGGGAAGGATCCTGCGGCCGAGTCGGTGGGGTCGGTCACCGCGTACGAGCCGCCCCGGCTCTTCGCCTTCAGCTGGGACACCGAACTGTTCCGGATCGAACTGCTCCCGGACGCCTCCGGTTGCCTACTCGTGTTCAGCCACACCTTCGACGACCGACCCGCCGCCGCGAGTTACGCCGCCGGCTGGCGGACCTGCCTGGACGAACTGGAGCGGCTCGCCGACGGCCGGCCCACCGGCCCGGCCGGCCGCCCCTCGGGGCTGCTACACGAGTCGTACGCCGAGGCGTTCGGGCTGGACGAGGGGGTTGCCGAGGCTGTCTCGGAGGGTTGGCGGGTACGTTTCGCCCGGCAACTGACCCAGCCGGCGGACCGGGTCTGGGCCGTTCTGACCACCGCCGACGGCGGCCGCGCGATCGCCCTCGGCGCTCCGCCCCCGCCCGGATTCACCACGGCGGAGTTCCCGACCGGGGTGATCACCGCGTTGGACGCCCCCACCCTGCTGGAGTACGCGTGGCCGGCGACAGACCGGCCGGAGGGCCGGGTCCGGTGGGAACTGACTCCCGGCACCGGACACGGGGCCCGCCTGCTCCTCACCCAGACCGGCCCGGCGGAGGCGGTCGCCGACCGGGCGGCGGCCCTCACCGGGTGGCGGGCCCGGATCGGATCACTCGCCCGTCGGCTGGCCGAGGCGGCGGACCGGGCCGACGACTGACCACGGGCGAGTCGGGACGGCGGAGGGGGAGGACGCGGGAAGACAACGGGCCGGGCGGCGTGGTGGACGGCGGAGCTGACCGGGGCACTCGACTTGACACGATGCTTGCGAATATGTGCACTTGTGACACTCCGCTCGAGCCGGCCCCGGTGCCGCAGCAGCTCACCGGGCCGGCCGCCACCACCACGGGGAGGCACGATGGCACCACGCGAAGGGTCGGCCACCAGGGAGTTCACTCTCGACCGACGTCGACTACTCGGCCTGGGTCTGGCCGCCGGGGCCGCCCCGCTGCTGACCGCCTGCGGCGGCGCCTCGACCACCGGCTCGGACGCCGAGGGCGCGATCACCTTCATCTCCACCCAGTTCACCCCGGTCGAGGAACGCCAGCGCTTCGAACAGATCCTCCGGGAGCGGGTCACCGGCGGCGGCGTCGCGTACAACCCGGTGGAGCCGAACGTCTTCGCCTCCACCATCACCTCGCAGGTGACGGCGAACCGGGTCCAGGTCAGCCTCGCCGGTGGACTGCACGGCGACCTCGCCCCGCACGCCGACCGACTGGTCAACCTGGACGACCTGGCCAGCAGGCTCGCCGACCGGCGGTTCCCGCCGGAGATCGCCGAACTGGGCCGACTCGGCGGCGGGGCCACCGCCTACCTGCCGTGGATGCAGGCGTCGTACGTGCTCGCGGTGCACAAGCGGGCCCTGGAGTGGCTGCCGAGCGGCGCCGACGTGCAGAACCTGACCTACGACCAGTTCCTGACCTGGGTCACCGACGCCCGGCGGGGCAACGGCGGCCGACCGGTGCTCGGCCTGCCGTGCGGCCCGAAGGGCCTCTACCACCGGTTCTTCCAGGGCTACCTGCTGCCGAGCTTCACCGGCGGCCAGATGACCACGTTCCGTAGCCCCGAGGCGGTCGAGGCCTGGCGGTACATGACGGCGCTCTGGGCCGAGACAGCCCCGGCGTCGACCAACTTCGACAACATGCAGGAGCCGCTGCAGCGCGGTGAGGTGCTGATCGCCTGGGACCACGTCGCCCGGCTCGTCGCCGCCCCGGCCGACCGGCCGGACGACTGGGTGATGGCACCGGCGCCCCGCGGCCCGAAGGGACTCGGCTACCTGCTCGTCGTCGCCGGGCTGGCGATTCCGAAGGGCGCGCCCGAGGCGGACCGGGCCCGTCAGGTGATCGAGACGCTCACCACCCCGGAGGTGCAGCTCGAGGTGCTGCGCCGTAACGCCTTCTTCCCGGTCGTCGACACCACCCTGCCGGCCGACCTGCCGCCGGCGATCGCCTTGGAGGCCGAGGCGGTACGCCGCCAGCAGGAGGCCGAGGGCGCCGTGCTGGCGCTGCCGCCGGTCGGGCTCGGCGCCCGGGACGGCGAGGTGTCGCAGATCTTCAAGAACTGCTTCAAGGAGATCTGCCTGGACCGCCGCCCGGTGCAGCAGGTGCTGGACCGGCAGGCCCGGGAACTGAACCGGATCCTGGACGAGGTCAAGGTGCCGTGCTGGCGCCCCGACCCGGTCACCGCGGGGCAGTCGTGCCGGGTGCGGTGACCGACGTCCCGGAGGCGCCGGCTCCGCCTTCCGTACCCGGGTCGACCCGCCGTCGACGGCGTTCCCGGATCCCGACGCCGGTGCTGCTGGTCGCCCCCTCCCTGCTCTTCCTGGCGGCGCTCTTCCTCTGGCCGATCGTGGTCGGGGTGGCGCAGGCGTTCACCGACCAGGACGGCACGACCCTCGCCCACCTGCGCCGGATGGTCGACGACCCGTACTTCTGGGACGCCACCCGCAACACCGCACTGCTGATCGTCGTCCTCATCCCGCTGCAGTTCGGGTTCGCCCTGGCCATGGCGTTGCTGCTGCGGGAACGTCCGAGGCTGTCGTCGTTCTACTTCTACGTCTGGTGCGTGCCGCTGGCGATCAGCGACCTCGCCGCCGGGCTGGTCTGGCTGGCCATCTTCGCCGACCGGGGCTACCTCAACTCGCTGCTGGCCCGGCTCGGGCTCGGCGACGGGTACGCGTGGCTGTCCTACGACAACCAGACGACCATGTTCGTCGCGGTGCTCCTGGCCGAGTTGTGGCGGGCCACCTCCCTGGTGCTGGTGATCGTGGTGGCCGGGCTGCAGAACGTGCCCCGGGACTACGACGAGGCGGCGGCGGTGTTCGGCGCCACGTACTGGCAGCGGCTCCGGTACGTGATCCTGCCGCAGCTGCGGCCGAGTCTGCAGGTGGCGCTGATCCTGCGGACCATTCTCGGGCTGCAGACCTTCGCCGTCGCCCAGGCGCTCACCGGTCGGAGCTTTCCGCTGCTGGTCGGCGAGACGTACCAGTGGTACGTGACGCTGCAGAACGAGGGAGTGGCAGCGGCGATCGCACTGGTGATCCTGCTGATGTCGATCGGCACCGCGGTTGTCTACCTGCGGGTGCTGCGCGACCCGACCACCGGGGGCCTGCGGTGAGCGGCGGGCCGCCGTCGGCTCCGCGGGTACGGCGCGCCCGGTCCGCCCGGCGCCGGACCGTGGTGGTGCACGTCGCCTGTGTCGCGGTGACCCTCTTCATGGGGCTGCCGATCTACCTGATCGCGCTGGCCGCGTTCTCCAGCCGGCAGTCGCTGAACACGTTTCCGCTGCCGCTGGTCCCGACCGACCCGTCGGTGGAGACCATGCGGGTCTTCCTGGACACCACCGGGGTGCTCGCCGGCTTCCAGAACTCGGTGGAGGTGGGACTGCTCAGTCTCGTCCTGTCGTTGGCCCTCGGGGTGCCGGCCGGGTACGCGGTGGCCCGGTACGCCTTCCGGGGACGGCAGCCGTACCAGTTGTTCCTGCTGCTCACCCGGGCTCTGCCGATCGTCGTGCTCTCCGTTCCGCTGGCCCGGGTCTTCCTGGCCACCGGGCTGTACGACACCACGTACGCGGTGGCCCTGTTGCACACCGCGTTGGCGCTGCCGACCACGGTGCTGATCACCTCGGCGATCTTCGTCGCGGTACCGGTCGAGCACGAGGAGGCGGCGATGGTCTTCGGCGCCACCGCGCCGAGGGCGTTCGCCCGGGTGGTGCTCCCCCAGGCACTGCCCGGGATCGCCGCCGCCGCCATCTTCACCTTCGTCACCTCCTGGAACGAGGTGCTCGGCGCGGCGGTGCTGACCCTGGGCCGCCGTACCCTGCCGGCCCAGGTGCTGTCGACGCTCGCCGACTCACCGCTGGCGTTCCGGTTCGCCGGCGGGTTCGCGCTGGTCGTGCCGGCCCTGGTGTTCATCGCCTTCATGCGCCGCTACCTGTTGAACATGTGGGGGACCACGATCCGCTGACCGACCGGCCGGGGCGACGGCCCGGCGACGGTTCGGACGGCACCGAGGAAAGGACGGACGTTGGCCCAGATCGTGCTGCGGAACCTGGTGAAGACGTACCCGGGGACCAGGACCCGCGCCACCGACGACATCAGCCTCGAGGTGCGCGACCGGGAGTTCCTGGTGCTGGTCGGCCCGAGCGGTTGCGGCAAGACCACGCTGCTCCGGATGATCGCCGGGCTGGAGACGCCGGACTCGGGGACGGTGCAGATCGGCGGCCGGGACGTGACCGACCTGCCGGCCCGCGAGCGTGGTCTGTCGATGGTCTTCCAGTCGTACGCCATCTTTCCGCACCTGCGGGTCCGGCAGAACATCGGTTTCGGGCTGTCCATGCGCAGGACGCCGAAGGCGGAGATCAGCCGGCGGGTCGCCGAGGCCGCCGAACTGCTGCACCTCACCGACTACCTCGACCGCTATCCGGCGCAGCTCTCCGGCGGCCAGCGGCAGCGGGTGGCGGTGGCCCGGGCGATCGTGGTCGACGCCGACGTGCTGCTGATGGACGAGCCGTTGTCCAACCTGGACGCGCTGCTGCGGATGGAGTTCCGTACCGAGTTGAAGCGCATCGTCGGCCAGCTCGGCACCACGACCGTCTACGTGACCCACGACCAGGCCGAGGCGCTCTCCCTCGGGGACCGGGTCGCGGTGCTGCGGGAGGGACGGGTCGCCCAGGTGGGCCCTCCGCTGGAGGTGTACGACGCCCCCGCCGACCAGTTCGTCGGCGGTTTCCTCGGGGCACCACCGATGAACTTCCTGCCGGCCCGGCTCGACCGGTCCGGTGACCGGCCGGCGTTGCGGATCGGCGACCAGCGCACCGCGGCCCCGTCCGGGCTCGCGGAGCATCCGGACGGCGAGGTCACGATCGGCGTCCGGGCGGAGAACATCGAGGTGTTCGACGCCGACGGACCGGACCGGTTGGCGGCCAGGGTGGAGGTGGTCGAGCCGACCGGGGCGACCATCCTGCTCACCGTCGACCTGGCGGGTCGGCGAGTCAAGGTGCAGACGCCGCCGACCTTCCGGATCTGCCCGGGAAGTCCGGTGTGGTTGGCCGTCGACCCGGCGATGATGCGGTTCTACCGGCCCGACTCGTCGGCGGTCCGGCTGTCGGACTAGCGGGGCGACCCTTGACAGGCCGTGTCCCCGGCCGCAACAATCTTGAAACCTGAATCGATTCAAGCAAGCGCTTTCCTGTCGACGGCGGCTGCAGCGCCGGCACCGCCACCTGCCATCGTTCTCCTGCCTCGAAGAGCCGTTCAGAGACCCACCTCTCCGGACGACGGTGCCGCGCGCGCCGCCGGCTGAATCGTTCACATCGCAGCTCCGCCAGCCTCGCGACATCCGACGGCCGTACCGGTACGGCCGTCGACGACGCCGACGCGCGTGCCGCCCCGGAGATCCGCCCGGAGGATCCCGCGCACCCGTTTCGACAGGAAGATTCCGCTCACCCGCCACCGCCGGCTCCCGTACCACCGACGCCCGGCACGGAGAACAGGAGAGTCAGTCACATGGCCGCAGAGATGTCCCGTCGCACCGCCCTCGGCCTGGTGGGTGCCGCCGCCGCGGCACCCGTTCTGCTGGGCCGGGACGCCGCCTCGGCGGCGCCGAAGTCGCCCGACGTTCAAATCCTGATCAACGGCGCGCCGGCGGCGCCCGGCACGTACCCCTTCCCGGGCGACCTCGACGCGCTGGTGCTCGACAACGGACTGATCCGGTTCACGTTCGGCCGGGACGACGCCGCCGGCGGCATCCTCACCGGCTGGACCGACGTCTCGATCACCGCGACCTCGGTCGTGGTGGACGGGGTGGAGCTGGCGCACAACCTCAACGGCACCGCACCGTTCGACCCGGACCGGCAGCACTCGTTCTACGTCGACGCGGCCGGCGGGGCCAGCCGACTGGTCTGCACCGAGGTGCGGGTGCTGCGGGTCAGTAGGGACCTGGTCGAGGTGGCGTTCGTGGACAACACCAGCCCGCAGCTGCGCCACGAACACCACCTGATCATGCGGCGCGGCAAGCGGGGCCTCTACGGATACAACATCCTCACCGCAGTGGTCGCACAGTCGATCAACGAGGTCCGGATGAACACGCGATGGGACCGGGCCATCCTCGACCACGCGTTCAACTGGGAGCGCGGCAAGGGCCAGCAGCCGACGTACGCCTACCTGGCAACCCAGGGCGGCGAGACCCAGCCGATCGACGGCATCAACAACCCGAACCTGCCGTCGCCGGAGAGCAACTCCGGCAACCTGCCACCGGGCAGCCGTTACACGAAGTACGAATGGAGCCTGTACCACCACGAGAACCCGATGTTCGGGCACTACGGACACGGCTTCGGCGCCTGGTTCACCCCGCTCGGCGGGGTGACCGACCAGACGCTGTGCGCCTTCTACGGCGTCGGGCCCAACCACCAGGACCTGGCCATCCACCAGGACGCGATCATCTGCAACTACTTCGGCGCGAACCACTACGGGCTGCCGGCGTACCCGCTCTTCCCCGGATATCAGCGGCTGTACGGGCCCTGGTACACGTTCGTCAACACCGGCGACCCGGACGACCCGGACACGATGATCGCCGAGGCGGCCCGGACCGCCCAGGCGGAGATCAGGGAGAACCGGGCCGGCTCGTCCTGGATCGCCGACCCCTTCTATCCGCCGCCCAGCGAACGCACCACGGTCACCGGTCGGCTGCGCATCGCCGACGGCCGACCCGCCGGCGGGCACTGGCTCCTGCTCTCCACCCAGGACGTGACCGACGTCTACACCATCCACGAACCGACCTACTTCGTGAAGACGGCCGACGACGGCACCTTCAGTCTGCCCGGGATCCCGCCGGCCTGGCAGCCGGGCACCCGCACGCCCGGCACGTACACCCTCTACGTCTTCGCCGCCGGCGGCTCGGTGACCGACCAGCTCAAACTCACCGGAATCACGGTGGGCGGACGAAAGCAGGACCTCGGCGACATCGAGTGGGCGCCGACCAACCACACCACCTTCCTCTGGCAGATCGGCTCCGCCGACCGGATGGGCGGCGAGTTCGCGCTCGCCACCGACCCGGAGACGTTCGCCAACCCGCGCAACTTCGACAAACCGGCCCGGATACCGGGCGACCTGACCTTCACCATCGGGGAGAGCTGGGAGCCGCAGGACTGGTACTACGCCCAGACCAACGCGGGCACTTGGACGGTCGCGTTCGACCTGGACCGGGCGTACAGCGGCACCGCGTACCTCACGCTCTCCAGTTCCATGCAGCGCAGCGGCCGCCCCACCGTGGCGGTCAACGGTGCCACCAGCGGGATCACGGGTTCGCTGCCGAACAACAACGACTCGACGATCGCCCGCCAGGCCGACCGTAGCGGCTACCCCCGGCTCGGCACGCTCTCCTTCCCGGCGTCGATGTTGGTGGTCGGGAGGAACACGATCACGTTCACCCGCGGCGCGGGTACCCGGGACGGCAACGGATTGGGCTGGGACACGCTGCTGCTGGAGGTCGACGAGGACACCGCGCCCGGCCGGGCCCGGCTGACCGGTCGGGTGGTCGACGTCGACCGTGGAGACCGCGGCCGCCCGGGCACGACGGTCTGGACGGTTGAGGTGACCAACACCGGCGGCGGGGCCGCCAACGACGTACGCCTGGACGGCTTCGCGCCTACCGGACCGGGCAAGGCCGGCAGGTCCGGCCACGTCGTCACGAGCCGGGATCCGGAGCGGTTCCCGGTCCCGGTCGCGGCCAGCATCCCGCCCGGCGGCTCCGCGACGTTCCAGGTTCGGGTGGACTTCACCGGAGCCCCGACCCTCTCCCGGCGCAGGTTCGAGGTCCGGGTCAGCGCGAACGGCGGGCGGGCCCGCACCGTCTTCACCGGACGCTGACCGTCCCCGTGTGCCGCGCGCCGACCGGACACCACCACCCGATCCGACAGGAGTGAACCAATGGAGAATCCGGAACAGCCGGACCGACGCCACAACGCCGGTGCGGACACCGACGGCACCCGGGGCACCTCGAGACGGACCCTGCTGCGGGCCGTCGGGGTCTCACCGCTGGGCGTGGCGGTCGCGCACGCGGCCGGCCCGACACCCGCCGCGGCGAGCCCCGACAGGCGGGGCGGGGCCGCCGCGGACGCGTGCGTGCGCCGGTTCGGGGCTCTCCCGACCGCGTCGACCAGTACCGTCCAGGACCGGGACCAGATGCTCTGCCAACTCGGTATCACGCTGCCGACCCTGCGCTCCTCGTGGCTCGACGACCCGAACCGTCCTCCGAACGTGACCGGGAAACCCGAGGACCGGCTCTGGTTCGACTCCTGCGGGCACCCCATGCGACGGGGGGCGCTGTTCGGGCTCTGGACAAGCTACGACGACGCGACCGGTGACGGTGCGATCGGCGTCGGAACCGGCGACAACCCCGAGGTCGACGGCTGGGAGTACACCCCGATCGACCTGCTGACAACGAAGAACGGCACCCCGGTACGTACCGCCGACGACTGGTGGGACAAACGCCGTCCGGAGATCCTCCAGGCGGCCCGGGAGGAGCTGTACGGCAGGATCCCGGACCGCCGACGCTGGCCGAGGATCACCTGGGAACTCGGCGAGGTCAGCTACGGCGAGGCGGACGGCGTCGCGTACGCCGAGCGGACGGTGACCGGCAACCTCGACACGTCCGGCTACCCGCAGGTGCGGAACGCGCCACGGATCTTCGGCACGCTCCGGATACCCCGGGCGGCGTACGAGGCCCGGGCCACGGTCCCCGTGGTGGTCGTCTTCGGTGGCACGGGGCGGTGGTCAAACCTCGGACCCGAGGGGTGGGGCATCTTCGGGTTCGCCAACGCCCAGCTCCAGCCGGACCGGGGCGGGGCCAACCTCTCCAGCTACCTCATCGGGCTGGTCAACAAGGGGAACTGGCGCAAGCCCGGCGACTGGGGCACGTTGGCCGCCTGGAGCTGGGGTATCAGCCGTCTGATCGACTTCTTCGCGGCGCCGACCGGATACGTCGGTGTCGACGCGAACCGGATCGGGGTGCAGGGGCACTCGCGGTACGGCAAGGCCGCCACCGTCGCCGCCGCGTACGACCCCCGGATCAAGGCGGCGTACGCGAGCTCGTCCGGTTCCCTCGGCGCCCGGATGAACCGCCGGCACTGGGGGCAGGACCTCGAGGTGGAGGGCGACTACCCGGACAACGCCGGCGAGAGCCTGGAGTACCACTGGATGGCGGGCAACTACTTCAGGTGGATGGGTCCGCTGGTCGACGATCCGGAGAACCCTGGCGTCGGCCTGGCGAAAAAAGGCACCTACAAGCCCCGCAGGTTGGAACTGATGAGTGTCGACGGACACTCGATGGTGGCGTTGGCCGCGCCGCGCGTGGTGTACATCACCGGCGGCAACAACAACGACGCCTGGGCCGACCCCCGGGGCATGTACCTGGCCGGCGTCCACGCCACCGCGGTCTACAACCTGGTCGGCGTCGACGGACTGGTCGTCCCGCCGGGCACGGAGTTCACCTCGGGCCCGGGCGAGTCGATCGGTGGCACCCCGCCGTTCGACCAGGCGTTCACCGACGGGTACATCGGCTACCGGCGGCAGAACGCCGGCCATGTCGACGCCCCGGGCTGGCCCGCGTTCGTCGAGATGTGCCGGAAGGTCTTCGACGTCGCGCCGTTCCCCGACGCGACCGACGTCAAACGGGGAAAGACGGTGAGCAGCGGGAAGTGGACGGTGACGGGCCTGGCCGGGCCGACACCGGTCAGCGTCGTCAACGGCGAGTACCAGACCCGAGGGGGCTGGAGCAGCAGGCCGGGTGTGGTCGAGAACGGGCAGCAGCTCCGGGTCCGGCACACCAGTTCCCGCCACGCCGACGCGCCGGTCGTCACCACCCTGCGGATCGGCGCCGCCACGTACACCTTCACCAGCATCACCGCCGGGTAGCTGCGCCGGGCGAGGTGACGCCCACCGTCGGTACGGTCCGGGTCCGCGCGGGACGACCCCGGGCGGACCCCGTACCGACACCGGCCGGTCACCCGGTGGCCACCCGGCCGGCACGATTGCGTACCGGAAGCGACTGCTGGGTACGGTGTGCACGTGCTGGAATCGGGAGTCGTGTTGGGCGGCCGATACCGTCTCGACGAGCGGGTCGCCACCGGCGGGATGGGTGACGTGTGGCGCGGCACGGACGTCGTGCTGGGTCGCCGGGTGGCGGTCAAGGTGTTGCTGCCGGCGCTGCTCGCCGACCCCGGTTTCATCGCCCGGTTCCGGGCCGAGGCGCGGATGCTGGCCGCGCTCCGGCACCCCGGAATCGTGCAGGTCTACGACTACGGCAATGACGACCAGCCGACCGGCCGGGCCGACTACCTGGTCATGGAGTACGTCGACGGCGAACCGCTCTCCGAGCGGATCCGGGCCGCCGGACGGCTGGGACTCGTCGAGACGCTGCGGGTGGTCGGTCAGGTCGCCCAGGCGTTGCACGCGGCGCATCTGCGCGGGATCGTGCACCGGGACGTCAAGCCGAGCAACCTGCTGGTGCAGGCCGACGGCACGGTCCGGCTGCTCGACTTCGGAGTGGCCCGCTCGGTGGAGATAACCAGCATCACCAGTTCGAACGCGGTACCCGGCACCGCCCTCTACATGGCGCCCGAGCAGGCCTCCGGGCGGCCGGTCTCGGCGGCCACCGACATCTACGCCCTGGGGGCGGTCGCCTACCAGTGTGTCGCCGGCAGCCCACCGTTCACCGGCGACACCCCGCTGCAGGTGGCGGTGAAGCACCTGCACGAGCAGCCGCCACCGCTGCCCGACACCGTGCCGGAGGCGGTCACCGCCCTGATCGGTCGGGCACTGTCCAAGGAGCCGGCCGACCGTTATCCGAGCGCCGCGGCCTTCGCCCGGGCGGCCCGGGCGGCGGCCCGCCACCCGTCCGTGACCGAGGCCGACGCCGCCGCGCTGGCCGTCGTCGGCGGTGCCGGCGGGGACGACGCCGAGGCGGACAAGGCACCGGTTGTGGCCATCGCCGGTGCGGCGCCGGACGGCGCCGGTGAGGCGCCCGCCGGACGAACCGGGCGGCCATCGCACACCCTGGCCGACAATCCGGTGGTGGTGGCGTCCGGCGACGACGGTCGACCGGAGCGGTCCGGCGTCGGCCCGCTGACCCTGGCCGGGGTCGCCGCTGCGGTGGGGATCGTCGCGGCGGCGGTCACCGCCCTGATCGCGATCCAGTGGCCCGACGGCGCCCCGGCGACGAACCTGCCGACGTCGCCGACGGTCACGGCGGGCCCCAGTACGCAGCCGAGCCAACCGGAGGAGACCAGGAGCGCGGAGTCGGAGGGCCAGAACAATCAACCGGGCCGGCCGACCCGCTCGAAGAGCCCCACTCCGACGCCGAGCGCGAGCCCGTCCAGCCCGGACCCCGGGCCCGGGACCGATCCGACCGTGGCGCCGACGACGCCGGCCGAGCCGACCACGCCAGCACCGACGACCGGCGGTCCCGCCGATCCGCCCAGTGGTGAGGTCAATCCGAACCAGGGCTAGCGCTCAGGAACCCGGGCCTCCAGCCACGCACCACAGCTCAGCACCGTGGGGCCTGGTCCGGATCGTTGCCGATGGCTTTCCACGCTTCGGCAACCGTCTGCGTGCCATGCAGTGCGGCGCAGACGTCGGACACCACTCGGTCGGGGTCGGGATCCACAATATTGATCTGCGAATACACGCCGGCAACGGCGATCAGACCGGTGTCGGGTTGCACGGCAAGAGCGTTCGAAGAGGTGGAGGTGCGTACCGCCGCCAAGAATCGCTGTGTCGACACCTCCCACAGACGCAGCGAGACGTCATAGTCACTGACCGAGGCAAGTGTGTCGCCGTCCGGCAGGAAGTCAACTCCCCTGATGGCGCCGCCATGCCCGCTCAACGCACCGCCGACCTCTTTTCTGCTGGCGACGTCCCACAGCCGCAGCTTCCGGTCGTTACCACCGCTGGCCAGGAGCGTACCGTCCTGGTTGAACGCCACCGCACTGGCAAATCCGTGACGGCCATTCAGGGTGTCGACGAGATCACCGGTACGCGGGGCGCGCAGCTCGATCGTCCCGTTGCTCAACGGTACGGCGAGCAAACTCCCATCCGGGGAAAAGTCGATATTGCCTCCCGGATAGGGGTCGTGCGACACGTCGTCGGGTTCGTACGTTATCAGCACCGGTGGCGAGTTGGGGCTGGCGAGATCCCATAGCACCAGCCGAAGACGTAGAATCGTGACGTCGCCCGAATTTATCGCGTCCAGGGACGGGCCACCGAACGCCGCCAAGACCCTGCCGTCCGGACTGTACTGGACGGCGTAGGGCACCGTGCCATCTCCGGTGGCGCCGGGCCTACCCGCCTGTCCGGTCGCGAGATTCCACAGGCGTACGGTTCCGTCGGCGCCCGCCGTCGCCAGCGCGGCGCTGTCCGGTTTGAAGGAAAGCGAAGTGACCACGCCGGTGTTCAGCTCACGGACCACGGACTGTTTGGCCAGGTCCCAGAGCGTCACCACGCTGCCTCTCGTGAAGGCCAGCAGACGTCGGTCCGGACTGAACGCCACGGCAGTGGGTGCGTGGGACTGGTCGATAACCCTGGTCTGCGCCCGCCACAGAATCGCCGACCGGTCGAGGCTGCCGCTGAGCACCGTATGTCCGTCCCGACTGAACCCGACCGACACCACGCCTTCGGTGTGTCCGACGAACGAGCGGACGGCGGCACCGTCGACAACCCTCCACCACTGAACGCTTCTGCTTCGGTTCATACCGGCGATCACGTGTCGCCCGTCCGGGCTGAACACCGCCTCCTTGACGAACTCGTTTCCGCCGGGTGGGCGCAGTATCGGAACGCTGGCGGCCCGGCCGGCGCGTACGTCCCACAACCGCACCGTGCCGTCGGCGCTGCCACTGGCCAACAGCCGGCCGCTCGGACTGAAACTCGTGCTCGTCACGTATTTCTCGTGGCCGTCCAGAACCGCCACCCGGCGTCCGGTGGCGGTCTGCCAGACCCGGACGCTGTTGTCGCCGCCACCCGCCGCGAGCAGCGAGCCATCCGGGCTCAACGCGACTCCGAACGCGGTGCCGCTGCCCTTGTCGTAGGTACGCACCCGCCGTCCGCTCGCCACATCCCACAACACGATGCTGGGTTCGCTCCGGGATGCGGTTGCCATGGAGGTCCCGTCCCGGCTGAACGCCATACTGACGGCGTCGCCGGGCAGGCTGCGAATGAGTTCGCGGGTGCGTACGTCCCACAACCGCAGCCGATGCTCGGCTCGTTCACTGGCGTGGGCGGTGCCGAGTATGTTGCCGTCCGGGCTGAACTCGACGATTGGCAGGTTGCCGTCCGCGCCGGTCAACTCGGCGACCTGTCGGCGACTTTCGGTATCCCACAGCGTCACTGAGCCGTCGGATGCCGCCAACGCGGCGAGCGTGCCGTCCGGACTGAGAGCCGTGTCGAACAGCCGGGCCGCGACGGGGCCGAGCACGCCCCGGTAGGGAATTCCCTGTGCACTCAGGATGGCGCCGCGCGACTCCTCGGTCGGCGCGGCCTGCCATGCCGCTATCGCCAGCAACAGCGATCGGCGCGGGTCGCTGTCGCGGGTGGCCAGCGCCTCCGACGAGTGCAGCCGGGACAGCGCGACGGCTCGCTGCTGCTCGGCCCGGTACCGTTGCTCGTCCGCCACCCGCTGTTGCCACAGCGCCAGCCCGCCCGCAACCAGGGCGGCAACGAGCAGGAACGCGAGCCCCACCACCCCACGACGCAGTCGCCGGTTGTTGCGCCGGACGGTTTCGCGCGCGGATTCCTCCGCAGCCTCGCTTGCCGCGACGAACTCACGTTCCACGTCCGCGAGGCCGGTCAGGCGGTCGTCGCGTTCGGCCAGCCACGCCCGGGTGTCGGCCAGCCGAGCACCCCGAATCAGGCTGCCACCGTCCCGATCCAGGCTCAGCCAGTCGTTGGTCGCATCGGTGAGCCTGCGGTGCACGATGAGACCTGCCCGGTCCTCGCTGAGCCAGGTGGTCAACCGTGGCCAGGCACGCAACAGGGCTTCGTGGGCGATCTCGACGGTGTCCTTGTCCAGGGCTACCAGCCGGGTGGCGACCAACCGGTTGAGCACGGTCACCGAGTCGTCGCCACCACCGGCCAGTTCCGACTTCGGCACCCTTCGACGGGTGTCATCGACACCGTTACCAACAGCCACCATCGTCAGCAACATCCGCCGGGCGATCTTCTGCTCCGGCTCGGACAACGAGGTGAACAGCCTCTCCGCCGCCTCGCTGATCGCGCCCCGAACGCCACCGGATTCCTGGTAGCTGGCCAGGGCCATGGTGTTGCCGCGCCGCTTGTTCCAGGTGGCCTCCAGCGCGTACGCGAGCAACGGCAGGGTACCCGGTTGGTGACCGGCGGCGTCGACGACGTCCTCGAGTACCCGATCGACCAAGCCCCGCTCGATGTCGAGACCGACGACGACTGCGGGTCCTTCCACGACGCTCCGCAGTTCGGCGATCGTCATCGGACCGACAAGAAACTGGTTGTCCTGAAGGATCTCGGCCAGGCCCGGTTCCTCGGCGCAGGCGGAGAAGAAATCTGTTCGCAGGCTGGCGAGCACCAGCGCGCTCGGGGTGGTCTCGTCGCCGGCGACGCTGTCGGCCGCCGCCCGCAGGGCCGCGATGAACGCAGCCCGTTCGGTGGCGTCGCCGCAGAGCGTGAAGATCTCCTCGAACTGGTCGACGATCAACACCACCGGCCCGGCACGGTCGAGTCCCTTCCTACCCGCGTCCGCGAGCGCCGCCTGGCGGGCCAGCGCCGCGAACCTGATCGGGGCGTCCCGTACCTCGTCCACCAAGGCTCCGACGGAACTGCCCGCCAGAACCGCCATGTGGCTGACCAATTCGGTCAGCGGCCTCGAACCGGGCGTCAGCCGGATCCGTGGCCAATCTGCCGAACCGGGAATCGGGAGGTCGCCGCGCGACAACGCCGGCACGAGACCGGCCTGCAACAAGGACGACTTGCCCGAGCCGGATACGCCTACCACGAGCAAGGGCAATCCCCGATCCCTGGCCACGACCAGTCGATCGACCAGCTTCGCGGTCAGCTCCTCGCGGCCGAAAAACCACTCGGCCTGCCCCGCGGTGAACGCGGACAAGCCGGGATAAGGGCAAATACCTGGTACGGGCGGTTCGACGTACTCGGCCTTCTCGCTCGGCCGCGGCTCGACACCGACATCGCGCAGCAGGGGTGCCAGGTCTTCCGTTCGCGCGACCCAGACCGTGTCCCGGCCCCAGTTGTCATTGGTGTTGTACCGGGCCGACACGACACCCACGACCGTGCCATCGGCACCCCGCACCGGGGCACCCGACATCCCCCGCATCACCGCGCTAGCCGTCAACCGACCCAGCCGTACCCCGTCCCGGGTCGTACCACCCGCCCAATGCCCTGGCGCGTCCAGGAAGCGATACTCCTGAAAGTCCGGCAGATCCACCGAGCCGGTGACCACCACCTCGGCCCGAAGCTCGACGGCATCCGTGGCCGCCACGCCCGGTGCGACCGCAGGAAGCCTGCCTTCCGCGCGCAACACGGCGAGGTCGTGCACCCGGTCGACGTTGACGATCCGCGCCGCGAAGCCGTGCCCACCAGCCAACGGATCCACCTGCACCACGCCACCGATATCTCCGGTGTCTGCCGTGCCCACGCCTATGTTCCGCAGCACATGCCAGGCCGTGACGAACACGCCGGGCGCTACCTGAAAACATGTGCCTTCGGGGCGGCCCGCCACATCGAGAACCCGGCCAAGGAACCCCGGAACCCTTTCGTCAGGCATCATCGAGGTTGTGCTCCGCCGCAGCGCGGTACGTCAGTGCCACCTCCAGAGTCGCCTCGCTCGACACACCCGCGACGATCACGCTGCCTTGCGCCGAAAACTTCAATCCGAACTTGACCTCAACCTCGTCGGGCCGCAACGACTGCTTACCCAGTTGTGCGATGGTGCCCACGGTCGACTTCGCCACCGCGACAATAGCGTCCTGGGCGCGATCGAACGCGTCCGTCACGGCGTCGCGCACCATCTCCCCGCGCCCGGTCTCCTCTGAACCAACCGGACGGGCCACCTCGACCTGAAGCTCCACACCCGCCACGGAGACGGGAACTACCACCGAACGACCAGTCAACGACGCCTCCCCAGGCCAATGCCACGATCCTCGAACCCGATCGCCCTTGTGACGTGACGACTACGGCCGCACCATACCGATAGCGCACAACCCGCGCCACAGCCACAAAACCTGGCTGATCGAAAACGACGTCCCCGAGGTCGCCCAGGCCAAGCCGCTCGGCCACCGGCTTGCTACCCCGGTACGACGGCCCAGGACCGGGTGGGCGAGACCACGTGGAAAGGACCGGGGGCGAGTGGCGGCGGGCCGGTTCCGGAGCGTCGCCAACCAGCTTGCCGCCATGCTGCCTACGCGGTGGGATTCGATGACGACCGCCCATCAAGAGGGGCGGTCGCCGACCCGGCACGGCGTCCGCTGACCTGATAACGCGAGATAGTTCCCTTTATCCGCGTTTCCAATGTGATCACTGATAAATCATCCTATGGTGTGCACCACGTTGTCGCCCACCGTGGGAGCCCAGATGAGCAGGGAAAAGCTCGTTGTCATCGGCCAGGGGTACGTCGGCCTTCCGCTCGCGGTGTCCGCCGTGGAGGCCGGACTCGAGGTGGTCGGACTGGACGTCGACGCCAGCCGGATCCGGCAGCTCGGCAGCGGGCACTCCTTCGTCGAGGACATCACCGACGCCCGGCTCACCGCCGCCCTGGCCACCGGGCGGTACCTGCCGACCGGCAACTACGCCGACGCGAAGGACTTCGACGTCTGTGTGATCAGCGTGCCGACGCCGCTGCGGGACGGCGTACCCGACCTCAGCTACGTGGAGCAGGCCGGAACAGCGCTGGGCCCGTACGTCCGCCCCGGCTGCACGGTCATCCTGGAGTCGACGACGTACCCGGGCACCACCGAGGAGCTGCTCCGGCCGGTGCTGGAACAGGGCAGCGGGCTGCGCAGCCCGGGCGACTTCCATCTCGGCTACAGTCCGGAACGGATCGACCCGGGCAACCGGACCTGGCGCCTGGAGAACACCCCGAAGGTGGTCTCCGGTCTCGACGCGGCGGCACTGAGCCGGGTCGACACGTTCTACCGCCGGATCGTGGAGCGGACCGTGCCGGTCGACTCGACCCGGGTCGCCGAGCTGACCAAGCTGATCGAGAACACCTTCCGCCAGGTCAACATCGCACTGGTGAACGAGCTCGCGGTGTTCAGCCACGCACTCGGCATCGACGTCTGGCAGGCGATCGGGGCCGCGGCGACCAAGCCGTTCGGCTTCATGTCCTTCACCCCGGGGCCGGGCACCGGCGGGCACTGCCTGCCGATCGACCCGTGCTATCTGTCCTGGCAGGTGAAACGTCGGCTCGGCCGGCAGTTCCGGTTCATCGAGCTGGCCGGGGACATCAACCACGCGATGCCCGAGTACGTGACGCAGCGGGTGATGGCCGGCCTGAACGCCCGGGGGCGGGCGATCCGGGACGCGAACCTGCTGGTGATCGGGCTGGCCTACAAGCGGAACACCGGGGACCTCCGGGACTCCCCCGCGGTCGACGTGACCAACCGACTGCTCGCCCTGGGAGCGCGGATCAGGGCGGTGGAGCCGTACGCCGATCCGGGCACCGTCCCGGCCGGGGTCACCGTCGTCGAGCTGACCGAGGCGGAGGTCCGGGCCGCCGACGCGGTGGTGGTGGTGACCGATCACGACGGTCTCGACTACGACATGGTCACCCGGACCGCCCGGTACGTCTTCGACAGCCGCAACCGGTGCACCGGGCCGGACGTGGAACGTCTCTGACCCACCGCGTCACCACCACCGGCAGTAGGCCGTTCAGCGGCAGCGGGCCAGCGTGGGTACGGGCTCCACGTACTCCGGGGCCCATCCGCCCCGGGCCAGGGCGAGCCGGTGGTAGAGGTCCCGGGTGGCGGCCACCAGGCGGGGAGTTCCGAACGCCTCCCGGGTGTCGGCCGCCGCCGCCCGCCCCATCCGCCCCCGCAGTTCGGCGTCACCGAGCAGCCGCAGCACCGCACGGCACAGGCCGTCGAGGTCCCGGCGGTCGCAGAGCAGCCCGGTCCGTTCGTGCCGGACCACCTCGGCCACCCCGCCGACGTCGGTGGCGACCACCGGCCGGCCGGCCTGGGCGGCTTCGATCACGGCCAGCGGGGTGCCCTCGTGGTCCGAGGTCAGCAGCACGACGTCGGCCGCGGCGTAGACCGTCTCGACGTCCGACCGCCAGGGCAGGAAGGTCACCGCCAGGTTGTCGGCCTCGGCGGCGGCGACGGTCTCGGCGAGGTGGTCGCCCTCGCCGCAGAACAGGAAGCGGGCGTCCGGCACCCGTCGGCGGACCGCGCGGGCCACGGTGAGCACCCGGTCGGGTCGTTTGACCGCGGTGACCGCCCCCACCGAGGCGACCACCGGTCCGGTCCCCGCCAGTCCCAGCCGACGGCGGGCCTCGACCCGGTCCGGTACGGGCGACAGGCTGGCTCCCGGCGGCATGACGGTGTACTGGTCGGGGCGGCCGATCCGGGCGGCCAGAAGCTCGTCGCGGACCTGGGTGTTCACCGCGACGAGGGCGGACGTCGTCCGGGCGAGCGCCCACTCGAGGCCGGTGGCGTACCGGGTGGTCGGTGACCGACGCCCGGCCAGCGGATGGTCGTGGTAGCTGTGCACCCGGATCGGCACCCGGCACGCCAGGGCGGCAGCCCGGGCCAGGGCGCCGCTGAGCGGATCGTGGCTGTGCACCAGGTCCGGCCGGAACTCGCGCATCGCCGTGACCAGGGCGGACAGTGCCCGCAGCCGGTCGGTCGGCCGGGCCGTACGGCGGAGTTCCGGCAGCAGCCGGACCGGTACGTCGGCGGCCCGGAGCCGTCGGTAGTCGGGCTCGCCCGGCTCGACCGGACCGGCGTAGAGCCGCTGCTCGAAGCGGTCCGGGTCGAGGCCGCGCAGCAGGGCACCGACCTGCGGGGCGGCTTCCCCGACGGTCATCCGGGAGATGATCCGCAGCACCCGAAGTGGTCGCATTCTCAGACCTTTCGCGAGTCCCGGCATCCCCGGTCGGCGGTGGTTCCCACCAACCAGGAGAGATGCCCGAAATTCACTCTTGGTCCGTTATACCGCCTATGGACACATTTCCGGATGTGATCAGCGGAAACTACTGACCGTGACGACGAGCGTCTAGAAAGGTGCCTCGGAGGGCAGTCGGCGTACCTGGGTCAGGTACGCGTCGAGTTCGCCGACCTCGAACCGGCAGGTGCCGACGGCGTGCCAGAACTGTCCGACGCTGTCACCTTCCAACTTGTACCGGCCGTCCGGGCTCAGGGCCGCCCAGCCGTCCTTCAGGCCGAGCAGGGTCAGCCGGGGCTGCGCGTGCTCGGGGTCGACCACGTCCCACAGCCGTACCGTGCCGTCGTCGCCGCCACTGGCCAACAGGGTGCTGTCCGGACTGAACGCCACCGACCAGACCCGCCGGCTGTGCCCGGCCAGGATGCCGTGCCGCCGCCCGGTACGCGGATCCCAGAGCCGGATCACCAGGTCGTCGCCGGCCGTCGCGAGCAGGGTCCCGTCCGGACTGAACGCGGCCGTCCAGAGCCGACCGGTGTGCGCGGTGAGCACCCGCAGCCGGGTCCCGGTCCCGGTGTCCCAGACCGCGGCCGTACCGTCGTTGCTCGCACTGGCCAGCAGCCGGCCGTCCGGGCTGAACACCACCGCGTACACCCGGTCGGTGTGGTGCTCCAGGACCAGCCGACAGGTGCCCGTGGCGGTGTCCCAGAGCCGGACCAGCCGGTCGTCGCAGCCGGTCGCGATCGTCGCACCGTCCGGGCTGAACGCCACCGACCGGACCCGACCCCGGTGCGGGGTGAGCGTGCCGATGTGCCGGCCCGTGGTCCGGTACCAGAGCCGTACCGTGTCGTCGTCGTTGGCGGTGGCCATCACGTCACCGTCCGGGCTGAACGCCTCCGCCCAGACATGGTCGGTGTCGACGTCGAGTTCCCGCTCGTCGAACCCGGTCTCCACGTTCCACAGATGGACACCGCCGTCACCGCTGGCCGCGGCCAGCAGCGGCGAGCCCGGGCAGAAGACGGCCGAGATGAGCCGGTCCGCGGTACCCGCGAGTTCCCGGACGCAGCGCCCGCCGCGCGGGTCCCAGAGCCGGACCACGCCGTCGTTGCCGCAACTGGCCAACGTCGACCCGTCCTCCCGGAAGGCGACCGACGTGACCCGACGTCCGTGCCCACGCAGGGTGTGCTGGCACTGGCCGGAGGCCACGTCCCACAACCGGGTCGTGCCGTCGTTGCTGCTGGTCACCAACTGCTCGCCGGAGGGGTGGAAGGAGACCGGCCAGACCGAACCCCGGTGCCGGCTCAGCTCGTGCCGCAACTGGCCGGAGGCCACGTCCCACAGCCGCACCCCGCCGTCGCTGGAGGCGACCGCCAGGGTGGCACCGTCACCACTGAACCGTACGCTGTAGATGGCACCGCCCTGCCGGGCCAGGGACCGGACCGGCCGCCCGGTCGCCGGTTCCCAGAGGCGTACCAGGCCGGAAGTATCCCCGGTGGCCAGCAGGCCACCGTCCGCGGCGAAGTCCACCGCGTAGACGTCCGCCTCGTGGCCCCGCAGCACCAGCCGTTCCGCGCCGGTCGCCGCGTCCCGGATCCGGACCCGGCCGCCCTGCCCGGCGACCGCCAGCGACGTGCCGTCCGGACCGATCCGCAACCGGTATCCGACCTCCGCGTCCCGGTGCTCGTAGCGGAGTTCGCCGGTGCCGGTATCCCAGCCCCGCACGGTGCCGACACTGTCCCCCACCACCAGCAACGTCCCGTCCGGGCTGAACGCGGCGGTCCAGACAGGCGACGCGTGTCCGGGCCACTCGTGGCGGAGCTCGCCGGTCGCGGTGTCGAAGATCCGGACCACCCCGGCGGCGTCACCGGCGGCCAGCCTGCCCCGGCCCGGGTCCACGGTCACCGGCCAGACCCAGTCCCGGAACCCCTCCAGGACGTGCCGCAGGTCGCCGTGGTCCGCGTCCCAGAGCCGGATCGTCAGGTCGGCCGACGCGGTCACCAGCTGGTGTCCGGCGAGGTCGTAGTCGACCAGGTAGACCCGGCTCCGGTGCCCCTGCAGGGTCCGCACCGGCAGGCCGGCGGCGGTGTCGCAGATCAGCACCCCGCCGTCGTCGGTGCCGACCGCCAGCGTCGCACCGTCCGGACTGTACGCCGCCGGGTCCGGGATCCGGCCCACCTCGAAGCCGTATCCGACCCCGACCGCCGGCGGGGCCAGCCCGGGCACCACCGGCCGACCGGGCGCGACGACCGCACCGCGCAGTTCCGGGGCGAGCAGCAGCGCCGGATCGGCCGCCACGTCGATCAGGGCCGCCCGGTGCCACCGGCCACCCCGTACCGCCGCCTGCCGCAGGTCGGCCCGGAGCAGCCGGGCCCCGCCGAGGTCGGCGCCGCGCAGGTCGGCCTCGGCCAGGTTGGTCTGGTCCAGCCGCGCGCCGGCCAGCCGGGCACCCCGCAGGTTCGCCCCGCGCAGGTTGGTGGAGACCAGTCGGGCCTCGCCGAGGTCCGCCTCGCTCAGGTCGGCACCGGCCAGGTCCCGGTGCGAGAGGTCCTCACCGCGCAGCACCGCGCCCCGCAGGTCGGCCCGGGCCGGCAGCCGTAGCCGGGCGCTGAGCCGCAACGCGTTCGCCCGGACCGTCTCACCCGCCGACTCGTCGGCGAGCACCGTCGCCGTCCACCGTTCACAGCGCGCCGCGTCGGCGAGATCGGCGAGGAAGTCGACGGTGAGCTGGGAGAGCGGACGCCGGGTCAGGGCGTTCGGGAACTCGCCCCGGTTCAGCCGGTCGGCCAGGTCGTTGGCCACCAGCCACTCCACCACCGAGGCGTGGATGAAACCGAACAGCCCCTCGTCGGTACGGACCAGCAGACTGCCCGCCCCCACCGCGTGCGCCGCCTGCTGTCGGGAGAGCCGGAAGTCGGCCAGGTCGGTCAGCGTCTCGGCGACCTCGGCGATCTCGGCCAGCCGCAGGTACGACTCGCCGCTCTCCCACAGCCGCAACGCCAGCCGGGTCACCGCGGTCCAGAGTTCGCCGCGGCCGAGGTTGACCGGCACCCCCGGCACGTCCCGGGTGCGCCGCTCCTCGAACTCCAACCAGGACGCCAGGATCTCCCGGTAGAGCGCCGCCGCGCTGAACGCGCTCGCCCCGGCCACCGCGGCGAGTCGCCGGTTGTCCAGGTTGGCGATGAAACCCAGCATCCGTGGGTTCCGGGAGAGTCCCAACAGGTCCTGCACCCCCCGCAGCAGGTCCATCCGCTCCTGGGCGGCCTGCTCGTCGCCGCCGTACCGGTGCCGTAGGTAGGTACGGATCTGCCCCGGGGTGAAGTCCTCGATGGTGAGCACCCGACGGTGCGGCAGCAGCCCGACCCGCTCTCCGAGCGCCGTGAAGACCTGGGAGGTCGTCTTGAAGTGCTGGGTACGGCTGCTCACCACCACCTTCGCCGCCCCGTCGGCGGCGTGCAGCAGCGCCTCCAGGTGGTCGGCGGCCCGGTCGTAGGTGACCCGGGCGACAAGTTCGTCGAAGCCGTCGAAGAGCAGCACGATCCGGCCCTGCCGGAGCATGAACCGGAACGCCTTGAGGTCGATCACCTGCTCGCCGTGGTTGGCCAGGTGGGCGGCGACCAGACCGTCGACCGAGTGTGCCTTGTCCAGCGCGCGCAGCTCCACCAGGATCGGGATCAGGTCCGGTGCGGCGGTCGGCAGCCGACGGGCCACCTCGCGCAACGCGAACGTCTTGCCCCGGCCGAAGTCGCCGAGGACCAGGACGAACCGGCCGTCCGGCTCGGTCACCAGGTCCAGCAGCTCCTCGACCACGTCCTCCTGCACCCCCTGCTCCCCGCCGACCAGGTGGCGGTAGCGCTGGGGGACGTACAACTGCGGCGGGTAGAGCTGGTCGGCCTGCAGGCGCGCGGTCTGCGCCGCGACGTAGTCGCGCAGGTCGAGCAGGCCCTGGAACTCGGTCAGGTTCACCACCCGTACGCCCCGGCGCAGCGCCTCGTCGTACTGGGCGCGGGGCAACCGCGGTCCCTCGTAGACGAGTTCCGAGCCGATCTCCGGGTTGGCGGCGTGCACCCGACGGGCGAACTCGTCGATCTCGGCCGGGCCGGGTGGCCCGAGAGTCACCCCGATCCGCTGCTGCCGGACCACGCCGTCCTCGCGGTAGGTGACGAACAGGTGCGGCCGCTCGCCCTCGGCGCGCCGCCCGTCGATGCGCCGGATCAGCACCCGGTCGTGCCGGGCCTCACAGACCTCGGTGATCCGGTCGAGCAGCTCCTCGACCGGGTCGACGACCTGGTCGGGGTCGTCCACCCGGTATCCACCCCGGTCGGGTGCCAACTCCGGACCGGCCGCACCGACCCCGGTCGCCTCGCCGGGACCCGAACCACGCTGACCCGGCACCTGGGTCGGCCCGGTGGTGCCGAAGGTCGCCTCGACCCTCGACCAACGCCGGGGGATCTCCTCACCGGCGTCGTACCGGTCGTCCCGGCCGAGCACCCAGCGGGTCAGGCCGGTCGCGCCGATCCGGAGCACCTGGGCCCGTCCGCCGGTGACCGCCGGGGCGAGCGGCAGGTCCCGGTCGTCGGTGTTGCCCGGGGCCGTGGCGCCGGAGACCAGCAGGTTCAGCATCGGCGCGACGAGCCGGCCGAAGGTGGTGCCGTCGCGCAGCGCGGTCTCGGCGACGGCGCCGGGCGCGACCGGGTACGGGTCGACGTCGCCCGGGGTGTGCGCCATCACCCCGAGCCGCAGCCACCCGGTCTGCTGGTACGGCCGCAACCACTGCGCGAACCAGCTGGCCTGGGCCTCACCGAGGTGTCCGTAGTGGTCCTCGTCCCGGTGGCTGTCGGCCATCGTGGAGTTCAGCCCGGCCACCACGACCTGCAGGTCCGGTACCGCGTACAGGGTCCACGGCTGCTCGCTGTCGAAGATCGGCTCGTCCAGCCCCTGGTAGACCTCGTCGAAGAGCCGGGCGTAGTGCCGCCACTTCGGCCAGTACGGCGGCTGCGGGTCGACGTCGTCGGCCTCGCAGGTGGCGAAGTAGGCGCGGCTCGCCGCCCGGGTGATGTCGCGGGGGCCGGGAACCACCACCAGCCGGTGCGGCTCCAGCCCGACCAGCACCCGCAGGCCGGTGAGGAAGCTCAACGCGTCCTCGAACTCCCGGGCGCTGCCGGACTCGGTGAGGTTGCCGGCGACGACGATCAGGTCGGGCCGGGGCACCCCGTCGTTCATCAGGAGGGTGAGCTCCCCCATGATGTTCTCCTGCAGCTCGCCCGGGGTCACCGGTGCGCCCGGCTCGATCAGTCCCCGGCCGAACCGGGGCCCGGCGACCTGCAGCACGGTCACCGCCGTACGGGTGCCCGGTCCGGCGCTCACCGTGGGAGGAAACGGTGGCGGGTTGATCGGGGTCCGCCGGGACCGGATGTGCCCCCGCCTCGCCCCGGCCGCCACCTGCTCCAACACCCCGACGCCGGAGCTGCCGGGCCGCCCCGGGAAGCCCGGGTCCTCGACCGGTTTCGCCCGTCCGTCGAGCGCCTGGCGGATCCGGCCGAGGACCCGGTTGCGGGCCTCGACGGGGTCGACGACACCGACCAGGTCGACGTACGTGATGGTGGCGAGCAGTCCGTCCAGCGGACAGTCCTCGATCCGGACGGTGACCAGCTTGTGGCCGACGCCGGTGGGGTCGGCCCGGAGTGCCGCCTGCCACTCCAGCTTGCCGTAGGTCGACCGCAGGTAGCGCTCGGAGAGGATGGCGACCACGACGGACGCCTCCCGGACGCCCCGGTCCATGAAGTCGATGAAGTTGGTGCCCGGTACGAAGTCCCAGGCCTGCAACATGGTGCGGTAGCCGGCCGCCTCGAACTCCCAGGCGAGCCAGGTCGCCCAGCGCTCGTCCGCCGGCGAGTAGCTGATGAAGAAGTCGATGGGCCGTTCGGCCCGGGCTGACGGCACGCGACCTACCATCCGGACAGTATGCCGGGGACGGGGAGCTTTCCGGCGTACCCGCGACGCCGGCGGCCGGGCCGGACGACGCCACCTGCGGCCCCGCCGGGCGACCCGTCGTGGTGTCTAAGATCCTGGCCTGTGGGCATTGACCAGGACGGCCCGTCCTCCTCCGTCGCGCCGGGCAGACCCGACGACTCCGTCGCGCCGAGCCGGCCCGACGCCCCTGCCCCGCCGGTCCCCGATCCGACACGTCGGCCCTGGTGGCGGCGGCTGGGGGTGCTCGACTGGATCGCGGTCGGGCTGTTGGTCGCCGGAGTGCTCGCCGTCCTGACCGGTCTGCTGCCGACCACCGAGGCCGACGCCACGATGGCCCGGATCATGCCGATCCTGCTCTTCCTCGGCACGATCGTGATCGTCGCCGAGTTGACCGCGACCGCCGGCGTCTTCGACGTGATCGCCGCCCGGTTGGCCGCCGCCGCGCGCGGCAGCTATCCCGCGCTGTTCCTGCTCTGTGTACTCTTCGCCTCGGTCACCACGATCGCGTTGAACCTCGACACCACCGCGGTCCTGCTCACCCCGGTGATGCTCGCGCTCGCCGTCCGGCTCGGCATCCCGGCGGTGCCGCTGGCGATGACCACGGTCTGGCTCGCGAACACCGCCAGCCTGCTGCTGCCGGTGTCGAACCTGACCAACATTCTCGCCGCCGGTCGGGTGAACCTGGAACCGGTCTCGTTCGCCGCCCGGATGTGGCTGCCGCAACTGGTGGCGATCGCCGTCACCATGGTCGCGCTCTGGGGCTGGTACTGGCGGCGGGGCCGGCGCGGTGCCGACCGGTTCACACCACCGGCTCCGCAGGCTCCCGCCGACCCGGTCCTCTACCGGACGGCGCTCACCGCCTGCCTGCTTTTTGTCGCCGGCATCCTGTTCGGGGTCGAGATCGGGCTCGCCTCGGCGGTCGCCGCCGGTATCGTGCTGGTCGGCTTCCTGTTCCGGGCCCGGGAGCGGCTCACTCCGGCCCTGGTCCCGTGGCGGTTGCTGGTTTTTGTCACCGGCCTCTTCCTGGTGCTGCAGACGGTCGGCCGGTACGGCCTGGAGGAACTGGTCACCGCCCTGGTCGGGGCCGACCCGGGTGCGCTGGGCGCGTTCCGGGCCGGCGCCACCGGGGCCACGCTCTCCAACGTGGTCAACAACCTGCCGGCGTACGTCGCCGGTGAGGCGGCGATCCCGGAGGCGAACCACACCCAGCTGCTCGCCCTGCTGGTCGGGACGAACGTCGGGCCGCTGGCCACCCCGTGGGCCTCGCTGGCGACCCTGATCTGGTACGAGCGCTGCGCCGCGTACGGCGTACGGGTGCCACTGGGCCGGTTCATGGCCACCGGCCTGGTGCTCGCGGTCTGCTGCACGACGGCCACGGTCGGCGCCCTGCTACTCGTCTCCTGAGACGCCGGCGCCACCGGCCCGGGCCGGACGACCGGAAAGGGTCATCCGCGCCGAGGTCTGCCGACCGTCGTCCAGTCCGTCGGTGCCGGCGCGACGCGCGGACGGTCCGGACCGGGTGCACGTTCTGGTAGGTCACCTGCGGAAGTTAGCAACTCCCTCCGACATCACCAGCCGACGGTGGCGGGGTCGACCGGGGTGAGCCGGCGCATCTCCGGCTCGATCCACTGGGCGGCGGTGACGAGCTTGACCAGCCGGTCGATGCTCTCCGGCGGGCCGGCCACAAAACTGCGCCGCTCGGCCGGGACGCCGATCCGGGGGTCGAACTCGCCGCCGTCGAGGGCACGGACCGCCATCCCCGACTCGGTGGCGAGCAGCACACCGGCCGGTAGGTCGACCGCCTCCGGCCGGTAGCCGATGATGCCGTCGATGTCGCCCCGGGCCAGCATCACCCAGGAGAGCAGCGGCGCCCAGAGCTGCAGGACCCGCCGGGCGGTGCTGTCCAGCACCACCTTCAACGCCCGCAGCGTGCTGTCGTCCCGGCGTACGTCGTGGCCCTGGGTCCAGGCCAGCACCGGCGCCGCCGGCACGGGCCGGTGCGGCACCCGCAGCGGTACCGGGGCCGCCGCGAGGTCCGCCGTCGTTCCGGGGTGCACCACCACACCGTGGCCGCGCACAGCCGACCAGGTACGCCCGGAGACCGGGTCGTGCACCACCCCGAGCACCGGCACCCGGTCCGCGCAGAGCGCGAGCCCGACCACGTACGCGGGCAACCCGATGGCGACGTTGTTGGTCCCGTCGAGCGGATCGACCAGCCAGGTCCAGGTGTCCTCGGCCGCCGCGTACCGGCCGCCCTCCTCGGCGAAGATCTCGTGCGCCGGGAAGCGTTCCCGGATCCGTTCGACGAGCAGCCGCTCGGCGGCGAAGTCGAGGTCGGTCACCACGTCGCCGGGGCCCTTGGCGCGGACGTTCAGCTCGCCGCGTACCCCTTCCCGGAGCAGGTGCCCGGCGGCGGTGGCCGCCTCGACGGCGAACCGTCGGGCCTCCCGGAGATCGGGTGGGGTCCCCGTCCTGGTCCTGGTACGCGCCATCGGACTCCTCCAGCCTCGCCGCGGGTCTACCGCTCGTCACCTGTCATGCGTGCGCCGCCACCCGTTCGGCGATCCCCCGGGCCGCCCGCGCGGTCTCCACCGCGTCACAGCGCACCCGTCGGCTCTGTTCGACCCGCCCGTGCAGTGGGCCCAGGCTGAGGTCGTGGGTTCCGGGTGCGGTCCGGCCGAGCGCGACGGTGACCGCCTCCGCGCCGTCGGGCACCTCGGAGGTGTGGAAGCTACCGGCCGACAACGCGTACGTGGCTCCGGCGGCGTGCCGCTCCACGGCGCCGAGCCGGGCCCGGACCAGTCGTGGCGTCGGCCGTATCTCGTCCAGGTCACCCCGGCTGCGTACCTCGTGCACCCGGTGGGTGGGCGCGACGGCGGACTCGGTCACCTCGATGATCTCGTTGCGCACCTCGCCGTAGAGCACCTGGCTGAGCAGGTCCCAGCTGTGCGAGTGCATGCCCGAGGTGACCGGTGCCGTGGCGGGGCGGTCCGCCGCCCAGAGGTGGACGCAGACACCGTCGTCGCCGCTGCGGTCGATCGGCAGGCAGATGAACCCGAGCGGATGGCGGACGGCCCGCAGCTGACGGCGACCGTCCGCGATCTCGGTCAGCACGTCGATCACCCAGGCGTGCACCCGCCGGCTGCCGGTGCCACGGCCGATCTCCTGGTAGAGCTCGGGATAGTTCATCACTCGTAGGGGTTCCTCGCCTGGATCGCCTTCACGATGATGTCCGAGACCTCCCGGTCACCGAAGGCGCGCGGGAGGGGCAGACCGAGCGCCACGAAGAGCCTGCGGGTCTGTTCGACCGACGGCTCGTCGTCCAGCTGCACCTGCCTCGCCTGTTCGATCGGGACCCGACGGCTCTGCTCGCGGCTGTACTGCAGCTCGATGCTATAACGGTGGTAGTAGATTTCCCGCCGATCGATGCGAAGTGCCGGAGTCTGCGGATTTTCCTGCGTGATGATGACGCAACTGGACGACAGGTCGTAGCGGAACGTGCTCATCCGACCGGACAGTCGTACGTCGATGTTGAGCAGTCCGGACCGCTGCTGGTGCCAGCAGGCGGCGAGCACGGTGGCATAGGACTCCTTGCGGGTCCGGTCCACCGTCCACCGCTCTCCGGTGGCGTCGGGACGTGCCGAGAGACTGCGCCGGAACTGCGCGTACCGCTCGCAGACCTGCTCGTCCGTCGGGTCGATGATCTCGATGCCGAAGTCGAGGGTGCCGTTGCGCCGTCGGGCGTGCTCGATGCACTCGGGCAGGGTGACCGCGCGGGTGTAGGTGCCGGTGCCGCCCCGGAACCGCCACCGGTCGGTCTGGGCCCGGGCCTCGGCGTGCGCCGCGCCGACCTCCGCGCCGTTGAGCACCCGGACCATCGAGGCGCTGTTGATCGCCGACCGGGCCCGGGCCAGTACGCCGTCGTCCGCGGTGATCTGGGCCAGGTGCGGCAGCAGCTGATCCAGCCGGGTGTTGCTCTCGGCCAGCATCCGGCGGCTCGCCTTCTCCGCGGTGTCCCGCCGCCACCGCTCCCGGAGCAGGGCCTGGGCGAGCAGGGCGAGGATCAACAGGATCACGCTGTTGACCACGTCCTGCGGCACGTCGTCGATGATTCCGAGGATGGCCACGGTCAGCGCGATGGCCAGTCCGAAGAAGGCATCGAGGTTGCTGGCGACCCAGCTGAGAAGGCGCGCCATTGTCACTCCCCGCCCGACGACGATCCACTCATGATAGTCGCAGGTCAATCGGTAACGAACCATTATGGATGGTGGTATTTCACCGGGGTCGGGCGGCCACCACCAGCGAGCCGCCGAGTCCCGGCAGCAGCCGGGCCAGGGTGCGCGACTTCACCCACCGCCCGCCGCGCATCCGCCAGCCGACGTAGTTGGACCGGACCCGGACCGGTTCCAGCCCCGCCCGCCGCAGCACGTCGCCCAGCAGCGACACGGTGAACGGGCGGATGTGCATCCAGAGGTAGGGGTGGGCCGGGTTGACCTGTCGGGGCGCCCGGCCGAAGAGGAACGTGAGCCGGTCCTGCAACGCCGCCAGGTTCGGTGTGGTCAGCACCAGCAGCCCGGTCGGGGCGAGCACCCGGCGACACTCCCGCAGCAACGCGAGCGGGTCGTAGACGTGCTCGATCAGCTCCCCCATCAGCACGCCGGCCAGCGTGCCGGTCCGCAGCGGGAAGGGGCGGGTGGCGTCCAGGCAGAGCGCGCCGACGGCAGGTCGGCGGGCCGCCACGACCACGTCGAGGGCCAGGTCCGCGACCACCGCCGGCCAGGGCGGATCCGGTACGTCGGCCAGCATGCTCACCGGCCCGCACCCGAGTTCGAGCACCGGGCGGCCGGTGACCCGGGTGCTCGGCGTCCGGCTCACCGGTCGGCCGTTCCGGGCGTCCCGGTTCGGCGTGGCGTCCGGGGCCGGCGCGACGCCGACGTCGTCATCCGACCGGAGCCCGTCGAGCAGCATCCGGATCGCGAGTTCCCGACGGACCCGGTGGTACGGGTCGGCGACGTACCGGTGCACCGCGCCGCCGTCGCCGTAGCGGTGCCGGTTGACGAGCCGCCCGTCGGCCTCGGCGGTCGGCGGGGTGGGTCGGGGCGCTGACTCCCGCATCGGTCCTCCCCCGTCCTCCCGCCGGCGCCGACCCCTCCGGTACGCCTCCTGGTCCACATGGAAACACGCGGGCCGGCCGGGGCGGCGGATCCGCCCCGGTGGCGTGGCACCGGCACGGCGAGTCGGTCGACCTGCCGTGCCGACCCGGGTCCGGACGCTCGGTCGACCGCCACCCTGCCGACCAGCACCACGTTTGCCGGGCCCACCGCACCGGGTATCAGGGCCGTCGACAGTCGGCGGGGCCACCGGCTGTCGATCCCGTTCCCCTGCGAGGAGGCCATCGTGCGCTACGGATCGATAGGCGGCGTGATCGTGGTGATCTGGCTGATCATCGGAGCCATCGCCGCCGGGCAGCGCGGTTACTTCGACCGGGACAACAACAACTGCGCCGAGGCGGGCACCACGGTGGTGACCATCATCGCGGGACCGCTGAACTACGTCGGCCTCAACCCGGAGATCGAGTGCGAGGTGCCGCAGCCCTCACAGTGAACGCGGGGCCGCACCTGCCGGCCCGCCGCGCCCACCCCCGCGGTCCGTACCGATTCCGTTGGAACCGGTACCCGGACAGCGGGGGTGTTCGTGTTTGTCGGGGCCGCTGACCGAACTGCGCATACCGCTCGGATGAACGGCCGATATCGACCGGGCGGCCAGCCGGTGAAGGATGTTCGACATCGGACGTGAGCCGGCACACCGGTCTCGTCGGAGGCCACCGAACAAATCCGAGGGCTATTCGCCTCGTCATTTCCTGACGATGTGGACGATCACCGCCACCTCGTCCTGCCGGGCGCCTCGCACCCGGTCGGGTACGGCTTATCCCGCAGGCCGCAGGGCAGTTCGCCCATACTTCACCATCCCAGCGGAAGGCCCTCGTAGGGCCATTCATATTCACATTCGTGGACCCGGCGCACCCCGACCCGCGGATGACGGAAGAACAGTCGCACGACTCGGCGTCAGGCACACTTTCCGGACATGTCTATATAGGTCAACATCAATCAATCGCTCGCCCTGACATTTGTCATAAGTACCCGTGCGGGACGCACGCCGGAGGATGACTTAACACACTAGTAACAACTCGGAGCCGCCAAGGAGACTCGGATGCGTCGATGAAACAGAGGTCCCCAGGTAGCAACCGAGGAGCCGGGACAATGGACGAACGATACGACGCCTACTGCGCGGTCGACCCGCTGTTCTACGACTCCCTCAGCACCACCACCGCCGTCACCGACGATTTCGCCGTGGCCGACCGGCCCGTACCGACGGGCTGGCGCCGCGAGCCGAGCGACGACTGGTTCATCTACGGACCCGAGGACGGATCGCTGCCGCAGCAGGGCTGGAAGATCCACGTCTCGGCCGGTCTGGCCAACGCCGAGCGGGTGCTGGAGAGCGTCTGGGACTACTGCGTACCTCGCGGCCTCTCGTTCAAGTTCCTCCGCGGCCCCCGGATGCTGCTGCTGCGCAACTCGAAGTACGCCCGTCGCGGCTCCAGTGGCAAGTTCGTCACCGTCTACCCCCGGGACGAGGCCGAACTCGAGCTGGCCTGCAAGGAACTCGCCGAGCGACTCGACGGCGAGGTCGGCCCGTACATCCTCAGCGACCTGCGCTACGGCGCCGGCCCGGTCTACGTCCGCTACGGTGGCTTCGCGGCGCGCTACTGCCTCTCCGACGACGGTCAGGTGGTACCGGCGATCGAGGACAACACCGGCACACTGGTGCCGGACCGTCGCGACCCGGTGTTCCACGTACCCGACTGGGTGGAGCCGCCCGCCTTCCTCGAGCCGCACGTCGCCGCCCGCGGTGCCGTCTCCACCACCGACCTGCCGTACCGGATCGAACGGGTCATCCACTTCTCGAACGGCGGCGGCCTCTACGTCGGCCGCGACCTGCGGACCGACACCCAGGTCGTGCTCAAGGAGGCCCGCCCGCACGCCGGCCTGGACGCCGACGGCAGGGACGCGGTGACCCGGCTGCACCGCGAGGCGGAGATGCTGCGCCGACTCGCCGACGTACCCCAGGTGGCCCGGGTGCACGACCAGTTCACCCTCGGCGACCACCACTTCCTCGCCCTCGAGTACATCGACGGCCGCGCGCTGAACAAGCTGCTGGTCGAGCGGTACCCGCTGGTGGACCCCGACGCCACGGACCGGCAACTCGCCGATTACACCGACTGGGCGATACGGATCCACGAACAGGTCGAACGGATCGTCGACGCGATCACCGCGCACGACGTCGTCTACGGCGACCTGCACCTGTTCAACATCATGGTGGGGCCGGACGACCGGGTGACCCTGGTCGACTTCGAGGTCGCCGCGCCGGTCGGCGAGGCGACCCGACCCGCCCTGCGAAACCAGGGCTTCGCCGCTCCCCGCGACCGGACCGGGTCCGCCGTGGACCGGTACGCCCTCGCCTGCCTGCGGCTCGCGCTGTTCCTGCCGCTGACCCCGCTGGTCCGGCTCGCCCCGACCAAGGCCGCCCACTTCGCCGACATCATCTCGGCGCACTTCCCCGTCCCGCGCGACTTCCTGGACCGGGCGGTCGAGGAGATCAGCGGCGCCGCGGTCTCCAGCTCGGCGGTCTCCCGCGGGCCGGTCGCCCGGCCGGTGCCCGGCGCGGAACCGTTCGGCGCCGGCGAGGAGAGCTGGCCCGAGCTGCGGAACCGGATCGCCGGGGCGATCCTGGCCAGTGCCACGCCCGACCGCGACGACCGGCTCTTCCCCGGCGACATCGACCAGTTCCGCACCGGCGGACTCAACCTCGGGTACGGCGCCGCGGGCGTACTGCACGCGTTGCGGGTCACCGGGGCGGGGCAGCCCGACGAACGACACGTGGACTGGCTGGTGACCCGGGCCCTCAACCCGACCTCCGGCACCCGCTGCGGGTTCTGGGACGGACTGCACGGGGTCGCGTACGCCCTGGACGGTCTCGGCCGGCGACAGGAGGCCCTCGACGTACTCGAGATCTGCCTGCGGGAACCCTGGCAGGAACTCGGGCCGGACCTGGTCAGCGGACTGTCCGGCATCGCGCTCAACCTCGCCGAGTTCGCCGGACGCACCGGTGAACCGGGGCTGCGGGACGCCGCGTGGCGCGCCGCCGAACTGGTCGCCGAACGGCTGGGCGAGCCGGTGTCACCGGCCGGACCGGACGGTGACGACCCGGACAGCGTCGGCCCGGTGACCGGGCCGGAGATCAGCGGTGGGCAGCACCCGTACGCCGGCCTGACCCGGGGACGCAGCGGCCCCGCCCTGATGTTCGTCCGACTGTACGAGCTGACCGGTGACCGTACGCTGCTCGACCGGGCCGGTGCCGCGCTCCGGCACGACCTGCGCCGGTGCGTACTGCGCCCGGACGGCGCGCTGGAGGTCAACGAGGGCTGGCGGACGATGCCGTACCTGGCCCACGGCAGTGTCGGCATCGGCATCGTCCTCGACCAGTACCTGCGGCACCGCCCGGAACCCGACCTGGTGGCCTCGGCCGACGCCATCCGGCAGGCGGCCCGGGCGCCCTTCTACGCCCAGTCCGGCCTGTTCGCCGGACGGGCCGGCATCATCGCCTACCTGGCCGCCCGGGTCGACGGTGCGGACCCCGGAACCGGGGCGGACACCCTGGCCGGCACCCCATCGGGCAACACCCGCGGGACCGGCACGACAGGTGCCGACACCGATCGCACCACGGCCGCCGACCGGGCCGAGCTGCACCGCCAGGTGTCCCGGTTGGCCTGGCACGCGATGCCGTACCGGGGGTTCCTGGCCTTCCCCGGCGAGCAGCTGCTGCGGCTGTCGATGGACCTCGCCACCGGCACGGCGGGCGTCCTGCTCGCCACCGGGGCGGCCCGGGGCGGCCGTTCGACGACGCTGCCGTTCCTCGCGCCGCTCACCGGCGCGACCCAGCTCCCCCCGCGCGAGCGGGGGGCACGATGAAACCGATACCTCGAGGGGAGGTGTACACCATGGCGCTTCTCGACCTTCAGGGCATGGAGCTGACCGACCGCACCGGTGGCGGCGGTGGCGGCGGCAGCCGCGCGAGCCTGCTGCTCTGCGGCGACAGCTCGCTGTCCGTGACGACCTGCAACTGAGCAGTGTGCGTCCGGGGCCCTGGGTGGGTGAACGTGCCCACCCAGGGCAACCCCCTGTGACCGGGAGCGTGATGCGATGCCCAACGACGGCGACCGGCTGCTCCGCCGGGCGATCCGGTACGGGGGCGGCTGGACCGGCATCCTCGCGATCGTCGCGCTCCTCGGTGCGGGGGCCGAACTGCTACTCCCCGCGGCGCTCGGATTGGCCGTGGACGCCGCGCTCGGCGAGACCGACCCCTCATGGCCGCTGGTCGCCTGCGGCCTGGTGGTGGTGCTCGTCGCCACCGACACGCTGAGCAACCTGGCCGCCGGTACGGGCACCGCCCGGGCCACCGCCCGACTGCGCCACCACCTCCTCCGACACCTGCTCGCCCTCGACCCGCGCGCCGCCGCCCGGCACCCGGTCGGCGACCTGATCGGACGGCTCGTCGGGCAGGCCGCCGATGCCGGCCAGGTCGGGGCCACCGTCGTCCTCGGCCTCACCGCCGCACTCCCCTCGCTGGGCAGCGTCATCGCGCTCGCCCTGCTCGACTGGCGTCTCGCCGCGACGTTTGTCGCCGGGCTGCTGGTGCTCGCCCTCGGGCTGCGGACCTTCCTCACCGACGCGTCCGCCGCGGCGGCCGGTTATCTCGGGACGCAGGGGCGGATCGCCGGACGACTGTCGGAGGCGTTGCACGGCGCCCGTACCATCGCCGCCGCCGGCGCCGTCGACGTCGAGATCGACCGGATCCTGACACCGCTGCCCGAACTGGGCCGGCACGGCACCCGTACCTGGGCGGCGCTGGCCCGGGCCTCCGCCCGGACGGCGGCGATCGCACCGCTGCTGCAGCTCGCGGTCGTCGCGGTCGGCGGCTGGTCGGTGGCGCAGGGCCGACTCACCCCGGGACAGCTCTTCGCGGCGCTGCAGTACGCCGCGCTCGGTGCCGGGCTCGGCGCGGTGGTCGCCACGCTGAACCGGCTGATCCGCACCAGGGCGGGCGCGCACCGGGTCGCGACGGTGCTCACCGAACCGGTGCTGGCGTACGGTACCGCGACCCTGCCGCCCGGGCCCGGCGCGTTGCTGTTGAACGGTGTGACGGTTTGTACGGACGACGGCCGACCGGTGCTGGACGCCGTCGACCTCCGGGTGCCGCCCGGTGCCACGGTGGCCGTGGTGGGTCCCTCCGGCGCGGGCAAGTCCACCCTGGCCGCGGTCGCCGGACGGCTACGTGACCCGGACGCCGGCGAGGTGCTGCTCGACGGGGTGCCGCTGCGTCGGCTGCGCCGCCGGGTACTCCGCCGCGCCGTCGGGTACGGCTTCGAACGTCCGGTCCTGATCGGTGACACCGTCGCCGACGTCATCCTCCTCGGCGCGGCCGGCCCCGGGGACCGACACCCGGACGGACCCGAGCACGGACACCCGGCCGGACCGCGGCCCCCGGCGCCGACGGCACGGCTCACCGGCGTGGCCCGGGCCGCCGCCATCCACGACTTCGTCGAGCGACTGCCCGACGGGTACGCCACCCGGCTCGTCGACACGCCGATGTCCGGCGGTGAGGCGCAACGGCTGGGTCTGGCCCGTGCTCTGCTCGCCGACCGGCTGCTCATCCTGGACGACGCGACGTCGAGTCTGGACACCGCCACCGAGCACCGGATAACCCGGGCCGTCACGGCGCAGCGGGATCGTCGTACCCGGCTGGTGGTGACCCACCGGGCGGCCACCGCCGCCGCCGCCGACCTGGTGGCCTGGCTCGACGGTGGACGGTTGCGCGGCGTCGGTCGGCACCGGGAGCTGTGGCAGGACCCGGCCTACCGGGCCGTCTTCCAGCCCGGCCCGGCGCCGGAGCGCCCCGGCCCGGAGCCGGCATCTGACCGGCCGACCACGCAACTGTCGGCGGACCGCCCGGAGCCGGCGGCGTCCGGGACAACGGGTGGGACGGTGGAGGTGATCCGGTGAGTGGAGTTCTCCGGTTCACCACCGGGGCGTTGCGCCGTCGACGCCGCCCGCTCGGCCGGCTCGCGGCGTGGTCGGCCGCCGAGGCGCTGCCGGCGCTGCTCGCCGGTCAACTGACCGCCCGCGCCGTGGACCACGGTTTCCTGGCGGGTCGGCCCGGCGTCGGACTGGCCTGGCTCGCGCTGCTCGCCGCCGCGATCGGGGTCGGCGCGGTCGGCACCCTCCGGGCGTACGCCTGCCTCGGTGACATCGTCGAACCGGTCCGCGACGACCTGGCGCACCGGGTGGTCAGTGGTGCGCTGTACCACTCGACCAGCGCCGGGGCCCGCCCGGACACCGCCGCGGTGGCCCGGTTGACCCACCAGGTGGAGATCGTCCGGGACACCTTCGCCGGTCTGGTCATGGTGGTCCGGGGTTTCCTCTTCACCGCCGGTGCGGCGCTGCTCGGGCTGCTCTCGCTGACCCCGCTCGTCGCGGCGGTGGTCGCCGTGCCGCTGGCCGTCGGTCTGCTGCTGTTCGCCGCCACCCTGCCCGCGATGATCGGTCGGCAGCGGGCGTACGTCCGGGCGGACGAACTGCTCGGCACCGAGGCCGGCGCCGCGTTGACCGGCCACCGGGACGTGACCGCCTGCGGCGGGCAGGAGGTTGTCGCCGAGCGGGTGGGCCGGCAGGTGGACCGGCAGGAGGCGGCCGAGCGGGCGCTGGCCAGGATGGCCGCGCTGCGCAGCCTGAGCCTGGCCGTCGGTGGTTGGCTACCGCTGGCGGTCCTGCTGCTCGCCGCGCCGTGGCTGGTCCGGTCCGGACTCACCGCCGGCGCCGTGCTCGGCGCCCTGGTGTACGTCGCGACCGGCCTGCAACCGGCGCTGCACGCGCTGGTCCAGGGGATCGCCGGAGGCGGACTGCGGTATGCGGTGACCCTGGACCGGATCCTCGCCGCGACGGCACGACCGGGCCCGCCGACGTCCCCCGGCCTGGCGGGGGAGGCCGACGACGCGCCACCGGCGGTGGCACCGATCGGATCGCCGGGGACAGGTCCGACGCCGCACGCCGAACTCGTCGGGGTCGGTTTCCGGTACGGCACGCACGCCCGGCCGGTGCTCGACGACCTCGACCTGACCCTGTCCGACGGGGACCACCTGGTTGTGGTGGGGCCGAGCGGCGCCGGGAAGTCCACCCTCGCCGCGGTGCTCACCGGGCTGCTCCGGCCGCAACACGGCACGGTCCGGCTGGGCGGGTCACCGGTCGACGGCAGCGGTCCGGCCGGCCTGGCCGCACGTCGGGTGCTCATCCCGCAGGAGGCGTACGTCTTCACCGGCACCCTGCGGGACAACCTCCGCTACCTGTGTCCGGACGCACCGGACGCCGACCTGTCGGCCGTGGTGGACCGGCTGGGGTTGGGGCCGTTGGTGCACCGGGTCGGCGGCCTGGCCGCGACGCTCGACCCCGGCACGCTGTCGGCCGGTGAGCGGCAGTTGGTCGCGGCGGCCCGCGCCTACCTCTCCCCCGCCCCCCTGGTGATTCTCGACGAGGCGACCTGCCACCTGGATCCGGCCGCCGAGGCGAGAGTGGAGCTCGCCTTCGCGGCCCGGCCCGGTGCGCTGGTGGTGGTCGCGCACCGGATCAGCTCCGCGCTGCGGGCCCGACGGATCCTGGTGCTGGACGGCGGCCGTCCGAGGTCGGGACGGCACGACGAACTGCTCGCCGGCTCGGCGACCTACCGGGAGTTGGTCGGTCACTGGCGGGGCGCTCCGGCGGGGCCGACGGACGCGGCGCCACCGCACTCGGGACCGGCAACGGAGTCGACGGCTCGAATCGACGGTTCCCGGGCCGACCCGGAGCAGATAGACTCTCTTCGATAATTGTCGCCGGGTATCGGTGGTGAGCAGACTGACCCAGGTGCTCGGGCTCAGCGCCCTCTCCCACGACGCCGCGGCCTGCGTCGTCCGGGACGACGAGATCCTCTTCGCCGGGCACGCCGAACGCTACTCTCGCCGCAAGAACGACCCGGAGCTCGCCCCCGGCCTGCTCGCCGAGGCCCTCTCCTGGGGACGTCCGGACGTGGTCGCCTGGTACGAACGTCCGCTGCGCAAAAAGCTCCGACACCTCCGGGCCGGGCAGCTCCGCCACGCGGTGTCCCGCACCGACCTGCCCCGGCGCTACCTGGCCCGACTCGGCCTGCCCGAACTGCGCGGCGTGCCGGTCCACCACGTCGGACACCATCACGCGCACGCCGCCGCCGGTCACTTCACCAGCGGGACGGCGCGGACCGCCGTACTCACCGCCGACGCGATCGGCGAGTTCGAGACGCTGACCCTCGGCGAGTTCCGCGACGGCCGTCACCAGGTGTACGCCCGCTGCCGCTACCCGCACAGTCTCGGCCTGCTCTACAGCGCCTTCACCCGGCGCTGCGGTTTCACCCCGAACGAGGAGGAGTTCATCGTGATGGGCCTGGCCGCGCTCGGTCGGCCCCGTCACGTCGACCGGATCAAGGAGGAACTGATCGCGCTGACCCCGCCCACCTTCCGGCTGCGTCGCAACGTGCACCGGGGCATCGGAGACTGGCAGCCCTCCGCCGACCCGGCGGACCTGGCCGCGAGCATCCAGGTGGTGACGGAGGAGGTCCTGCTCACGGCGGCCCGCTGGCTGCGGAACCGGGTGCCGGGCGACACGCTGACCGTGATGGGCGGGCTGGGGCTCAACTGCGTCGTCAACGAGGTGCTGGCCCGGCACTCCGGCTTCGACCGGGTGACCCTGATGCCGAACCCCGGTGACGCCGGTTCCAGTCTCGGCGCGGCCGCCGCGCTCCTCGGCCGCCAGCTCCGCTGGTCCGGGCCGTACCTCGGCACCCTGATCCCCGGGGACTACCCGGTCGCGGAACTGGCCACGGCACTGGACGCCGGCGGGCCGGTCGGGGTGGCCCGCGGCCGGGCCGAGTTCGGCCCCCGCGCGCTGGGCAACCGGTCACTGCTGGCCGACCCGCGCCCCGGGGACAGCCGGGACCGGGTCAACCGGGTGAAGGGACGGGAACCCTTCCGGCCGTTCGCACCGGTGATCCGGCAGGAACTCGCCGACCGCTACTTCGACATGCCGGTGCGGTCGTCGCCGTACATGCAGTTCACCGCCCGGTGCCGCGACCCGCGGGCGTTTCCCGGCATCGTGCACGTCGACGGTACGAGCCGGGTCCAGACGGTGACCCGCGATCAGCACCCCGGCCTGTACGACCTGCTCGGGGAGTTCGAGCGGCGCACCGGCTGCCCGATGCTGCTCAACACCAGTCTCAACCTGAAGGGCGAGCCGCTGGTCAACGACCGGGAACAGGCCCGCTGGTTCGCCGACCGGACCGGCGTACCGGTGCTGTAGGCAGGTCGGGCGGGCCCGCTCCCGGCACGGATCAGACCCAGCCCCGCTCCCGGGCGATCCGGACCGCCTCGATCCGGGTCCGGGCCCCGGTCTTGCCCCCGATCCTGCAGAGATGGTTGCGGACGGTTCCCGGCGACAGGGAGAGTTTGCTGGCGATCTCCCGAACCGGCCACCCCTCGGCGGCGATCTCCAGTACCTCCAGTTCGCGTGGCGTCAGCGGGTTGTCCCGGTTCAACGCCGCCACGACCAGGTCGGCGTCGACGACGGAGCCGCCGTTCGCGAGCTGCCGTACCGCGTCGACAAGTCGTTGCGGTGCGACGTCGCTGCCGAGGAAACCGAGCCGCTGACACTGCGCCCGCAGCGCCTCCCCGAGCATCCGGGGCCGGCGCGGATCGACGAGCACCAGCACCGGTGGCGGCTCGGCGGCCACGTTCCGTCCGGAGAGCACACCGGCGCCGAAGAGTTTGACGTCCGCGACCGCCACGTCGGGACGCTGCGCCCGCAGTGCCGGGGCGATGTCCTCGGCCCGCTCCACCTCGGCGACGACTTCGATGTCCTCCTGAGTGGTCAGTACGAAGGCCAGCGCGCCACGGATGAGAGCGCCGTTCAACGCGAGCAGCGTCCGAATCACGTTCACCCCTGCCACTTGTCATCACGAGATCACTACGCGTAAACATTCAAACACGAGTACCTGGGACGCGCCTGTTGGAGCAGCCGCGCGCCGTCGATCCGGCCCGGACCGGCCCGGTCGGCGGCACCCGACAGCGTGGCGTCGGCGGTCAGAGCCAGCCGGCGCGCTGCGCCTGTCGGACCGCCTCCAGGCGGTTCCGCGTCCCCGTCTTACGCATGATCACCGACAGGTGGTTCCGTACCGTGCCGTGAGCGAGGAACAACCGACGGGCGATCTCCTTCAACGGCAGTCCTTCCGCGACGATCCGCAACACCTCGAGTTCCCGCTCGGTCAACGGACCCTCGACGGGCATCAGCGCGGCCACCGCGGCGCCGGGGTCGACCACCCGCTCACCGGCCGCGACAGCGCGGACCAGCCGGGTCAGCTCGCCCGGGGGCACGTTCTTGTCGACGACTCCCCGCGCGCCCGCCCGCAGCGCCCGCTGCAACACCTCCGAGGTCAGTTGGGCGCTCAACGTCAGCACCGCACTGTCCGGCGCCTCCACGGCGAGCCGCGCCAGCACCGCCAGCATGTCGACCCCCGGCAGGTCCAGGTCGGCCACGACCACGTCCGGTCGGCGCGTACGGGCCAGTGCCACCAGGTCACCCGACTCGTGGAGGTCCGCCACCACCTCCAGGTCCTCCTCACTCGACAACATCGCGCGTAACGCGCCCCGCAACAGACCCATTTCCTCCACGATCACCACGCGGATCATGAGGTCACTCCGATCTGGGTACCCAAGCCTTGCGACAACCTCGGTATCCACCCGGTGCGTCCGGGTGGTACTGATCACGAGCTCGACGAACGCGCCACCGTCGACCGGGCCGTCGGATGCGCCGACGGCCGACGCCGTGCGATCGGTGGAAGAACTCCGTACACCCTCCGGGTCACCGGAAGGACTCGACGGAGGGATGACAGCCCCGGACGCCGAGGGCGGTCAGCGGCCGGGTCAGCCGGGCAGCGCGGGTACGGCGGGCCAGCGACCGGCGCCGTACGCGTCGATGTGCGGGGGTGTCGGATCCGCGCGAGGCGGGGTACAACAGCCGGCCCCCGCCGGCAGCGTCACCGCCTGACCGGCCCCGCCGCCCGCCTGACCGACCCGCTGACCGCTGGGGCCGACACCGTCCGGCCGGCGTGGCGGAACGGGGGTGACGGGTGCGGGGTCCCCGGCCGGACGACGGGGCGTGGCGGCCGGGCCCGGAACGTCCGCCTCGGCCGCGAGCCGCCAGGTCGGCCCAGCCGGCGGCGCCGGGTCCGGTCCGGTCCCGGCCGCCGGTCCGAGCGGCACCACCGCGTCAGGGCATGGGCTCTCGGGACCGACAGGACCGGCCCGCTGGAGCAGCATCACGTCGTGGCGACGCAGTCCGGGGCCGGCAGCCGTCGTCGGTAGGCCGGGCAGCAGCCTGCCGACCACGCCGGTCGCACCGGAAACCACGGGATCCACCACCGTCGCCGCGGTCGGCACCACCGTCAGCAGCCTCGGCACCGCCGTCAGCAGCCTCGGCACCGCCGCCGGCAGCGGTGGTACGGCGCTCGCCGGCGCGGCCACGACGTCGTCCACGGACCGGACGGCGAACACCAGGGTGGCGCCGGTGTCCAGCAGTAAGCTGGTCAGATCCCCATCCGGGACTCTTACCGGCACGTCCCGCACCGGAAGTCGTCCGGCCGGTGCCCGGTCGGTTGTCCGTACCGCCGGCACCCGGTCGGGCGCCGGTACGGAGAGGGTCCGATCGGGTGTCGGTACGGAGGGGGTCCGATCGGGTGCCGGTGCCGACGGCTTCCGCTCCGGTGTCCGTACCGGCGACCTGCGGTCGAGGGTCGGCCCCGGCCCCGGGACACGGGCACGGTCCGGGACGCGTACCGGAGGTCTGCGGTCCACGGTCGGCGGCGGTAGCTGGTCCGACAGCCGGCGGGTGAGCCGGGGCTCCGCGTCGACCACCCGGTCGAGCAGTCCGTTCCGACCGTCCCGGTGGGAACGGTCGTCGGCGGACGCGGACCCGTCCAGCATGGCCAAGGCGAGGAAACCGACCACCGCGCAGCCGGCCAGCATGACGAGCCGGGCCAGCATCCGGGCGACCGGACCACCGGCCCGCCCGAACCGCGCCGCCAGACGCCGCGCTGCTGACACCGCTGCCATGTCGAGAGAGACCCTTCGATGAGGCGGACAGGTACGAAAGCGTAACGCCGTGTCTATCACGCCGCATGTGGTGAGCCTGGTCGCGGCTCGCGGGAAGGACGACGGAACCGCTCAGCCCCGGCCGGCCGAACCGGTCAGTCGGCGGACGACCGGCGCGACGTTCCACCGCGCGGCGTCGGCAAGATCCCGGGCACGTTCGAACATCGAATAGTGCGGGCCGACCCGGTCCTCCGCCAACGCCCGGTCCAGGTCGTGACCGCACCGGACGAGCACCGTGTCGAAGTCCCGGCGCATCGGCGCCCACAGGTCGTATCCGAACGAGCGGTAGTGCCGGGCGAAGGACGGTCGGTGGAGGCGGATTCGCTCGTGCAGTCCCGAGGCGTACGACATCGGCCTTCCCGGCCGGTCGCGCAGATAGTCCGGCAACAGATCGGCGAAGGCGTACCGGAGGATCCACTTCTCCTGGCCGTGCCGGATCTTCAGCTCTCTCGACAGCCGGGCCGCGACGTCGAGCACGGCCGGGTCGAGGAACGGCAGCCGCGCCTCCACCCCGTGTGCGAGGCCGACCCGGTCGACCCGCTGCAGCTCGGTCCGACCGAGGTTCCCGATCCGGTGCCGGAAAAGCCGCCCGGCCGCCTCCGGGTTGACCTGGTGGTAGGTCGGATAGCCGCCGAGGAGTTGGGCGGCGCCGTCGCCGGTGAGGACCACCCGGACCCCGAGGTCGCGAATCCGACGGAACAGCGGCACGGAGACGACGGCGTTGATGATGTCCCCGTACCCGGTCAGTTCGGAGATCCGGATCGCCTCCCGGACCTCGTCGCGACCGATGTCGCGGGGCCGTACCTCGATCACCTCATGGTGCACCCCCAGCTCGGCGGCGAGCCGACGGGCGTACCTCAGGTCCTCGCTGTCCGGGGCACCGACGGTGAACGCCACGCAGTCGGGATGCAGCTGGCGGGCGAGCAGCAGGGTGAGCGCGCTGTCCAGACCGCCCGACAGGTTCACGCCCACGGTGAGGTCGGTCGCGACCCGGGCCTGGACGCTGTCCCGCAGCGCGGCACGGAGCAGTCGGGCCGCCTCGACGGCGTCGGTGATCGCCGGTCGACCGGCCCCGAACATGCCGAGATCCACGTACGGCACCAGGTCCGGACCACGCTCGGCGTCGGCCCAGCCGTGGTGTCCCGGTGGCACCTCGTGGATCGTCGCGCCGAGCGGTACCAGCGCCTTGACCTCCGAGGCCAGGTGCAGCCGGCGCAGGTGGCGCGACCAGTAGAGCGGTTTGACCCCGAGCGGGTCCCGGGCCAGGTAGACCCGCCCGGTGACGGTGTCCGCGACGACCAGGGCGAAGTCGCCACGCAGCCGCCCGATCGCGGCCGGACCCCACGCCAGAAAGGCCTCCAGCACCACCTCGGTGTCGCTCTCGGTACGCAGCCGGTGGCCGAGTCGGGTCAACTCGACGGCGAGGTCCCGGTGGTTGTAGACCTCGCCGTTGTAGCAAAGCAGCCAACGACCGTCGGCCGAGCACCACGGTTGTCGGGCGCGTTCCCGGTCGACGATCCGCAGCCGCTGCACGCCGGCCAACAGGTCGGGCTGGAGCCGGGTCTCCGCGAGGTCGCCGCGCGGCGCCAGGCTCGCCAGCATGCGGTGGAAACCGGCCCGGTCGGCGCCGGGGCCGAGGACAATCGCGATGCCGGACATGTCGATCAACCCCCGAGTGCGGTCAGGAAGTCACGGCGCAACCGGATGGCCGCGCGCGGGCTGACGCAGATGTGCCAGGACTGCCCCTCGTCGATCACGTTGACGTCCCCCCAGCCCTGGCGTTCGCGCAGCAGGGCGGCGAGTACGCCGTGCGCGTCGAACCGGCGGAACCAGGCCATCTCCACGTCCATCGCGTACCCCAGGCAGTGGCCGCTGGGCAGCATCGCGGCGTACCCCAGCGCCCGGAGCCGGTGCTGGTGTTCGAGGCTGCGGGCCAGGCTGGTCACCCACAGCGGCGGGGTGGGGCCGGTACGTCGCCCGGCCAGGTCGACCGCGAGCTGGTTCAGCAGCGCCACCGCCTCCGGTCGGGTGCAGGTGGACCGGAGGCCGGCACCCGGCGGTCGGCGGTGCGGCCAGATCCGACGCTCCACCGCACGGGTCGTCCGGATCAGCGGATGGTCGCTCTGCCTGCGGTACCGGAACCGGAGCAGACCGCCCCGCCGCAACGACTCGAGGTCGATCAACTCCGGCGAGTCGCGCAACTCCACGTCCGTCCGGTATCCGGGCAGGTGCCCCCACCACATCACGTCGATCCGGCTGAGCAGGTAGATCCGGATCAGCGCGGTCAGGTCGCGGGCCGGCCCTCGGTTGTTCGGTCGGTAGTCGCGGACCTCGAGTCGAAGTCGCGCCTCGGCGTCGAGGGCGCCACCCGGCAGGCGGCGGAGCACCGCGCTGATCTCCGGGCCGGCCAGCCGCTCGGTCAGCACGGTCTCCAGCTTGGGCAGATCGTCACGTCCGGGGTGGGTCGCCACCTCCAGGAGCAGGTCCGCCACCGCCGCCCGGTATCTGACCAGTTCCGACAGGGAGACGTGGACGGCTTCGTCGGGCCGCCTCCCGTCGGTCACCGTCCGGGAATCGCCGTCCCGGGCGACCTCGTGGCTAGGCATGTCCGACTCCCCCGGCTTCGATGTGGTGCAGACAGCGCCGCTGATTGGCACGGTAACACCGGGTAAGTCACAAAACGCGGATTATTCCGATTAGCGGCATTCGTATTGTCGGGCGAGGGGTACGGCCGGAGGGATCTCCCGCCGGTCCGGACCTGCGGTACCGGAGGTGAGTAGGGATACTCGTGCCCGACAGGTCCGATCGCGGGAGGGTCGACAGCATGACCGAACCTCGGAGCCCGGGCTCCCTACCACTCTGGACTGTCCTCCTGGGCGGTGTCACCCTCGCCGCCTACTGGGCGCTCCTCGGCTGGGACCGGGAACGCGACGTCGACCCGGCGACCGGGGCCGAGACCGGCCCGTACCAGGCGTGGCAGCTTCTCGGCCTCGGCGTGGTCCTCGCCGTACTCACCTTCGAGGCCGGCCGGCGTGGCCACCCCTGGCTGGCCACCCTGGTGGTGCCGGCCGCCCTGACCGCGTCGTTCGTCGTCAGCGCCGTCACCGCCCGGAACTCCGACGGGCTGTGGCCGGTCGGCGCCGTCCTGGTCGCCGTCGGCTCCGCGCTCGGGACCGGACTGGTGGCCGGACTCGGCGCGTACCTTGGGCGGCAACGCCGGTGACAACCTCCGTAGCCACGCCGACCCGCGGCCGATGGAGCTCCCGGCGCCGATGGAACCGCTGCCGCCCGCTCAGCGCCGGGCGGGGATCCTGAGGTTCGGCCCGGCGTCGAGCAGCGGATCCGGGTCGGCCCGGCGGATCATGTACTGCGCGGTCAGGGTGTCGACACCGGTGCCCCGGGCGCTGTTCGGACGGTAGGTGACCGTGGCGGCGAGCGCCGACGCGGCCTCGACCACTCCGGCCCGCCAGGTGCCCGCCCGGTAGACCCAGACCGGGTCGGTGGGTCGGTAGCTGGCGGTGGGATCGATCTCGGCGGGATCGCGTCGGTGCGGATCCACGGTGGGGACTGGCATCTCACTGTCCTCCTGATTCGGCGGCCGGTGTCGTCTCGATCAGTTCCCGGTGTGGACCGGGCAGGTCCGGCATTCGGTCCTCCGGGCGGTCCGGGAGACCGGTCCGGATCATGGCCGGGTCGTGCCCGGGCGCCGGCGGGGCGACGGGACGCGGGCCCCGCCTGCCGCCGGCGATCCGGGCCCGTTCGGTCTTCACCCGGTACATCGCGGCGTCGGCCAGATCGAGCACGTCGGCGAGCTGCGCGCGACCGTGCACCGGCGCCACCCCGATCGACGCGGTCACCCGGAGATCCCGCTCCGCCAGCTGGATCGGCGCGGAGACGAGCTCGGCGAGTCGTCGCGCCGTCTGACCCAGCCAGCGTCCGTCACCCTGCACACCGACCAGCAGACCCGCGAACTCGTCGCCGCCGAGCCGGGCCACCAGGCTCCTGCCGACGTACGCCGGACCGTTTCCCACCTGGCCCGCGCCGGAGCCGACGCAGGCCGCGCCGCGCCCGGCATGGGCCGTGGCCCGCCCCGGGTGACCCGTGCCGTTCCCCGGGTACGCCGTGGTGTTGCCGGCGTACGCCGCGAACCGCCAGGCCACGGCGATCAGTACCTGGTCACCGACGGCGTGTCCGAACCGGTCGTTGATCTGTTTGAAGTCGTCGACGTCGAGCAGCACCGCGACCAGCGGAGGTCGCCGGGGGTCGGCCATCAGCGCGCCACCGAGCTGATAGAACGCTCGCCGGTTGGGCAGTCCGGTGAGTGGGTCGTGGGTCGCGGCGTGCCGCTCCGCCTGCAGTTCCTCACGGAGCCGTGCCACCTCGGCCTGCACGGTGCGGACCCGGCTGCGCATGCCCCAGGCGGCGCCGAATCCGGCGACCGCGGCGGCGCCGGCCGCGAGGGTGAGCGGGTCCACAGTGGCCGTTCCCCTCACACGGTCCGGCTCGGCGACGCGTCGTACGGACCGCCGAACCCGTGTCCGGTGGCCACCGACACCCGGTCGTTGATCACTATCAGTGATCGAAGTTCGCCCCTCCCGGCACGCGCGGAAACCGGACCGTTGCGGTGCGCTGACGCCCATCGCCGCAGGCCGCAGCGCAGGTGGGAATCGACGACCCCGTTCCGACTTCCCCGGCTCGCCAGCAATGGTCCCCCGCCCCCGTCACCAAAAGTGAACAAACGGACACACCCGTACAGGCACTATCATGCTCGCTGTCAGGTGCAGACGCAAGAGCGGATGCACGTGCAGATGGTCATGCACGCGCGACTGTCGACGGTTCACCGTCATGACTCAGGACGCGTCACGGGGAGGAATCGGCACCACACCAGGCTTCGCGACGCCTTCCCCACCGCCCTTCCGGGATCCTCCAGAAAGACTGGCGATGAACACCTACAACGGCATGTCCACCCACGAGCTGCCGACCGTGACCTGGCAGAAGAGCCGCCGGAGCAATCCGAGCGGCAACTGTGTCGAGATGGCCCAGCTGCCCGGCGGTGCCGGCGTGGCGATCCGGAACTCGCGGGACCCCGACGGGCCCGCACTGATCTACACCACGGACGAGATCGTGGCCTTCATCCTCGGCGCCCGGGACGGCGACTTCGACCACCTGATCCCGTAGCAGGCACACCGCCGTCCACGGCGGCACGTCCCGACCGGCGAACGCCGACGCGGAGCGGCGCCACACCGGCAACCCGGACCCGATCCTTCCCGGTCGGTTCGACCACCGCCTCCGGCCGACCGATCGGACGGGTGGAAATCAGCCCCGGGGTCTTTCCTCCTCACCCTCCGGCCATGGCATGCTTACCGACGGACTTGGCCCAGCCTCGGCGGGCTGCGTCGAGCATGCGGAGGCGGCACGTGACGATTGCACGGTCCGGACGTGGATCGGCCCACGGCGGAGAGGCGGCGTCCGACGGCGAAACGGCCCTTTCCACCGGGTCGGCCCTCGAGGGCGGCGCCGCCGGCGGGCCGACCGTGCTCCGCATCCTGCTCGGCAGCCAGCTGCGCAAGCTGCGTGAGGCCACCGGCGTCAGCCGCGACGACGCGGGCTGGGAGATCAGGGCGTCCGGATCCAAGATCAGCCGGATGGAGCTGGGCCGGGTGGGATTCAAAGAGCGCGACGTCGCGGACCTGCTGACCCTCTACCAGGTGACCGACGAGGACGAACGCGCCGCGCTGCTCGCCCTGGCCCGGCAGGCCAACAATCCCGGGTGGTGGCACCGGTACGGAGACGTACTGCCCCACTGGTTCCAGTCGTACCTCGGCCTGGAGGCCGCCGCCACCCTGATCCGGACATACGAGGTCCAGTACGTCCCGGGTCTGCTGCAGACCCGGGACTACGCCCGGGCCGTCGTCCTGCTCGCCCACGACGGGTCCCCGACGGAGGAGATCGAACGCCGGGTCAACCTCCGGATGGACCGGCAGAAGATCCTGCACCGCCCCGACGCGCCGCACCTGTGGGTGGTGGTGGACGAGGCGGCGCTGCGCCGGCCGATCGGTGGCCTCGACGTGATGCGGGGACAGGTCGAGTACCTGATCGAGGCCAGCCGGCTGCCCAACGTCACCGTGCAGGTCATCCCGTTCCGGGCCGGCGGACACGCCGGCGCCGGCGGCGCGTTCAGCCTGCTGCGGTTCCCGGACCAGGAACTGCCGGACGTGGTCTACATGGAACAACTCACCAGCGCGCTCTACCTCGACAAACGCGACGACGTGGACTACTACGCCGCGGCGATGGAACGGCTCTGCGTCGAGGCCGATCCACCGACCAAGGCCCCGGACTTCCTGCGCGGCGTGCTGGACGACCTCGACGCCACGACCGGCTGAACCCGGTTGGCCGGGCCCGCCGGCGGAACACGGCGCCGTGGCACGACCCCATCCCGCCGCCGGGATCGCCGGACGGTTCGGCGCTGCGGCCGGTTCACCGGCACCGGATGCGCCACACTACCGGTATGGGAGCACGTCGACTCGACGGCACAGTCGCCCTGGTCACCGGGGCTTCCTCCGGCATCGGCGCGGCGGCGGCGACCCGGCTGGCCGCCGCCGGAGCGCGGGTCTTCGTCACCGGCCGCGACCCCGACCGGCTCGCCGCCGTCGCCGACGCCGCCGCAGGTACGGCGATCCCGTGCGACCTCACCGACCCGGAACTGACCGCGGCCCTCGCCGACCGGGTGCTCGACGTCGCGGGACGGGTGGACATCCTGGTCAACAACGCCGGTCAGGGCTGGGCCGGTCCGCTGACCGGGATGACCGACGGTCAGATCCGGGCCCTGGTCGCGGCCAACCTGACCGCCCCGATGCTGCTCTCCCGCGCCATCCTGCCCGGCATGCTGTCCCGGGGTGCCGGGCATCTCGGTTTCGTCGGTTCCATCGCCGGCCGGCTCGGCGTACGCGAGGAAGCGGTGTACGCGGGGACGAAGGCCGGACTGAGTGTCTTCGCCGACAGCCTCCGCAAGGAGACGACGGGTCGGGGCATCGTGGTCACCGAACTGGTACCGGCGGTGGTCGACACGCCGTTCTTCGACCGGCGTGGGCGTCCGTACCCGCGACGGCGGCCCCGACCGGTCACCCCGGACCAGGCGGCCGCAGCCCTGCTGACCGGGATGTTCACCGGCCGGCACGAGGTGTGCCTGCCGCGCTGGATGTACCTACCGATCATGGTCCGGGCGACCCTGCCCGGCACCTACCGCCGGCTCGCCGAACGCTACGGCTGACCTGCCGGGGCGGGCCTCGCCGACCGCTACGGGTGGACTGTCTTGAAGGGCCCCGGACAGCCGAGAGGCCCTTCCCCGACAGCTCAGTTGGCGCGGATGGCCCGGATCGACTCACGCAGCGAGGACATGGTGGCCAGCACCGCGGTCGGCTCGTACCCGCAGTGCGCCATGCAGTTGGCGCAGCGCGAGTCCCTGCCCCGGCCGTACGACGACCAGTCGGTGGTCTCGATCAACTCCCGGTACGTCTTCGCGTAGCCGTCGCCCAGCAGATAGCAGGGCCGCTGCCAGCCGAACAGCGAGTACGAGGGAATCGCCCACGCGGTGCACGGGAAGTCGACCTTGCCCTCGAGGAAGTCGAGGAAGAGCGGCGAGTGGTTCAGCCGCCACTTCTTCCGACGCCCGTCGGCGAACGCCTTGCGGAACATCGCCCGGGTCTCCGTCACCCCGAGGAAGTGCTCCTGGTCCGGCGCCTTGTCGTAGGCGTACGCCGGGGAGAGCATCATCTGGTCGACGGCGAGTTCGTTGTTGAGGTAGTCGAGCACCTCGATCACCGTCTGCGGGGTGTCGGTGGAGAAGAAGGTCGTGTTGCTGGTGACCCGGAACCCCCGACGCTTCGCCTCCTTGACCGCCTCGACCGCCTCGTCGAAGACGCCGTCCTTGCAGACCGAGGCGTCGTGCCGCTCCTTCAGACCGTCGATGTGCACGGCGAACGAGAAGTAGCGGGACGGGGTGAACTTGTCCAGCTTCTTGCGCAGCAACGCCGCGTTGGTGCAGAGGAAGACGTACTTGCGGCGCTTGACCAGCTCGTCGACCATCTTGTCGATGTCCGGGTGCATCAGCGGCTCACCGCCGGCGATGGAGACCATCGGCGCACCGCACTCCTCGACCGCCGCGACGGCCTGTTCCACCGGCATCCGGCGTTTCAGCACGTCCGCCGGGTGCTGGATCTTGCCGCAGCCGGCGCAGGCGAGGTTGCAGGCGAACAGCGGCTCGAGTTCGAGCAGCAACGGGAAGTGCGCCCGTCGACGAATCTTCTGCCCGACCAGGTACCGGCCGATCCGCATGCTCTGTCGCAGTGGCATTCCCATGTCAGCACCCCGCTCCCGCTCGCGCCCCCGTACGGGTGGCGGAACCGCCACCCGTCGCACCGCCTCGCTGAACGCTCCCCGTCATCGGCTTCCTTCCGTGGATACTCCGGCCTTTCGGTCCGGTGAGGAGACGGAACTCTTGCGGAGCAGGACAGGAAAGGCTGATCTGCCGCCAGGGCGGATCGTGTCTATCCGCACGGCACCGCAAGGGTCACCAACTAGCTTGCTATCTTGTGAGTTGTGGCCACGAAGACGGTGAAACGGGCTTTCAAGTACCGTTTCTACCCGAGCGAGGAGCAGGCGGCGGAGCTTGCCCGCACGTTCGGGTGTGTCCGGCTGGTCTACAACATGGCGCTCGCGGCCCGCACCGAGGCGTGGACGCTGCGCCAGGAACGCATCAACTACAACACCACGTCGGCCCTGCTGACCGGGTGGAAGAAGACCGAGGAGCTGGCGTTCCTCAACGACGTGTCCTCGGTGCCGTTGCAGCAGGCTCTGCGGCACCTGCAGGCCGCGTTCACCAACTTCTTCGCCAGACGCGCCACATACCCGACGTTCAAGAGCAGGAAGAGGTCGCGCCGGTCGGCGGAATACACCACCAGCGGATTCCGCTGGCGCGACGGCCGGCTCACCCTCGCCAAGATGACCACACCGCTGGACGTCGTGTGGTCCCGGCCGCTGCCGCAGAACGCGTCGCCGTCCACGGTCACCGTCAGCCAGGACCCGGCCGGCCGATGGTTCGTGTCCCTGCTCTGCGACGACGTGATCGACCAGACCCCCGCCTCGGGTGCGGTCGGCATCGACGCCGGCCTCGACTCGCTGCTCACCCTCTCCACCGGGGAGAAAATCACCAACCCGCGTCACGAGCGCCGTGACCGCGCCGCCCTGGCCCGCGCCCAGCGTGCGATGGCGAAGAAGGAGAAGGGCTCGGCGAACCGGGCCAAAGCCCGACTCAAGGTCGCCCGAGTGCACGCCCGGATCACCGACCGGCGCCGCGACACGCTCCACAAACTGACCACTCGGCTCGTGCGTGAAAACCAAACGCTCGTGATCGAGGACCTGACCGTCCGCAACATGGTCAAGAATCGGAGCCTGGCCCGCGCCATCAGCGACGCGGCCTGGCGGCAGTTCCGCACCCTGCTCGAATACAAGGCCGACTGGCACGGCCGCAACCTCGTGGTCGTGGACCGCTGGTTCCCCAGCTCCAAACTGTGCTCGACGTGTGGTGCCCTCGCTGGACGGATGCCGTTGACCGTACGGACCTGGACGTGCCGGTGCGGCACCGTCCACGACCGTGACGTCAACGCCGCCCGCACCATTCTGGCCGCCGGACTGGCGGTGACAGCCTGTGGAGAAGGCGTAAGACCTCAACGGGGGAACCTCCGTTCGGGGCAGTCGACGATGAAGCAGGAAAACCCAAGGGCAACCAAGGGAATCCCCGTTCCTTAGGACGGGGAGGATGTCAAGGTGTTCGTATCTCCTTGGGAAGGGTGAAGTGCACGTCCTCGGTCCGGGTGGTGTGCTCCCGTACCGCGTCCGCACCGAGCCCGGCCAGTGCCGTGACGGTCTCGTCGACCAGTCGGGGCGGGGCCGAGGCGCCGGCGGTCACGCCGACCGTCCGTTTCCCGGCGAGCCAGCGGAGGTCGACCTCGTCGACGTCGTCCACCAGGTACGCGGGGGTACCGCCGCGCTCGGTCACCTCCACCAGACGGCGCGAGTTCGACGAGTTCGCGGAGCCGACGACCAGCACCACGTCGGCGTCGGCGGCAACGTCGCGCAGTGCCACCTGCCGGTTGGTGGTGGCGTAGCAGATGTCGTCCGACGAGGGGCCGGTCAACGCCGGGAACCGCCGCCGGAGCACGTCGAGGACCCCGGCCACCTCGTCGACCGCGAGGGTGGTCTGCACCAGGTAGGAGACCCGGTCCGGGTCGGCGACCTCGATCCGTTCCGCGTCCGTCACGTTCTCCACCAGGGTGATCTGCCCGGGCGCCTCGCCGAGGGTGCCCTCGGTCTCCTCGTGTCCGGCGTGTCCGATCAGCAGGACGGTGTTGCCCCGCCCGGCGAACCGGCGCGCCTCGCTGTGCACCTTGGACACCAGCGGGCAGGTGGCGTCGATGACCGGCAGCCCCCGGGCGGCGGCGGCGACCCGGACGGCGGGCGCGACACCGTGTGCGGAGAAGACCGTGACGGCACCGTCGGGAATCTCGGTCAGCTCGTCCACGAAGACCGCGCCCCGGCGTTGCAGGTCGGCGATGACGTGCACGTTGTGCACGATCTGCTTGCGGACGTACACCGGTGGGCCGTACCGGTCCAGGGCCTGCTCGACCACACCGATCGCCCGTTCGACGCCGGCGCAGAACGAACGGGGTGAGGCCAGCACGACCTCGCGTACCGTGCCCGCCTCGGCCCACTCGACGAGCGCGGGCGCCACCTTCGGCAGGGTCCGCAGGGCGGTTCGGACCCGACGCCAGGTCAGCGGCCGGTACAGCCGCTGCGGCGGTACGTCGGCGACCACCCGTACGCAGACCACCGGCCGGCCCGCGGCGGAGGCCAGCAGCGCCGCCGACTCGGTGTCCACGGCGAGCGCCCCGGTCGCGGCGAGCCGGGCCCGGTCCGGGCCGTCGACCAGCCGCCGGCTGGTGACCACCGGTCCGAGGTGGACGGTCAGACCACGCCGGCGCAGCGTGGCGGCGACCAGCGGTGCGCTCGGGCAGGGCACCGCCGGGTCGTCGGGTCGGTCGGCGCGCCGTACCTCGGTGGCGACGACCACGTCGCCGGGGCGCAGCGTCGGGGTGAGCCCGCCGGCGATCCCCGCCACCACCAGAGCGCCCGCGTCGGCGTGCCGGGCGGCGGCCCGCCCGGCCCGGGTCAGCCCCCGGCCGGTGCGGTGCAGCGGGGCGCCGGTCGGCAGGCCGCGACGCAGCGCGCGGGCCTCCATCCGCATGGGCGCGAACAGCACCCAGTCGCCCCGGGTCAACTCGGTTCACCGCTCGGAGCCACCGCGGAACTGCCCTGGTCGACCAGTTCAGCCGGGCCACGCCGGGCAGCCGACCCGATCGGCTCGCCGGCCTCGACGCGATCGACCAGTTCGATCCGCCGGCCGGCCTCGACGCGGTCGACCAGCCCGACCCGCTCGCCCGACCCCGCCGGTCCGGCCACGCCGTCCCGGTCGGCGCCGGCGGGCGGTGCCACGCCGAGCCAGGCCGGCTCGCGCAGCAGCCGACCGAGCGCGCTGACCGGGAAGACCAGCCGGTAGAGATGGTAGTTGATGTAGAAGTCACCCGGGAAGCCGGTACCGGTGTACTGCGGCTCGTCCCAGCCGCCGTCCGGGCGTTGGGTCTCCACCAGCCAGCGCAGTCCACGCCCCACCGACACGGTGTCGGCGGAGCGGGCGGCATGCAACGCCAGCAGGGCCCAGGCGGTCTGCGAGGCGGTCGACACACCCCGCCCCCGCCACATCGGGTCCCGGTAGGAGCGCATGTCCTCGCCCCAGCCGCCGTCCGGGTTCTGCCGCCGGTGCAGCCAGCAGAGCGCCCGGACGATGGCCGGGTCGTCGGGGCGTACCCCGGCGGCGACCAGCGCCGGCACGACCGCTCCGGTGCCGTAGACGTGGTTGGCGCCCCACCGGCCGAACCAGGACCCGTCCGCCTCCTGGTTACGCAACAGCCAGGAGACCCCCCGCCGTACCGTCGGCGAGTCGGTCAGCCCTTCCGCGCAGAGCGCCTCGACAATGTGCGCGGTGACGTCCGCGCTCGGCGGGTCGATCACCTCACCGAAGTCACAGAACGGCAGGTCGCGGGCGATCGCCCGGGTGTTGTCGGCGTCGAACGCTCCCCAGCCGCCGTCCGCGCACTGCATGCCGCACAACCAGGCGACCCCGCGGCCGACCGCCGCCCGCACCTCCGGGTCCGCCCCGGTACGGCGCAGCGCCAGCAGCACCTCCGCCGTGTCGTCGGTGTCCGGGTAGCCGTCGTTGTCGAACTCGAACGCCCAGCCGCCCGGTTCCAGTCCGGGTCGACGTACCGACCAGTCACCCGGCACCCGGATCTCCTCCGCCAGCAGCCACTCGGCGGCCCGGCCCAGCGCCGGGTGCCCGGCCGGCAGTCCGGCGTCGCCGAGGGCGACCGTCGCGAGCGCGGTGTCCCAGACCGGTGACTGGCACGCCTCGAGTCGGCGTACCGGGCCGTCCGGGGTCTGCTCGTGGATGGTGAACCGGTCGAGTCCGGCCAGGCCGGTCCGCAGCACCGGGTGCGACAGCGGATAGCCGAGCAGGTGCAACGCGATCAGCGAGTACACCCAGGGCGGTTGGATCCCGCCCCAGGAGCCGTCGGCCTCCTGACGCGCGATGATCCACTCGGCGGCCCGGCGCAGCGCGTTGCGGCGTACCGGGCCGACCGGGTGACGCTCGTACCGCCGGAGCACCGTGTCGAGGCGGTGCATCCAGCCGGCCCGGTGCCGCAGCGACGGCGCCGGGTCGGGTCGCCGGCCGGTCCGTAGTTCCCGCAGCGAGAAGCCGAGCGGACGGACCGGACGCAGGGACCGGACGATCGCCAGCGGCACGATGGTCTGCCGGGCCCAGCAGGCGAAGTCGTACACGTTGAGCGGGAAACGCGGCGGGAGCAGGACAACCTCCGGCGGCACCGCCGGCAGCCGGTCCCAGGACCACTCCCCGAACAGCGCCAGCCAGATCCGGGTGAAGACCCGGCTCCGCTCGATGCCGCCGTGGGCGAGGACGAACCGCCGGGCCCGGACCATGTGCTCGGCCTCGGCCGGGTCGCCGGCCAACCGCAGCGCCGCGTACGCCTCGATGGTGGTGGAGAGGTCGCCGGGTCCGCCGTGGAAGGTCGGCCAGGCGCCGTCCGCCCCCTGCTTCGACCGGATCCACCGGGCCGTCGGCTCCGTCTGCTCGACGCTACGGATGCCGAGGAACTGCCGCATGAGCAGGTCCTCCGCCTCCATCGTCACGTTGGTCTCCAGCTCGCCCTGCCACCAGCCGGCCGGCTGCTGCGTCGAGAGCAGCAGGTCACGAGCACGGTCCAGGGCCGTCCGGGCCTGCGCCCACAACTGCGCGGTGACGCCGCCGGTCCCCGGGGCGGCCGGGGCCCCGACCGTCCCGGGTGTCGTGCCGCCGTCGGTGGCTGCCGTCGTGACGCCGTCGGTGGATAAGAGTCCGGCCATCTCAGTAGTCCCGTCCTGTCATGAAGTGCGCGATCGCGACCAGGTCGGCGTGCACCCCGGACACGTCGGCGCCACCCGCCGAACCCACCTCACCGAGTTGGTCCAGTTCGGCGAGGGCCTCGGTGAGCAACCGGTCGGCCTGCTTCTCCGTCCAGTCCCGGGCGCCGGTCTCCTCGATCAGGTTGGCGGCCAGGGCGAGGTCGGCGGCGGAGAGGTCACCCGGGCTGGCGTACAGCTCGGCGAGCCGGGTGGCCGCCGGGCCGTCCACGCCGAGCGCCCGGACCACCGGCACCGACTTCTTCCGGGCCCGTAGGTCGGACAGGACCGGCTTGCCGGTGACCGCCGGCTCGCCCCAGATGCCGAGCAGGTCGTCGACGAGTTGGAAGGCCAGGCCGAGCCGCTCGCCGTACCGGTCGAGTCCGTCGACGACCGTCTGTGGCGCGCCGCAGACCACCGCGCCGAGCGTCGCCGCGCAGGCCAACAGGGCGGCCGTCTTGTCCCGGGCCATCGCCAGGCACTCGTCGAGGGTGACGTCGGAGCGGTTCTCGAACTCGACGTCGGCCGCCTGGCCGGCGATCAGCCGGCGGACCGCCGTGTGCAGGGTCGCCAGACCCCGGTGCACGTCCAGTTCCGGTGCGGCGCAGAGCACCTCGTCGGCGAGACCGAGCAGCGCGTCACCGGCGAGAATCGCCGGACCGACGCCGAACGCCGCCCAGGCCGTCGGCCGGTGTCGGCGCTCCAGGTCGCCGTCGATCACGTCGTCGTGCAGCAGTGAGAAGTTGTGTACCAGTTCCACCGCCACCGCGGCCGGCAGCCCGCGCCCGACCGGCTGTCCGGCGACCCGGGCGGAGAGCAGCGCCAGCGCGGGACGCAGCCCCTTGCCGCTCCGCCCGGTCGGCGCACCCGTCGCGTCCCAGTACCCGAACTGGTATCCGGCGACCAGCCGGGTCCGCTCGTCGATCCGCTCCAGCGCCGCCCGGATCTCGGGCTGGACGAGCTCGTCCACCTGGGTGAGGATGCTGGGCAGCATCATGGTCATGTCTTCTCCTCGCTACGCTCGCCGCCGCCATGACCTGGTCGACCGAGCCTGCCGATGACCTCGCTCCGCTCGGTCATGCCGTCACCTCGCTCCGCTCGGTCATGCCGTCTCCTCCGACGGGTCCGATCTCGACCCGAGGTGGGCGAGCACCACGTCGGCGGCCCGCTGGCCGCTACGTACCGCGCCCTCCATCGTGTCCGGCCATCCGGTGTCGGTCCACGCGCCGGCCAGCGCCAATCCGGGAGCCCGGGTCTGCGCCGGCGGCCGGTAACTCCGTGAGCCGGGCACCTGCCGGAACGTCGCCCGGGGTTCCCGGGTCACGAACGCGTCCCGGACCGGCGCCCGCCGGGCCGCCGGGAAAACCTCCCCCAGGGCGGCCAGGTAGGTCCGGACCAGCTCGCTCGCCCGGGTGCCGAGCACCTGTTCGGCGGCGGAGATGGAGACCACCAGATACTGCCCGGAGACGTCGGGCGGGGTGCGGTCGAAGACCCACTGCACCGGTGTGTCCAGTCCGGCGGCGAAGCCGAGTTCGGTGACCCGTTCCTGGTAGTGGACGTGCACGTTGACGATCGGCGCGGCGCCCAGCCGCGCCCAGCGGGCCCGGTCCGGAGCCGCCTCCGACGGCACCAGACGGGCCGCCTGCGAGTGCGGTACGGCCAGCACGACCGCGTCCGCGGTGAGCGCCCCACCCTCGCCGACGACCCGGAACCGGTGTCCCTCGGCCCGGATCTGGTGGACGCGTACCCCGGTGCGGACCGTCGCGCCCCGCTGGCGCAGCAGCGCGCTGGCCGGGGTGCCGTGCAGGTCGGCCAGGGGCGCGGTGGGCAGGCCGAGATCGGCGGCGTCGGCCCGGTCGAGCAGTCCGGTACGGAAGACCCGGGCGGCCAGGGCGAGCGACGCCCGTTCCGGCGGGGCGTTCAGCGCCGCGACGCAGATCAGTTCCCAGAGACGTTGCACGGTCTGGCCGTCCTGGCCGTGCGCGGCCAGCCAGGCGCCGAAGCTGACCCGGTCGGCGGCCGGGTCGTCCGGCTCGACCCGGCGCAGCGCGGCGGCGGCCCGGACCGCCGCCAGCCGCTGCCCGAACCTCAGCGGTCGGTAGCCGAGCAGCGCCGGCAGCAGATGTGCCGGGGCGGGCAGTCGACGGTTGCGGGCCAGCAGGTGCGGCGGTACGCCGGCCCGGATGATCGGCACCGCGAAGCCGTCCTGCACCGTCGCCCGGTCCGTGCTGCCGAGCCGGTGCAACAGGTCCCGGTACTGCTGGTAGCAGCGGAGGAAGACATGCTGGCCGGTGTCCACGGTCAGCCCACCCCGGCGGAAGGAGTAGGTGGCGCCGCCGAGCGCCGGACGCGCCTCCAGCATGGTGACCCGGTGTCCGGCGTCGAGCAGCCGGACCGCCGAGGCGATGCCGGCCAGCCCGCCCCCGATGACGCAGACCTGTTCGGTGCTCACGATCCGCTCCGGGTCATCGCCCGCGCCGCCACGTACGCCTTCTCCCAGCCGGACAGGGCCACCCGACGTCGGGTGACCGCCAACGGATCCGTGATCATCCGGGCCAGCAGCCGGTGGTAGATCCCGGCCATCGCCGCCACGCAGGCCGCGCTGCGCCGGTCCAGCATCGGCAACAGCCGCAGCCCGGTCCGGTAGTAACGGTCGGCCCGCTGGGCCTGCCAGCGCACCAGCGCCGCCAGCCGGTCCGGCGGATCGGCCAGCCCGCCGTCGGCGTCCAGGTCGACGGTGCAGCCGAACCGGTCCAGGTCGCGCCGGGGCAGGTAGATCCGGCCCACCCCGCGGTCCTCGACGATGTCGCGGAGGATGTTGGTCAGTTGCAGGGCGACGCCGAGGGTGTCGGCCAGTTCGGCCGCCTCGGACCGGTCGGCGCCGGGCCGCAGGTCGAAGACCCCGAGCGACAGGCGGCCGATCGAGCCGGCCACACAGCGGCAGTAGCCGACCAGTTCCTCGAACGTTTCGTAGCGGGTGCCCCGTACGTCGGCCAGGCACCCGTCGACCAGTTCGTCGAAGGCGGCCAGCGGGATCGGCAGCCGGGCCGCCGCGTCGGCGAGCGCGACCAGGACCGGGTCGCCGCCGGCGTCGGGCAGCCGGTGCAGCGCCGCCCGGACCTGGTCCAGCCGGGCCAGCCGGGTGGCGGCCGGCAGGTCGCCGTCGCCGATGTCGTCGATCCGCCGGGCCACCGCGTACACGGCGCAGAGTGCGGCCCGCCGGTCGGGCCGGAGCAGCCGGATGCCGTACGAGAAGTTGCGGGCCTGGGTACGGGTGACGCGGGCACACTCCCGGTAGGCGCGTTCCAGGCCGATGTCGCCGCTCATCCGCCCACTCCGTTCTGTCCCGGAGCGACGGCGGGGGTTCGCAGCGACCGGAGCCAGGCGACGGCCAGACCGGACCGGGTCGGTCGGGGCGGGCCGGGCAGCGGGTCGTGGTCGGCCCGGGCCAGCGCGGCGAGTGCGGCCCGGCCCCCGGCGAGGTATCCGCTGACCGCCAGTCGGGCCCAACCGCGTAGGTCGCCGACCAGTGGCGCGCCGGAGTCGAGCAGTTCGGCGGCCCGGTCGGCCTGCCGGCGGATCACCTTCCGGAGCGGCTCGTCGGCCCGCGGCGCGTCCAGGGCCTCCTCGGGAACCCCGGCGGCGGCCAGGTCGCGGGTCGGCAGGTAGATCCGGCCGCGACGGCGGTCCTCGGCGACGTCCTGCAGGTGTTCGACGATCTGCAGCGCGGTGCAGATCCGGTTGGAGAGCGGGATCCGAGCCGGTGACGCGGCGCCGAAGATGTGCAGCACGAGTTCGCCGACCGGGTCGGCGGAGAGGTGGCAGTACTCGACCAGGGCACCGAAGGTCGGATAGCGGGTGACCAGCTGGTCGCGACGGTTCGCCTCGATCAGTCGGAGCAGCGGGTCGAGCGGGAACCGGCAGTCGACGACCGTCGGCGCCAGCCGGACCAGCACCGGGTGGCGGGGCAGCCGGCCCTCGTAGAGTGCCCGTACCTCGCGCTCGAACCGGTGCAGCGCGGCGAGGCGGGCCTCGGGGCCCTCGTCGCGTCCGGTGGTGTCCGGCTCGTCACCGAGGTCGTCGACGTACCGGGCGTAGGTGTAGAGGGCGAGCAGGTGCCGGCGGATCCGTGCCGGTAGGACACGCAACGCGACCGGAAAGTTCTCACCGGCCAGCACGGTTTCCGGCTGCCGGCGCTCGCCCGGCCGATCCGCAGACGGATGGCCGGGGGCATCGTCGGTCAGATCAAGCACGCTGCCGCCTCTCGCGAGGTCCCGGCCGGCTCGTCGAGCCCAGCCGGACCATCGCGCCGGATTGGTGGTAACCCATCGCTCGCGCTAAGTAATCTTCACCGAGCGTACCCAACTTCCCACCCTCGGCGGTGCGGCCTGCCGAAATCCTTTCTGGCGTGTCCGGGGACGACCTAACCCGACAGGTCCACCCAGGTGTCGACCCGGCGGACTGACCGGCGTGTCAGCTTGACTGGGTACGTCGGGCCAGCCAGATACCGAGGCTCATGGCGACCACTCCGAGTAGTCCGATGATCAGGCGGGGTCCCTCGAGGGAGAGCTCCTCCTGGAAGGCGGTGACGCCGATCAGCACACTTGTAAAGGGGTCGAGCAGCGCGATGGCGGTGAGCGGGGCGGCGATCGGCCCGCCCTGGAAGGCGTTCTGGTTCAGGGTCAGGGCGGTTCCGCCGACCAGGACCAGCACGTAGAGGTGCCAGTCGGTGACCACCCCGACCGGATTGTCCGGCAGCTTCTCCGTCACGCTCTTGAGCAGCGCCGCGGCCAGGGCGTAGAGCAGTCCGGTGGCGATGCCCAACACGAGGCCCCGGGCCGCGTTCTGGGTCCGCCAGGCGACGACGAGGCAGACCCCGACGAGGACACCGATGGCGGCGCCCACTCCGATCCAGGCCAGTGCGCTCGGCTCCTCCACCCCGCCCCGGGGGTTCGCGGTGGCGAGGAAGGCGGTCAGCCCGACCACACCGATCACCACGACCAGCATGTCCCGGCGGTGCGGACGCCGTCGTTCCAGTGCCGCCTCCAGCGGAATCGCCATGAAGAGCCCGCTGACCAGCAGCGGCTCCACCAGGGCGAGCGCACCGAACCGCAGGGCGATGGCCTGCAGTACGGTGCCGACCGCGTCCGGCACCCAGCCGAGCAGCCACAACGGCCGGCGGACGAGTCGGATCAGCAGTCGGGGGTCGATGGTCCGGGTCGGCTGCTCCTGCTTGGCCGCGCGCTGCTCCAGCACCGAACTCACCGCGAAGCAGGCGGCCGAGGCGAGCCCCAGCACGATGGCGATGCCGTTCACCGGACCCCCGACACCTCAGCCGCGCCGGTCCGGCCGGTTCACCGGCCGGGTGCCGCCGTCCCGGCGCGGCTGGCCCACACCGGTCCAGAGCCGGGCCATCCCGGCCCGCAGCCCGACCCACCGGGTCAGGGTCCGCCGGGGGGTGGCCGCCGCCAGCCCGGTCCGCACCTCGACGGCATCGATCCGTACCGGCGGTTCGAGGAACGGGGCGCCCTCCAGCAACACCGGGTCGTCGACGGGTACCGCTCCGACCGGCGCCCGACCGGCCGGGCCGGCCTCCCCGGCCAGCTGGTGCGGGCCGGCCTCGCCGGCGAGTCGATGCGCACCGGTCGAGGCCGTCAGGCCCCAGGCGATGTCGGCGACCACCCCCGCCGGGTCGGTGCCGAAGAGCGCGAGCCCGGCGTTGCGCTGCCGCTCTCCGCTCGTCCGGTCGGCGAGCCGCAGCAGCGTCGGCCCCAGGTCGACGCGACGGCGTACCCAGGTCGTCACGCCGGCCCGGGCCATGGTGGCGGCGTTCGCCCGCCCGTGCCCGGGGATCGGCCGGTAGGTGGCGACCGGCAACCCGCAGGCCATCGCCTCCAGCGCGGTGAGCCCACCGGCGTTCTCGACCAGGACGTCGGCGGCCCGCAGCAGGGCCGGCATGTCGTCGACCCAGCCGAAGACGTACCCGGTGCCGCGTCGCCGCAGCCGGCGGTACAGCGCGGCGTTCCGTCCGCAGACCACGACCGGGACCGCCACCCCCGTGGCGGCGATCTCCGCGGCGGTACGCGCCACCGCCCCGACCCCCCACGAGCCCGCGACCAGCAGCGCGAGCCGGGCGTCGAGCGGAAGCCCGAGTTTCTCCCGGGCCCGCCGCCGGTCCTGCTCGTCCCCCGGGCGGAAGGCGGCCGAGACCATCCGGCCGGCCACCCGGACCTCCCCCGCACCGAGTGCCCGGGCCTCGGCGCGGGTGGTGACGTGGGCGGCGCAGTGCACGTCGATGCCGGGCGACACCCAGATCGGGTTCACCGCGAAGTCGGTCAGATAGGTGATCACCGGTACGGCGAGTCGACCCTCGCGCCGCAGCGGCCCGACGATCTGACTCACCACCGGGTACGTCGACACGACGGCCCGGGTGTTCGGCGGCAGTGCCCGGAGCACCCGTGGCCACACCGGCCGCAGCAGCGTCCGGGTGATCGGCGCCGCCCGGCTGAAGTTGCCACCGATCGAGAAGAGCAGCCCGTAGATCCAGGGCAGCCGGCTCAACATCCCGTGGTAGGTGCCGCGGAGCAGCCGACCGAGGCCCCAGGGGAAGATGTCGGCCAGGTCCACACAGTCGGCCAGCAGGCCGCGCTCCCGCAGCCGGTGGGCCAGTTCCCGGCTCGCGCCGTCATGCCCGGCCCCCGCGCTGGCGTAGATGATCATCACACGCGGAGGTGACCCTCCGGGGCCACCGGACGGCGGCTCGGCGGCCTCCTCGCGGTTCGTCCGGAACCACCCGGGAGTAGAGGTCATCCGGCCTTCTACCCGCCGAGGGTGTGAAGATTCCTCTCCTGTCGACCTGGCCTGCCGGCGGGCCACCATCCCGTTCACGGCCCGTCCGGCGGCCGGCCCCGCCTACACTGCTGGTACGGGTGTCCCCGTACCAGCCCGCCGGGAGGTCCGGATGCGGGTTCTCATCGTCACCGCGGGTTCGCTGGGGGACGTGGCCCCGTACACCGGTCTCGGTGCCCGGTTGCGGGCGGCCGGCCACCGGGTGGCGCTCGCCGCGCCCGCCCCGTACGCCGATCTGGTCACCGGTGCCGGCCTGGAGTTCCGTCCGGTCCTCGGCGACCTGTCGGCGTTGCGGACCGGCGTACCGTCCCGGCGACGGCCCGGGGTACCGGGGGCTCCGGGACTGGTGGAGTTCGTCCGGCTCGGTGACCGGTTCGTCGACGGGCTCGGCGAGAGCATCGTCACCGCGGCGGATTCCGGCGTGGACGTCCTGCTGCTCTCCGCCAGCACCGCGCCGCTGGGTTATTCGGTGGCGCAGTGGCTCGGGGTGCCGAGCCTCGGGGTGTTCCTCCAGCCGGTGGAACCGACCCGGGCCTTTCCGCCGATCGTGCTCGGCGTCCGCACGCTGGGCGGATGGGGCAACCGGGCCGCCGGCCGGCTCGGCCACCGGCTGGGCCGTCGGGTGTACGCGCACGCCTCGCGGCGACTCCGGTCCCGGCTCGGCCTTCCGCAGTGCGACCTCGCCGACCTCGACCGGGACGCCGCGGTGCGGGGGTGGCCGGTCAGCCACGGTTTCAGCCCGACCGTGCTCCCCCGCCCGCCGGACTGGCGACCGGGCCTGGACGTGGTCGGTTACTGGTGGCCGGCACCGCCGGTGGACTGGCGACCGTCGCCCGCGCTGCGGGCCTTCCTCGCCGCCGGGGACGCCCCGGTGTACGTCGGTTTCGGCAGTCTGGCCGACCCCGGTGGTCGGCTGTACGCCATGGTCCGTCGGGCGCTGCGCCGGGCCGGGGTACGTGCCATCGTGCAGGGTGCCGGTGCGGAGGCGGTCCCGGAGCGGAGCAGCGACGACCCTCTCGACGACGGTTCCGGCAGCGGTCCCGACGACGGTCCCGGCCGCGCCGGCAGCGGCGACGACCAGGTGTTGTACGTCGACGACGTGCCGCACGGGTGGCTCTTTCCCCGGATGGCCGCCGTGGTGCACCATGCGGGCTGCGGCACCACCGGGGCCGCGCTGCGGGCCGGGGTGGCGACGGTGCCGGTGCCCATGCTGGCGGATCAACCGTTCTGGGCCGCCCGACTGGCCCGGCTCGGGGTCAGCCCGGATGTGATCCCGTTCCGGCGGCTCAGTGCGGCCCGGCTCGGCGACGCGGTCCGGGCCGCGGTGACCGATCCGGCCTTCGGCGCCCGCGCCCGGCTGCTCGCCGCCCGGCTGGCCGACGAGGACGGGGCCTCGGCGGTGGTGGCCGCGGTCGACCGGCTGGCCCGTTGACCGGTCGACCGCGGCCTGCTCCGGACGGCTCTGTGGCCGCAGTCACAGAGCCGGGTCACAAAGTTATCGGACCTTAACCATGTCGCCGCGTGACGTCAAGAGCGCCAGTGGTAAAGGCGCGGATGTCCTGACTCGACAGGGGCCGGTCGGACGACGGATGGTCAGCGCCGATGGTGATCAAGTTGGGCCCGGATCTCCCCGCCGGGATGACGCGAACTGTGCACGTTGACGTACGTCGTACCAGCCCGGATCGCGGCGACGAGTTCGTCGAACTCTCCCGCCGCGATGCCCTGCCCCGACGGGCCGATCACGTCGGCCGGTCTGATGGTGCCGGTGATGGTGGCCGGTGCGGCCGGGCAGGCCTGGGTGCCCGGCGGCCCGTTGCCGAGGTTGGTGCAGAGGAAGACGCTGATCCCGCCGCTGCGGGCCCGGCCGCCGAAGTGGATGTGCGCCTGGGTGATGTCGCCCTCGAGGTCGGCGTAGCCGAGCCGGTAGGCGATCTCCTGCCTCGACCGTTCGACGGTGGCCGAGAAGTGGCCGCTGCCGGCGGTGGAGATGGCGAGCGGATCCTCCTCGAAACCGGTCAACCGGGCTCGGAAGACATGCCCGCCGCCCCGGCCGTCCGGGCTGGCGAACCATTCGCCGTCAGGTCGGGCGCCGGCGAACCGGTCGCCACCCTCGGCCCGGGCGCCGGCGTACCGGCCACCACCCTCGGCCCGGGCGCCGGCGTACCGGCCACCGTCGAGCCGGGTGGTGGCGAGGTGCACGGCGTCCAGCCGTCCGTTGTCGTACCGCTCGGCGTTGCCGTACGCGAGTCGGGCCGCACCCGCGCCGGCAGCCAGGACCACGACCACCACGGCCGCCAGTCTGCGCCGTCGTCGGCTCACCACCACCGTCACCTCCTACCGATGGCAACCACGTCACTACTCTGAGTATCGGATCGAGGACAACAACGCCATATGCCGGCAGTGACGGATCGAGGACAGTTTGGTCAGTCCCGCAGTCGGGCGATGTGCCGCATCTTGTTCATCGCGTCCAACGCGGCGACCTTGTACGCCTCGGCCAGGGTCGGATAGTTGAAGACCGCGTCGACCAGGTAGTCGATGGTGCCGAGGCAGCCCATCACCGCCTGCCCGATGTGGACGAGTTCGGTGGCGCCGGTACCGAAGATGTGCACCCCGAGCAGCCGACCGGTGTCCGGGGCGACCAGCAGCTTGAGCATCCCGTACGAGTCGCCGCTGATCTGCCCCCGGGCGAGCTCGCGGTACCGGGAGATGCCCACCTCGAACGGCACCCTGTCACGGGTGAGTTCGTCCTCGGTCCGGCCGATGAAGCTGATCTCCGGGATCGTGTAGATGCCGATCGGCTGCAGGTCCGACAGGTCCCGGGCCGGTTCGTCGCAGGCATGGTGGGCGGCGAGCCGCCCCTGCTCCATCGAGGTCGAGGCGAGCGCCGGGAACCCGATCACGTCACCGACCGCGTAGATGTGCGGTACGGCGGTACGGAACCGCTCGTCGACCTCGATCCGCCCCCTGGCATCCGCCTCCAACCCGGCGTTCGGCAGGTCGAGGTCGGCGCCGAGCCCCTGCCGGCCGGCGGAGTACATCACCGTGTCGGCGGCGATCCGCTTCCCGCTCTCCAGCACCGCGATCGCACCCCGGGCATGCCGTTCCACGGCGGCCACCGCCTCGCTGAACCGGAACGTGACCGCCAGGTCCCGCAGGTGGTACTTCAACGCCTCGACGATCTCCAGGTCGCAGAACTCCAGCATCCGGTCGCGCCGCTCGACCACAGTGACCTTGGTGCCCAGCGCGGCGAACATCGAGGCGTACTCGATGCCGATCACCCCCGCCCCGACCACCACCATCGATTTCGGCACCCGGTCCAGGTTGAGGATGCCGTCCGAGTCGATGATCGTCGCCTCGTCGAAGTCCACACTCTCCGGTCGGGCCGGCCGGGTACCGACCGCGACGATGATCCGGTCGGCGGTCACCTTGGACTCGCGTCCGGCCGGGTCGGTCACCGTCACCGTGTGCGGGTCGTGGAACCGACCGGTGCCGGTGATCAACCGGACCCGGTTACGGGTGAGCTGGCTGCGTACCACGTCGACCTCGCGCCCGATCACGTGCTGGGTCCGGGCGGTCAGGTCGCCGATGGTGATGTCCTCCTTGAGCCGGTAACTCTGGCCGTACACCTCACGCTGGCTGAGCCCGGTGAGATAGAGCACCGCCTCCCGCAGCGTCTTGGACGGCACGGTGCCGGTGTTGATGCAGACACCGCCGACCATGTGCTGTCGTTCCACGACGGCGACCCGGCGGCCGAGTTTCGCCGCCGCGATCGCGGCCTTCTGACCGCCGGGTCCGGAGCCGAGGACGAGGACGTCGAAGTCATGCACGGATCTCAGTGTGGCAGCCCGCTGATCAAAACGCTCCGGGCCGAACGGCCGGTTGAGCCGCCGACCCGCTCCCCGAACGGTCGATCCGGCGCCGAAGACCGACGGGAGCTGCGGAAACCCGACGACTAGGCTGTTGATCATGGGGGACTGGAAACTGCGGCCGGCCACGGCGGCCGACGTCGAGGCGATCGCCGAGTTGCGGGCCGTGACACTGCGGCCGGATCTGGAACGACTCGGCCGGTACGACGAGCGGCGGGTACGGCAGCGGCTGCGCAACGGGTTCCACCCGGAGCACACCTGGGTGATCGAGACGGCCGGTACGTTCGCCGGCTCCGTGGCGCTACGGCCGGCCGAGGACGCCCACTGGCTGGAGCACTTCTACCTGGTCCCGCACCTGCACGGCAACGGCATCGGTACGGCGGTCCTGGGCGAACTGCTGGAGCGGTGTGACCGCGACAGCATCCGGGTCCGGCTGCAGCTACTGCAGGGCAGTTCGGCCCGACGGCTCTACGAACGGCACGGATTCACTGTGGAGACCGAGGATCCGGTGGACGTCTTCATGGTGCGTGAGCCGGCCCCGCTGAACCGGAGCCGCCGAGCCGCGACACGATCAGGCATCGGGGTCGCCCCGGCGGGGCAACCGGTGCAGGACCACGGTGTCGAGCCGGCCGTCCGAGGCGGTGGCGGTGAGATAGGTGGCGTACGGCTGACGCCGCCGGTCGGTCGGCGAGCCGGGGTTCAACAGTCGCAGTCCACCGGGGGCGATGCTGTCCCAGGGTATATGTGAATGTCCGAAAACAAGAACGTCGCAGTCCGGGAACCGGGCGGCACAGCGACGCTCCCGTCCACCGGCCGGCCCGGTCTCGTGGACCACCGCGACCCGTACCCCGGCCAGTTCCACACGCGCGATCTCGGGCAGCCGGGACCGCAGCTCGGATCCGTCGTTGTTGCCGTACACCCCGATCAGCCGTGCGCTGCGCGCGGTCAGCTCGTCGAGGAGCGAGACGTCCACCCAGTCGCCGGCGTGGATGACCACGTCGGCGTCGTCGACAGCGGCCCAGAGCGGGGCCGGGAGGTCCCGGGCCCGCTTCGGCAGGTGGGTGTCCGCCATGATCACGAGGCGCACGCCTCCAGACTATCCACCCTGTTTGGTGCGGTACGCGTCCATCGGCATCGCCGTCGGACGGGACCAGGTGCCGGTGCCCAGCGCGCCGAGGGCGTGCTGCGCGAGCCGGTCGAGTTCGCGGAAGGTGCCGGTGCGCATCAACATCGTCAACCACCTCCTGGCTCAGACAACAGGGCTGTCAATGCGCCACACCTCGGTTGTACCATGTCGTCGGAACGACGACAAGTGCTTCGTCATCGGATCGATGACGTAGTAGGAATACCAGGGCCGGCCAGCCGGGCCGGCCGACGGACCAGCGGAAGGGGTGGCGGGATGGCCGAACCGGCGAACAGCGACCCCCGGGACGGGACGGGGCCCGTACTTGCCTTCTGCACCAGCCACGCGCTCGACCAGGTACGCGCCGTCGCCAACCGGGTCGGCAACCCGCCCACCCCGGCGCCCCGGACCCCGACCGACCCGGTGCCCGGAACCACCGACGACGCCGCTGCCGAACCGACCGCCGGCCAGGTGCTCGACGCCCTCGTCCAGCTCCGCCACCTCCGGGCCGAGCTGGCGACCTGGGAACCACGGCTGATCGAGGCGGCCCGCGAACGAGGCGCGAGTTGGGCCGACCTCGCCCCGGCGCTCGGCGTCGCCAGCCGGCAGGCCGCCGAACGGCGGTACCTACGGCTACGGCCCGACGAGGCGGGCGCCCCACCCCGGACCCGCGACGACCGGGTACGCGCCGAACGGGACCGCCGGGCCGGTAACCGCGCGGTCGCGCCCGGTGGGCCCGGGACAACGGCGCCGACCTGCGTCAACTCGCCGGGCAGATCACCGCGCTGACCGACCTCGCCCCGACCGCCCGGGGCGACCTGGACCGGCTGCACCACGCGCTGGGCACCAGCGACCCGACCGTCCTGGTCCAGCTGATCGCCGACACCGGCCGCCATCTGCGTACCGACCATCCCGGGCTCGCCGCCCGGGTCGACGCGGTCGGCGAACAGGTCGACGAGGTACGACAGCACAGCCGGGAACACCGGACCGGTCGCGACTGACACAGCCCGGCGATTGACCGTCACTTCCCGACGGGACGGGTCCGCCGGTCAGTCGGCCAGGCCGGCGGCGACCAGGAGGCGGAGCCAGGTGTCGGTGTACTGCCCCTTGAACCGTCCCTTGCGGACCCGGTGGTTCCGGTGGAAGGGGCCGCAGATCGTCTCCACCACGTCCGGGTACTCCGGGCCGAGCACACAGCGGTCGACAAAGGTGACGACGTCCGGGGCGAACTCGTCGACCTCGATGTCGCCGTCGTACGCGCCCTTGATGTGCAGGACGTACTCGTCGGTGTTCAGGTGGTAGACGTAGCCGTCGGTGACGTCGAGGTAGACCGGCTGGCCGATGTCCCGCTCGGCGACCAGGTCGGCCGGGATGTCCCGGATCTCCCAGCCGATGCTCAACGGGTGGCCGAGCAGGTCGTACGGGAGGAGTTCCCGGTCCCGGAAGGCGGCCGGGCTGTTGATCTCGGGCGGCTGCCGGAACCGGAAGTAGCTGCCCTCCAGCCGCCGGACCACACTGAACACCTCGACCACGCCGGGCGGTAGTTCCGGGATCGGTGCCAGCGGCGCGGCCTGCTCCTCGATCACCACACCGAAGCCGTGCTCCGCCTCGAGCTGCTTCAGCAGCGCCAGTTTGCGCCGGATCCCGTCGAGCGCGGCGGCCCGGTCCGCGTCGTCCACTCCCCCGTGCCCGTCGGGTCAGCGCCGTGCGGTCACCGTGCCGACGAACGCCCGCCAGGCGTCCGGCGCGAAGACCAGCGCCGGCCCGGACGGGTCCTTGCTGTCCCGTACACCGACGATGTGGGGGAGGTTGTCCGCCACCTCCACGCAGTTGCCACCGTTACCGCTGCTCCGGCTGCTCTTGCGCCACCGGGCGCCGGTCAGCTCCATCTCCGCGCCGCCTCCTCGATCATCCGCAGGCTCTGCTCCTGCGACAGCGCCTGGGACCGCACCACCTCCCAGGTTTCCGCCACCGATAGTACGTCCGCCCGGCGCTGCACCACGTAGCCCTGGAGCTGGTTGTCCAGGTAGGCCGAATCCTCGCCCTCGGCCGGGGTGGCGAGCGCAAACGCGCCGTTCAGCCCGGGGTAGGCCCCGGTGGCGAGCGGCACCACCTGGATGTGCACCCAGGGCCGGCGGGCCGCCTCGACCAGGTGCCGGAGTTGGCCGGCCATCACCTTCGGACCACCGACCGGGCGGTGCAGAATCTGCTCGTCCAGCACCGCGACGAAGGTCGGCGGCGGCACCCGGTCGAGCACCGCCTGCCGCTCGACCCGGGCGGCGACCTGCTGTTCGAGCTGGGCCACGGTGAACCGGCTGGCCCCTTCGAGCAGCGCCTGGGCGTACTCCTCGGTCTGCAGCAGCCCGGAGACCACCAGCGGCTCATACGAGCGGAGCATGGTCGCCTCGCGTTCGAGCAGCACCCACTCCCGGAACCAGGGCAGGATCACCTCCCGGCCGATCCGGCAGCGGATCCGTTCCAGCCGGCCGGCGGTCTTCAACACCCGCTCGCAGCGGGCGGTGAACTCCGGCTGCGGGATCCGCCGGCACTGCTCGACCCCGGCGACCAGGGACGCGGAGTAGTTGACCTCGACGGCGAGTTCCTCCTGCGACAGCCCGGCATCGGTCCGGGCCAGCCGCAGTTCCTCGGCGAACAGCTCCAACGTGGGCGGAGTGGTGGGCGGAGTGGTCATCTGCGCTCCTCTGCACAGGAGGGGTCCGGTGCCGTACGGCTCACCGGTAGGCGGACGAATCCTTCCGACAGTAGCGACATCGTCACCAGAGTGGGGGGCGGCGACGCACCGGACCTTCCCCCCGCCTCCGACCGGTGCGTCGCCACCGGGCCGCTCCGGACGGCAAGCCGGAGCGGCCCGTCCCACCGGCGGCGAAGGAGACTCTGATGTGGCGGAGACGGCGAGACACACCCGTCCGGTACGCACCCCGGCACCACCGAAACTGGCGTCGACTCGGGCGCTACTGCCACTGCGGCCTTCCGTGGCGCTGCCCGGACGCCGTCGTCCCGCCGATCCCGCGACCGTATCCGCCACCCGGCGGTGGGCTCAACCAGCGGCGGACGTACCGGACGGGACGGCCAGGGGACGGGCGGCACGACGTACCCGGGGAGCGACGGTGACCACCGACGGGCCGCACCTGCCGCGACGGCCGCTCTGGTCGTGCCGGGTCTGCGCCGCCGCCTGGCCGTGCGACACCGCCCGGGAGAGGCTGCTGACCGAGTACGCCCACGACCGGGTCGCGCTCTCGGTCTATCTCTGCGCGATGCTCTACGACGCCACCAGCGACCTGCACGTCCGGTACCAGTCGGGCGGCCCGAGCCCGCAGGACCTGTACGCCCGATTCATCGGCTGGGTGCCGAGGTGACCGTCCGCAGCTCCGGGTCCAGGTCCTCGTGCAACGACTCCAGGGTGCCGGCGAGGAACCGGTCCCGCATGGCCCGACGTTGGATCTTGCCGCTGCTGGTCCGCAGGATCCGCCCCGGACGGACGAACACCACGTTACCCACCCGGACACCGAGTCGGACCGTCATCGTCGTCTTCGCGGTCCGGGCGTACCCGCGCAGGTCGTCGCCGGTCAGCCCGCGCGACCGGATCTCCTGGACCAGCACGATCGCCTCGCCCTGCCGGCCCGGTACGGAGAAGACGCAGGTCGGCAACTCGGCGAAGACCGGGTGCACGTCCGCCGCCTCCCGCTCCACGTCGTGCGGGTAGAGGTTCCGCCCGTTGACGATCAGCATCTCCTTGCGTCGGCCGGTGATGAACAGTTCGCCGTCCAGGTACGCGCCGAGGTCCCCGGTCCGCAGGAACGGTCCGGCCCCGTCGGCGGTACGCGCGCCGAACGTCTCCGCCGTCTCGTCCGGCCGCCGCCAGTAGCCGGCCGCCACACTCCCGCCGCCGATCCACACCTCGCCGACCTGCCCGTCCGGCAGCACAATACCGCTGGCCGGGTCGACCACCAGCACCTCGATCCCCCGCACCACCCCACTGCTGACCAGCGGTGTCGTCGACGCCGGACCATCCAGCTCCGCCGACGTCGGGTCACTCGCCACCACCAGTTTGTCGGCGGCGAGCGCGGCGGTGTCCACGTGGCGGACGACCGGCGGCGAGTCGACCCGGGTACCGGAGACGTAGAGGGTCGCCTCGGCCAACCCGTACCCGGGCAGCAGCGCCTCGGGGCGGAACCCGGCCGGCGCGAACCGGGCGGCGAACCGCTCCAGGGTGCCGGCGTTGATCGGCTCCGAGCCGTTGCAGGCGTACCGCCAGCCGGAGAGGTCGAGCCCGGCCACCTGCTCGTCACCGACCTGCCGCACCGCCAGGTCGTAGGCGAAGTTCGGCGCACAGCTCACCTGGGCGCGGTACCGGCTGATCAGGTCCAGCCAGAGGTACGGCCGCTTCAGGAAGTCCATCGCCGACAGCAGCACGGCCGTGCCGCCCAGGTACAGCGGCGTCAGCAGCATCGCGATCAGCCCCATGTCGTGGTACGTCGGCAGCCAACTGCAGAACACCAGGTCGCCGTGCCAGCCGTGGCAGTCGCGCATCAGCCCGATGTTGTGCGCCAGGTTGCCGTGGCTGACCATGACCCCCTTCGGCGCGCTTGTCGACCCCGAGGTGTACTGCAGGAACGCCAGCCGGTCCGGGTCCGGGTCCGGCGGGTGCCAGCGGTCCGGGCCGGACTTCCCCGGCTCCTCCCTCGCCTCCGAGATCGCGGCGGGACCCGCGCACGGGATGTCGCCGAGACCGGAGGCGTCCCGCCAGGCGAGCACCGCCGGCAGGGTCTCCGGGTCGGTGAGCACCAGTGCCGCACCGCAGTCCGCGACGATTCCCGCGCTGCGTACCACCTGGTGCCGGTGACCGGTCGGCGGCGGCACCGGCACCGGGGTGACACCGGCGTACAGGCAGCCGACGAACGCGGTGACGAAGGAGAGCCCGGGGCCGTGTGCGAGCACCACCCGGGCGTCCCCGGCCGGTAGCCGGTCGCGCAGCCAGACGGCGATGCTCCGGGCCGCCCGGTCCAGCTCCCGGTAGGTCAACGACTCGACCCCGCCGGAACGGTGGAACAGCACCGCCGGCTTGTCCGGCACCCGGGCGGCAACCTCACCCAGCGCGGCGACGAAGAGACTCATCAGCCACCTCAGCCACAGCCGCCGGCGTGCCCGCCGTCGGTGGCCCGGTCGTCGTCCCGCCCCGGTACGGCGGAAACCGCGCTCAGGGTCCGCCGGGCGGCCGCCTCGGCGTCGGCGTCGGCGCCCTCGACCGCGGCGGCGAACGTGGCGAGCCGGTCCACCCCCCAGTACCGGTCGTAGCCCCGGACGAAGAACGGCACACCGAAGACGCCGTCACGGTAGATCGACAGCAGCGCCTCCACCCCTTCGGCCCGGACCCGGGGGTTCTCCACCGCGTCGCGTACCTCCCCCGGGTCGATGCCGACCGACTCGCCGATCTCGGCCACCACCGACCGGTCGCAGACGTCCCGGCCCTGCTCCCAGCGCGCCCGGTACGCCTGCTCCAGGAACTCCGGGCCCCGGTGGTGCCGCTTGGCGACCAGGTAGCCGAGGTGCGGCACCTCCCACCACGGTGCCCGGTCGACCGGCCAGGCGAAGGAGAGGCCCCGCTCGGCGGCGAGCCGTCGGACGTCCTGCAGCACGTACAGGTGCTTCGCCCGGGACATCGGGGTGTAGACGAACTTGCCGCCCGCGTCGCCGAGCATCCGCAGACTCACCTCGTCCGGTTCCCAGAACGGGATCCACTCCAGCCGACCGGCCAGTTCCCGGTGCCGCGTGCCGAGGTCCCGGTACGCCAACCACGAGTACGGGCTGCGCAGGGAGAAGTAGAACTTCAGCATGAACTCTCCCGGGGGTGCTAGAGGGCGAGGCCGCCGTCGACCTGGACGACCTGGCCGGTGATGTACGCGGCACGGTCCGAGGCGAGGAAGGAGACCAGTTCGGCCACCTCGGTCGGGGTGCCGAACCGGTTGAGCGAGGCGCGGGCGAGCATCTCGCGGGTGATCTTGTCGGGCAGCCCGGCCGTCATGTCGGTGGTGATGAAACCCGGTGCGACCACGTTGGCCCGGATCCCGTACCGGCCGACCTCCTTGGCCAGGGCCCTGGTGAACCCGATGATCCCGGCCTTGGCGGCGGCGTAGTTCGTCTGGGTCGCGTTGCCGGCGACTCCGGCCACCGAGGAGAGGGTGACCACGGCACCCCGGCGCCGCTTCATCATCCCGAACACGACCGACCGGCACAGGTGCTGGGTGCCGTCCAGGTTGACCCGCAGCACCTCGTCCCACTCCGCATCGCTCATCAGGGCCAGCGGGCGGTCCCGGACGATGCCGGCCGCGGTCACCGCCACCGTCGGCGGGCCGAGTTCCGCCTCGACCTCCTCCGCGAAACCCCGGACCGCCGCCCGGTCCGCGACGTGCACCCGCCGGGCCAGCACCCGTACGCCGTACTCGCGGGCCTCCTTGGCGACCAGCTCGGCGGCCTCGTCGTTGGCCCGGTAGCAGAACCCGACGTCGTACCCGTCGCGGGCCAGCCGGGCGACCACCGCCCGCCCGATCCCCCGGGAACCCCCGGTCACCACGGCGACCGGGGGTGTCCCGTCGGCACCGGCCTCCCCGGCCGACGGACCACTGTGCGATGTGGACATGTTGCTCCTCCTCAGGACGTCGCGGCGGCGGCCGGGCGCAGGACGTCGATCGAACGCAGCGCGAGCACGAAGTGGTGTACGGCGAGCACGAGGCGGCCGTCGTACCAGGTCTCGCCGGCCAGGATCGACGTGTCACCGACGGCCCGGACCAGTCCGACCCGGTGCTCCAGCACACCGCCGGGCGGGACCGGACCGGTCACCTGGATGTTGTTGATCGCGCCGGCGAGTTCCACCTTCCCGGCCAGCACGTCCGGGTTCGGGGTGTCCCAGACGGCGAGCAGCACCGCCGCCTGCGCCCAGGACTCGATCAGCAGCGGGACCGGATAGGCGTACCCGCTGTCGTCGGCGGTGTCGTCCAGTCGCGCGTACGCCGGTTCCGCGCTGGTCACCGCCTTGCGGGCGGTGAGCCGTCGCCCCGGTACGACCTCGGTGACCCGGTCGACCAGCAGGATCGGGTACCGGTGCGGAATGGTCTGCCGGATCCGGGCCGGTCCGGCCGACAGTGCGGCACCCTCGTCGGACCCGTCGAGCGCCGGGCCCGAGCCGACCCGACCGTCAGGTTCCGCCACCGGCTCCGGTGCCGTCGTCCCGGCGCCGGCCGCCCGGTGCCGCAGCCGGATGTCGGCGACCGGGCCGGCCGCCGTCCGGACCCCCGCCGAGCAGCGCAGCCCGTCGTCGGTCCGGTCCACGGTCAGCTCCACGGTGACGGTGTCACCGGGATAGACCGGCCGGAGGAACCGGCACCGCTCGACGGCGGCCAGTTCCACCGGGCCCTCGGGACCGTCGACGCCGAGCCAGCCGCGCAGCGTCTGGTCGGCGAACTCGATCAGGTGGACTCCGGGCAGCACCGGAAAGCCCGGGTAGTGGCCGGCGAAGACCGGGTCCGCCGGATCGACCCGGACGGTGCCGGTCGCCGTCGTCGGGGTGCGGTCCGTCACCGTGACCGCGACCTCGACCGGGGTGGCCCGGGCGGTCACGCGGCCCCCTGGAGTTTGCGCTCCAGCAGCCGGTACGTGCCGTCCAGGGTGGTGATCGCGGTCATCTCCGACTCGGCGACCTTCACGCGGTACGCCTTCTCCAGCCGTACCGCGATCTCCAGCGCCATCAGCGAGTCGACGTCCAGGTCGTCGGCGAAGTGCGCCTGGTCGGAGACCTCGTCGGTCTCCACGTCGAGCACCTCGGCGATCAGCCGCCGCAGGTCCTCCTTGTCCAACGGCCGGCTGTTCTCCACCGTCGTCGCGAGCTGGTCGGTCATGGTCGGATCCCTTCGTTGACGGGTGCCGCGGATCCGATCCGCAGCAGGGCGCAGCCGACGGTGCCCTCCTGGTCGACCGAGGTGGCCAGGGCGAGCGTGCCGGCGAGATCGGGTCGTGCCCCGGCGGCGGCGAGCAGGGCGGTGAGCTGGAAGGACGCGGACGCGGCCGCGGTGTCGCCGAGCAGGTCACGGCACTCGATCCGGACCACCGTGTCGTCGGCGAGCACGTCGGCCAGGGCCGCGCGTTCGGCGTCGCCGAGCGGGCCGGGCGGGACGGCGGGGGCGACCAGCCGTACCTGTGGTCCGGTTGCCCCGTTGTCGGCCAGCACCCGGCGGACGCAGCCGGCGAGCACCTCCCGGGCCCGGTCCGGCGACCGGTCGGGAAACGCGCCGAACCCGGCACCGAGCACGGTGGCCAGCGGCTGCCGGTCGTACCGCTCGGCGCTGGCCCCGGACTCGAGCAGCAGCACGGCGCAGCCCTCGCCGAGGGTCGGGGCGGCGCCGTCGTTGGCGTGCCACTCCAGCCAGCTCCGCTGCACCGAGTACTCCTCGACCGCGCCGCAGAGAATCACCTCGGAACGCCCGCGCCGGTGCAGCCGGCCGGCGTAGTTGAGCGCCAGCAGACCGGTCAGCGCGCCGCCGGCCACCGTGGTGTTCGGGCCCTTGAGCTGGTGCCGGATCGCACTCTGCCCGGCCGCGCAGTTCATCACCGTGTTCGGGAAGCGGGCCGGGTCGACGTGGAACGGCTTCTCCCCGGTCAGCGAGTCCCGGGTGAAGTCCATGATGCTCTGCACGCTGCCCGAGCCGGTGCCGAGCACCAGGCCGACGTCCTCCGGCCGATCCGCCAGCTTCGGGCCGTACTCGGTGAAGAGCAGGCCGACGGTGCTCACCGCCAGGCCGGTGATCCGGTCCATCGACCGGGTCCCCCGGGTGCCGAGCACCGTCGGGATGTCGAAGTCGGGCACCAGGGCGGCCCGGTCGTCCGGCACCGGCCAGACCTGCGGGTCCAGCTGCTCGACGGTCCGGTCGCCGGCGAGCAGTCCGGCCGCGAACGGCTCGGCACCCAGCCCGTACGGTGACACGGCCGACCAGCCGGAGACGACGAGGTCGGTTCGGGACATGTCTTCCTCCTCCATCACCCGGCCCGGGCCGTGGCCGGCCCGGCACCGGACCGGCTCACCTTCGGTTTTCGGCGGTCTCGTCGGAACCGTCGCCGGCCTTGGCCGGCGGGCGGCGCCAGGCCCCGGCCGCCGCGTGCAGTTCGCCGCCGTCCACCCCGATGGTGTTGCCGGTGATCCAGGACGAGTCGGTACGGGAGAGCAACACCACCGCCTCGCCCACGTCCTCCGGGCGGGTGAGCCGGCCGTGCGGGTTCGTGTCGGCGCCGTTGGCGACGAAGTCGGCGCTGCCGGGTATGCGGGTCAGCGCCGGGGTGACCGTGACCCCGGCCCGCAGCGCGTTGACCGCGACCCCGTCCGGGGCCAGTTCGCAGGCGAGCTGCCGGACGTGTGACTCCAGGGCGGACTTGGCCGCCGACACGGCACCGTAGGCGGGCAGTTTCTGGTGCACGCCGGCACTGGTCATCGCGTAGATCTTGGCGCCGGGCGGCAGCAGGTCGGCGGCCCGCAGGTCCTGCGTCCAGTAGACGAGGCTGTGCGCCATCACGTCCAGGGTCATCTCCAGCTGGCGCCGGGCGATCCCGTCGTCGTACCCCGGTCGGGGCAGGTACGGCACCAGGGTCCCGAACGCCAGCGAGTGCACCAGGATGTGCAGCCCGGCCCCCTCGGTCAACCTGGCGACCAGCGGGACCAGTTCGGCCCGGGTGGCCGGACTGGCCGCGTTCGCGTTCACGAAGTGCGCCTGGACGCCGTACCCGCGCAGTTCGGTCACGAGGTCGGCGACCCCGTCGGCCCGCTCGGCGGTGTCGAAGTGCAGACCGATCACGTGTACGCCCTCGCGGGCCAGGGCCAGGCTGATCGCCCGACCGATGCCGCTGGAGGCACCGAGGACCAGCGACCAACGGCCACGCAGTGGAACGATCACGATTCCTCCCGGATGGCTGGGGCGGCGACGGAGACCCGGACGACGGCGACGTTGCCCTCGGCGGTGGCGACGACAAGCCGGTGTTCGCCCGGTGGGCCGGCGAAGAGGCGGGCGGTCCGGAGCATCGGCGCCAGGCAGCCGGCGCCGACCGGTCGGGGTACCGGATTCACCCCGGTCAGCTCGGCGACCGCCGCCCCGACCGCGTCGGCCACCGGTGACCCGTCACCGAACAGCTCGACCGGGCTGGCCAGGGTGGCCGGGGTACCCGCAGTGGTCAGGTTGCCCGGGGTGGCCGGGGCAGGCCGGGGGGCGAGCCGGTCGAAGGCCCGGTCCAGCGCGGCGGTCAGCCGTACCCGGTCGGAGACGGCGGACGGCGGAACGAAGAGGGTCGCGGCCCGGAGACGACCGTGGCCGGGTCCGGCGGCGGCACCGGCCCGCTCCAGCACCAGCGCCACCGCGCCCTGCTCGGCGCCGTCCTCGGTGACCCCGACCAGCAGGGTGTCGCAGCGCCCCACAGCCAGGGCACGCCAGCCCGCCTCGACCGCCTCGAACCCGGCCACCCGGGGCGAGGTGAGCGTCAGGTGGAAGCCCTTGAGCTGGTGCTCGGCAACGAGTCGGGTACCCAGCACGTTGATCGCGAAGTACGGCGCCAGCGCCGGACTCAGTTCGGTGGCGTCGGCCCCGGTGACGGTCCGGTCCATCTCGGCGAAGAGCGGCTCCAGTCCGCCGTTGGTGGCCACCGCGGCACCCCGGCGCTCCGGCGGCAGCCGGTCGAGCCGTCCACCGTCGACGATTGCCCGCCGGGTGGCGGCGAGCAGGTACCGGGTCGCCGCCGGGGCATACCGGTAGCCGCGCCCGCCCAGCTCGGCCCGGGGGTCGAACCACGGCTCACCGGGCCGCCCCGGGGCGACCACGCCGATCCCGGTGACCACCACGTCCGGGGCCACCGCGCCGGTGGCTGGGGCCCCGGCGGGTCGGACGTCGCCGTCCGGCGTTGTCCGGGAAGACCCGACCGGGGCGCTCATCGCACACCGCCACCGTCGGCGGCGAGCACCACCGAGGCGTTGGTGCCGCCGAAGCCGTACGCGTTGACCAGCACCCGGTCGACGTCGAGCGCGGTGCCGGCACCGACCGGCAGCCGGACCGGGCAGGCCGGGTCCGGTTCGTCCAGCGGCACGTTCGGCGGCACCACCCGGTGCCGCAGGATCAGGGCGGCGGCGCAGGCGGCCAGGCCGGCGGCAGCACCCCCGGTGTGCCCGATCAGCGCCTTGAGGCTGTAGAGCGGCACCGACCCGGCGGCCGGGCCGAGCGCCCGGTGCAGCGCGCCGCTCTCCGTCACGTCGTTGAGCTGGGTACCGGTGCCGTGCGGCACCACACAGCCGACCCCGTCGTCGCCGGCCTCGGCCAACGCCTCCCGCATCGCCCGGGTGATCTGGTCACCGGCCGGCTCCGGCGCGGTCGGATGGTGGGCGTCGCAGCTCCAGCCGGTACCGGTCACCCGGGCGTAGCCGGTGCCGACACCCCGGGCCCGGGCGTGCTCCCGGGACTCCAGCACCAGCATCCCGGCGCCCTCACCGAAGACCGTGCCGGCCCGGTGCCGGTCGTAGGGCCGGCACCGGACCGGGTCCACCGCACCCAGCCGGTTGAAACAACCGAGCGCGACCCGGGAGTACGCGTCCGCCCCGCCGGCCAGCACCACGTCCACCTCGCCGCAGCGCAGCATGTCGACGGCGGTGCAGAGCGCGAACAGGCCGGCGGAGCAGGCGTTGGCGATGCTGGAGTTGGCGCCGATCCCACCGAGCCACGCCCCGAGATGGGTGGCGAGCTGGAAGGCCGGACGCCGGCCGGCGGTCCTCGACTCCGGGTAGCGGTCCGCCTCCCGCAGCCCGGCCTCGCCCATGCAACTGCCCACCACCACCCCGAACCGGGTCTGCTCCCGGCCGGTCAGTCCGGCGTCGCGCAACGCCTCGGCGGCGGCGGTCACCGCGAACTGCGCCGCCCGGCCCGGGTGTTCCGCCGGGACGTGGTCCTCGGGCACCAGGTAGATCAGCGGTAGCGCCATGTGCGCCAGCGGGTCCGCCGGCCGGTCCGGCAGCCGTACCCGGGCGTCGCGCATGGCCCGCCACAGCGCCGCCGCGCCGCGTCCGTGGCAGCTGACCGCACCGATCCCGGTGACGAGGACGTCGGTCACGGCCCTACTTGCCTTCCAGCGCGGCGTTCATCCGGTCGTCGAACGGCACCAGGTGCCAGTCCCGGCGGTTGTCGATGACCGCGTAGCCGTGGGTGATCCGACCGGTCGCCACCGGCACCAGCAGATCGTCCCGGACCGCGTAGCAGTCCATCCGGGCGGTGTAGGTCAGGCCCTTGAAGACGTCCTCGACGGTGAAGACCGTCCAGACGTCCTCCTCCATCAGCGCCTCGTCGAGAATGGTGATCCGGGAGTGCGGCACCACCGGAATCCAGTTCTGCTCGACCAGCAGGGTCCGGATCGAGACACCCCGGTCGGCCAGGAAGAGATCCACCACCTCCTCCATCAGCCGCAGATAGCCGGACATCTGCACCCGCTTGGTGAAGTGGCAGTACGGGTACGGGATCCGCCACTTCCAGGCGTACGCGTTGCGGCCCTCGGTGAGCGCCTCCCCCGGGTCCCGCCCGGTCACCCGGACCGGTCGCGGGGCGTCCGGCAGCGCCCGGCCCAGCTTCGGCACCGCATAGCCGGCGATCGGATCCGGCACCGGGTCGGCCGGCCCCGTCGTCGGGTCGTGCCGGAGGCTGACCCGCACCTTCGCGCTGGCCGCCCGGGTGTTGAGCGCGTCGGTCTTGCTCAGCACGACGGTGAAGGCCAGCTCGTCCGGCACCTTCGGGTCGCGACGCACCTCGGCGACCGCCACGTCGTCGATGTGGTACGCGTGCAGGATCCGGGTGTCGATGTCGACCAGGTCCACGCCGAGCGCGTACCGCTCGTAGAGCCAGCCCGGCGCCAGCCCGTTGCGGCGCAGGTGGTCGAGGACGGCCTCCTCGATCAGGTAGTTGACGTGCTTGAAGCCGATCCAGGTGCAGATGTTCGAGCCCTCGTAGCGCGGCCGGAGCTCCAGCCGGGTCGGCTCGGTCGCGGCCGGTGCGACAACCGGGTGGGCGGCGGTGACTGTGTTCATTCCAGCTCCGTGGATGGTCGGAAGGTGTCTGTGGTCGGGTGACTACAGCGTTTCGACGAACTCGTGCAGCAGGGCGGCGAACCGGTCCGGCTGCTCGGCCATGGCGAAGTGACCGCAGTCGTCGAACAGTTCGAACCGCGCGCCGGGTACCGCCCCGGCCAGCGTCCGGCCGTCGTCGGCACCGGCCGCGAAGTCGCGGTCCCCGGTGACCACCAGCAGCGGGTTGTGCACCCGGGTCAGGTCCATGAACGGCGTACGCAGGTAGAGGTCGAAGAACCGGACCCAGCCGTACGGCCCGACCCGCTCCCGCACCTGTCGCGCCATCGCCCGGCGTACGTCGTCGGCCAGCCGCCCGCCGGAGCCGACCCGCAGCCCCTCGTCGAGGATGGTGTGGAAGCCGTTGAGGTAGCCGGCGATGGTGCGCCAGTCGAAGGCGGTCGGGCTCGGCCGGTAGAACGGCGAGACCAGCACCAGGGCCACCGGTTCGTCGAGCTCGCCCCGACTGATCAGGTCCAGCACCAGGGTGGCGGCGAACGAGTGCGCCACCAGCAGGTCCGGTGGCCGGGGCAGGGCCCGTACCGCGTCCCGCACGTACCGGCCGGGGTCGGTCTCGTACGCCCAGCCGGCCGGACCAGCCCACGGCGGCGCGGCGGTCTCGACCTCCAGCCACCTGCCGGCCCGCTGCGCGAACGGCCGCCAGATGGCCGGGCTGCCGGCCAGTCCGGGCAGCAGCAGGGCCCGGGGCGGTGCCGACCGGACGGCGGTGAGCAGCCGGGTGTCGGAGCCCGGCAACGGCGTCACGGCGTACCCGCCGGGGTGAGGATCAACGCGGCGGCGGCGTCCTCGCCGCCCCGGTCGCCGGTGCCGGCGGTGGCCAACACCGCCTCGGTCGGGTGGTCGGCGAGCCAGGCCGCGCCGGCGGCGCACTGGAGCACGCCGAGTGCGCCGGAGCACTCGCCGAACCGGCGGGTCAGGTCGTCGACCCGGGCGGCCGGCGCGCCTTCGTCGGGCAGGACGCCAACACCGACCGGCCCGTCGTCCGGGGTGGCGGGGCCGTCCCCGGCGTGCGGGATGGCACCGGTGTTCGGCACCGGGGCGGGGCCGGGCGGATACCAGAGACCGACCGGTCGGGATTCGACCGCGCGGACCGCGGCCACCGCCGCGGCCGGCTCGGCCCGGCGGGCGTACGGCCCGAGGACGGCCCGGGGCTTCCCGCCCCGTTCCCGCACCGCGTCGGCCGACTCCAGCACCACCGCCGCCGCACCGTCGAGCAGCCGGGGCCGGGCGGCCGGGTCGCCACCCCCGACGACGTACCGGACCGGGTCGTTCACCGGTTCGACCCCGACGACCAGCGCGGCCCGGATCCGACCGGACCGGATCAGCAGGCCGGCCCAGAAGACCGCGTCGAGCCCGGAGGTGGCGCCGTTGCACAGCGTCAGGTTGGCGCCCCGCAGGCCGTGGGTGATCGCGAGCCAGGAGGCGGTCACGTTGCTGGAGGTGGCCGGCAGGGCCATCGGGCTGGTGCCGAGGTAGGTGTGTTCGGCGATGGTCGCGACCGCCTCGCAGACCGTGTCCACGTTGCCGTAGTTGGTGCTGACCACCACCCCCACCGACTCGCCCGGCACGGTGAGCAGGTCGTCGGCGAGCAGGCCGGCGTCGGTCAGCGCGTCCCGTCCGGCGAGCAGCGCCAGTTTGGTGGCCCGGTCCTTGTAGCGCATCCCCCGCCCGGAGAGCCGGCGGGTCGGGTCCGCCGGGCGGGCGGTGCCGTCCGGCGCGCCGCCGTCCGGCGTGGTGTCCGGACCGGCACCGCCGGTCGCCGGCCGCCCACCGCCGGGCGTACCGGCGAGCAGGTCGGCCACCGAGTCGAGGCCGACACCGACCGCGGCGAGACCACTGACCACCACGTCCACCTAGGCCACCTTCTCCAGTACCGCGACGGCGTTGAGGCCGCCGAACCCGAACGAGTCGACCTGCGCCACCCGCAGGGCGTCACCGGAGGCGACCGCGGTGTCCCGGACCAGCCGGAAGTCGGCGATCTCGTCGATCGGGTCGGTGATCCCGAGGGTCGGCGGCACCCGGCCGGCCCGTAGCGCGTGGGCGGCGGTGAGCAGACTGTGCAGGCCGGAGGCACCGGCGGTGTGCCCGAGCATCGACTTGATCGCGGTCATCAGCGGGGTGCCGGCGTGGCTGCCGAAGACGTCCCGGATCGCCTCCGCCTCCGCCTCGTCGTTCAGCGGCGTCCCGGTGCCGTGCAGCATCACCAGGTCGACCTCGGCCGGGCCCACTCCGGCCCGGCGGTGCGCCTCCCGGATCACCAGCGCGATGCTCTTGGCGTCCGGAGCCGAGGGATGGTACGCGTCGCAGTTGACCGCGACCCCGCGCAGCCGGGCCAGTACCGGGCCGGTGTAGCCGGCCTGCTCCCGGCGCAGCACGACCGCGGCCGCGCCCTCCCCCTGCAGCATGCCCCGGCGGTTGCGGTCGAACGGCCGCACCCGGTCCGGCGCCTCCGGGTAGCAGCGGTCCAACATCCCGTACGTGCTCTCGGTGATGGTGTCGGTGCCGGCCACCACCACCGTGTCGGCGCGTCCGGCGGCCAGCAGTTCCACCCCGAGGGCGAGGGTGTAGAGCGAGGCGGCGCAGGCGTTCGCCACGGTGTGCGTGTCGACCGCGCCGAACCGTCGGCGCAGGGCCGCGCCGAAGTGCAGGTGCCGTGGGTCGACCGGGGTCCGGTCCCGCCAACTGAGCTCCACCGAGCGCAACTCGCGCAGGGTGGTGCCGACCAGCACGGGGATGTCGCCGAGGTCCTCGTCGAGCCCGGCGTCCCGCAGGGCGGCGGCCACCGCCTCGAGCAGCCAGCGGGTGGCCCGCATCGGCTCGTCCACCCCCGGGGCCGGACGGTCGTCGATCTCGTACGCGTGGGTGGCCCGGAACCGGGAGGGGTCGAAGCCGCGCAGCGGGGCCAGGCCGCTGCGGCCGGCGCAGAGCGCCCGGTAGATCTCCCCGCTCTCCGCACCGGTGCTCGCCACCGCCCCGGCACCGCTGATCAGGACGCCGGGGTCGGCGCCCGGCCGGGTCATGCCGGACCGCCGGTCGGGTACCGGCCGAGGATGACCACCGCGTTGTTGCCGCCGAAGGCGAGCGCGTTGTTCTGCACCACGTCCAGCCGGGCGGGCCGGGCCTCGTTCGGTACGCAGTCCAGCCCGCACGCCGGGTCGGTCTCCACGTGGTTGACGGTCGGCGGGATGAAACCCTCGGTCAGCGCGATCGCGCAGGCGGCGGTGGCCAGCGCGCTGGCCGCGCCCATGGTGTGCCCGATCATCGCCTTGATCGAGATGGTCGGCGGTACGTCGGCGCCGAAGACCTCCCGGATCGCCCCGGCCTCGGTGACGTCGTTGGCCTTGGTGCCGGTGCCGTGCGCGGAGATGAAGTCCACGTCGGCGGCGGTGATCCCGGCGTTGCGGTGGGCCAGTCGGATACATCGGGCGATGCTGTCCCGGTCCGGTGCCACCGGGTGGTGGGCGTCGCAGCTGAGGCCGTAGCCGAGCACCTCGGCGTAGATCCGGGCGCCCCGGTCCAGCGCCGAGGAGAGGCTCTCCATCAGCAGCAGTCCGGCGCCCTCACCGGTCAGGATGCCCTTGCGGTTGCGGTCGAACGGCTGACAGAACTCCGGGGCGATGGTGCCCAGCCGGTAGAAGCCGGTGAAGGTCTTGCGGCACAGGGCGTCGGCACCGCCGCAGAGCGCCACGTCGACGTCACCGCACTGGATCGCGTCGAAGCCGTACCCGACGCCGTAGTTGCCGGCCGCGCAGGCGGTCGGGATGGTGACCGCCTCCACGTCGACCAGGCCGAGTTCGCGGACGATGCCGGCGGAGAGCCGGCCGGCCACCGCCCGCCGGGCGAGCACCGGATCCAACTGCCGGGGGCCGGCGGCGACCTGCTGGCCGACGAGTTGGTCGAGGTCGCGGGACTCGCCGTCGGTGGTGCCGACCGAGACCAGGGTCCGCCGGTCCCGCAGTCCGGCCGGGGTCAGGCCGGCGTCGGTGACCGCCATCCGGGCCGCCGCGACCGAGAACTGGCTCGCCCGGCCCAGTTCGTCGACCTTCTGCTCGTGGATCCAGCGGTCCGGCTCGAAGCCGGCCACCTCACACCCGTTGGCGTACGCGTAACCGCTGGTGTCGAAGGCGGTGATCGGCCGTACGCCGCTGCGCCCGGCCCGCAGCCCGGCGGTGAACTCGGGCACGCCGGTGCCGATGCTGGTCACCGCGCCGATGCCGGTGATGACGACCCGTCGGGCGGCCGGTTCGGCGTCGATCGAAGATCTGCTCATAAGAGTCCCCGCGGGCGTCCGGCCGCGATCAGCGCGCCGAGGCCTCGGTGACGACGGTGTAGACCCCCGCCAGGTTCACCATCCGGCTCAGCTCGGCCTGGTCGATCGTGATGTTGAGGCTCCGCTCCAGCGCGGCCAGGATCTCGATCGCCCGCAGCGAGTCGGCCTCGTGGTCCTCCTTGAACAGGCTGGTCTCGGTGACCTCCGACGGCTCGATCTCGAGGATCTCGCAGACGATGTCCTTGATCTGCCGCCGCTGCTCGTCGTCGAGGGTGACGGTCGGGTTCGCGCTGGTCATGTCGCCTCCGTGGGAATGGGTACGGGTGCGGTGCACCCCGGGACCGGGGTACCGACGACACTGAGCCTGGGATCGGTGGCTATACGTTTCCTATAGGCCGGCCGGGACACCGCCGGGCCACGCCGCCGCCTGCCGCGTCTACATCAGACGAGCCGGAGACACAAGCCCTCCCGGTTTCATGTGGTGAAACCTGCGGCATCTCCGTATCGGTTTCGCGAATCGCTGACCCCGGTTCGCCGTTCGTCGGGCCGGCGGCGGCGGGTCGGCTCCGGCGGGTCACCGCCGGGGCGGACGGATCGGCCGCCATCACCGTCACCAACAGCGGTTACGGGACGTTTCACGGTCACCGCGTCCGGATCACCGGGAACCGTCCACGGTCACCGGACCGCAACACCCGGCTAACCGGACGGACACCCTCTACGCACCGGACACAAGACCCTTACCGGTCGCAATTCATTTTGCTAATGACCGCATAAGCGTCCTCGGAGGACCGTCCGGGAGAACCGGTTGGCTACGCTGTCCCCGCCCGAGGGAAGCGACGGAAGGTCCTCGCGGAACCGCCTCCGGGAGCCGCGACGGATGCTTGTGAAAGCATCTCACATATCGCGCCGAAAGCTGGGGGGAAGTGACGTTTGTGCCCACAAATCAGGTCGTCCGAATATCCGACAACGTGTGGTTCCGCGCGTATCACCGGGTCGACAACCCGACTCTCCGGCTGATCTGCCTGCCACACGCGGGCGGGGTGCCGACCGCCTTTCGTGGATGGCCGCCACTGCTACCCGAGGGCGTACAGGTGCTCGCGGTGTGCTACCCCGGACGACAGGACCGGTTGGCCGAGGCGTGCATCACCACGATGGACGAGATGGCGGACCGGATCTGCGCGGCACTGCTGCCGTACGCGGACCGGCCACTCGCCCTGTTCGGCCACAGCATGGGAGCGGCGATCGCCCACGAGACCGCCGCCCGACTGGAGGCCCGGCACGGCGTCCGCCCGGTCGCCCTGTTCCTGTCCGGACGCCCCGCGCCGGCCCGAACCAACCACGGTGAACTGCACAGACAGGATGACCATGCACTCGTGCGCGAGGTACGCGCGCTCGGTGCGGCGGACGCCTCGGTATACGACAATCCGGACCTACGGGAGCTGCTGCTGCCCGCGCTGCGCGCCGACTACCGACTCATCGAGACCTACCGGCCGGACCGGCCGCCGACGGTGGGCACCCCGGTCTTCGGATACCTGGGCGACGCCGACCCGGCGTACCGGCCGGACGACATGGCGAGTTGGGCGGAGGTCACCACCGCCGGTTGCACGGTCCACGTCCTGCCGGGCGGGCACTTCTATCTGCACCCACAGGAAAGAAAACTTGTCAGTAATATAGCGAGCCACCTGGCCGGCATTACGGGCGGTCGCGCCGCTTGACGTCAGACGCACTATCGCCAGTGTCGGGTGTCCGATAGACCAGGACCGGCCGACTTCCGAAAATCGGGATGACCTTGACACCCGCACACGACGTCATTAGATTCGCGACAATCTATATTGCTTTATCGGGGGGAAAGCGATGCGGCGAACGGTACGCAGACAATTGATTAACCCGGGTGGAACTTCCACACGAGACGGACGACGGGTGCGACCGTCGTCACCGGCAGTGGACAGTGGGGTGATCGGCCATGCCGATCCGTCCGGTTGCTGAGACAACGGCGGCGACGGAGCGACAGCTGCGATTCGCCATCCTCGGCCCGGTGAAGGTCTTCGGCGACGACGGCGGCGAAGCCACCCTCGACGGCTCCAAACAGCGGACCGTGCTGACCGCACTGCTGCTGGCCCGCGGCGGGCTGGTCTCCGACGACCGGCTCAGCTCACTGCTCTGGGGCTGGCACCCGCCGAGCACGATCAACGCCCAGATCTACACCTACATCTCCCGGCTCCGGAAGTATCTCGGTCCGTCCGTCGAGATCGTCCGGCAGCGCCCCGGCTACTGTATGCGGATCGGCGGGGCCCGGTTCGACTACGACGAGTTCGAGCGGCTCAGCGGGCAGGGGCAGGCCGACCTCAGGGGCGGACGTTTCGAGACCGCGGCGGACCACTTCCGCCAGGCCCTCGCGCTCTGGCGGGGACCGGCCCTCGCCGACGTCACCGAGTACCTCGCCGACGCCGAACTGCCGCACCTGGAGGAGGCCCGGATGCTGACCCTGGAGGGTCGCATCGAGGCCGAGTTGGCGCTGGGTCGGCACCGACCGCTGGTCACCGAACTCAGCGCCCTGGTCACCGAGCACCCCATGCGGGAACGCCTCCGCGCGCAGCTGATGACCACCCTCTACCGGTGCGACCGCCAGGCCGAGGCACTCGCCGTCTACCAGGAGGGACGGCGGATCCTCGCCGAAGAACTCGGGGTGGATCCCGGCGCCACGCTGAACGCGGTCCACCACGCCATCCTCACCGGCGACCTCGACCGGGGACGGGCCGGCGGCGGCAGCCGGGATCCGGTCAGCGCGGTCTGGGCGGACACCGGACCCGCCATGCTTCCGCCGCGTACCGTCGACTTCACCGGCCGGGCCGCCGAGGTCTCGCACCTCACCGCCGCACTCCGGCCACCGGCGGCCGGGGCCGCCAACCTGCCGGCGCCGATCCTGATCACCGGTGCGGCGGGAGTCGGCAAAACCGCCCTCGGGGTGCACGTGGCCCACCTCGTCCGACGCGACTTCCCGGACGGCGAGCTCTACGTGGACCTGGACGGGATGGGCCCGCACCCGAAGAACCCGTTCGAGGTGCTCGGCTGGTTCCTGCGCGCCCTGGGCGTGCACGAACTGGCCATACCGTGCTCACTGGACGAACGGATCCAGCTCTACCGTAGCCACCTCGCCCGGCAGCGGACCCTGGTGATGCTCGACGACGCCGCCAGCGAGGTACAGGTACGTCCGCTGCTGCCCAGCGGACCGGGCTGCCGGGTCATCGTGACCAGCCGGACCCGGCTCTCCGCCCCACCCGGCGCCCAGGTGACCCGCCTGGAACCGATGGCGGCGGACGAGGCGCTCGGGCTGCTCCGCACGATCGTCGGCCCGCAACGGGTCGCCATGGAACTCCGTCCCGCCCAGCGGATCGTCGAACTCTGCGCCGGTCTGCCACTCGCGGTCCGGATCGCCGGAGTACGGATCGCCGCCAAGCCGACCTGGAGCTTCGACCGGTTCGCCGTCCGGCTGGCCGACCGGAGCCGCCGGCTGGACGAGCTACGCTGCGGCGAACTGGACGTACGCACCAGCCTCCACCTGTCGTACGAGCGGTTGGACGAGTTGAGCCGCCAGGCGTTCCGACAGATGGCCCTGCTCGACATCCCGGACTTCCCGGCCTGGGCCGCGGCCGCCATGCTCGGCCGGCCGGAACGCCGTGTGGAGGAGATCCTGGAGACCCTGGTCGACGCGCAGTTGCTGGAGGTCGGCCTGGTGTACCAGGGACGGCCCCGCTACCGGTTCCAACCGCTGGTCTCGGTCTTCGCCCGGGAGCAGGCGTTCCGGGAGGACAACCGGGAGCGGCGACGGATGGCGATCGACCGGGGCCTGGACGGCTGGCTCGGTCGCGCGCTGAAGGCCCGCAAGCTGCTCAGCGTTCCCGGGCTGGTCGGGCCGAGAGTCGGCTGGCCCGGCTCGTACGCCGAGTCGATCGCCGCGGAGACCGCCCGGAACTGGTTCGAGGGCGAGCGTGACGTACTGGTGGGCCTGCTGCACCAGGCCTCGGCCACCGGCCGGCACCAGGCTGCCTGGGACCTCGCGGACGTCCTGCGGTCGTTCTTCGACGTGACCGGGCTGGCCGAGGGGGCGATCGGTCGTCCGGCACCGAGCTGGTCCGAACCGGGTCGGCCGGCCCGGGCCGGCTGAGACCACCACCGCCGGCGGCCGGGCACCCCCGAGTCACCACTCGGGCGCCGCCCGTCGCCGGCGCCGTCGCGGCAGCACGCAGGTGGCCCGGACGGACCTCCCCGTCCGGGCCACCCACCGGTCGTACCTCGGCCCGCCGCGCGCGTCAGACCGCCCCGGACTCGGCCATCCGCCACCGCAGGCTCGCCGGGCGCATGTCGGTCCACACCTCGTTGATCCGGGCCAGGCACTGCTCGCGGGTGCCAACGGTCCCCTCGGCCCGCCAACCGGCGGGCAGCTCGCGGTCACTCCACCAGATCGAGTACTGCTCCTCCTCGTTGAGCACCACCCGGTACGTACTCTCGTTCTCCTCGTCGGCCATCCTGCCGCCTCCCTCGTGGTTCGGGCTGTTCCTCATGCCACCGGACCGGTGCCCGCCGCGGCGGGCACCTCACCGGGAAGAAATCCGGGTACGGAGACGCCGGCGCCGAGCCGACGCGCCGCGCGGAGTACGTGGTCGGCCAGCGCGATGTCCAGGGCGCCGAGGCCGAACGGGGAGAAGACCACGGGCAGGTCCGGTTGCCTCGGCACCGGCACGGACCCCACGATCAGCTGCCCGATGGTGGCGGAGACGAAGTCGCGACCGCCGGTGAGCTGCTCGGCCAGGTGCAGCGAGGTCCGCTCGCGCAGCACGTGGTCGACGTCGTCGACGACGTTCGTGGTCCGCAGCACCGCCTCCGGGTACACGTCCCGCAGCGAGACGTGCAGCACCGTGCTGCCGGGCCCGCACTCCGCGAGGTCCAGGTGCGGGTGCACCGCCGTGGTCGCCAACGAGACCAGCGGCTGCGCGGCGAGCGCCTCCGCCGCGTCACGGGCGACCCCGACACCGATCCCCGGTGCCACCTCCGGGCAGCGCCGGGCGAACTCGGCCGCCCGGTCGGGGTCGGTGTCGTAGAGCGTGGCCGAGGTGAGCGAGGGCAGCGCCACCCGGAGGAAACGCAGGATCTCCCGGTTGATCACGCCGCACCCGAACAGGGTCACCCCGCGCGGCGGCGCGGCCGAGGTGAGCAGGTCGGCGGCGAGGGCGGCACTGGCCGCGGTCCGCTTCGCCGAGATGACCGAGCCCTCGACCAGCGCCTCGGGACGACCGGTACGCATCGAGTTGACCAGGATCGCCGCGCTGGCGCGTTCCAGGCCCAGCGCCAGGTTCCCGGGAAACGACGAGATCCACTTCATCCCGGCGGTCGGCTCGGCGCCGCCGACGTACGCCGGCAGACCGATGATCCGGTTGCGTTCCGAGTCCGGGAAGCGCAGGAACGTCGAGAAGGGCACCGTCGTCCGCCCCTCCTCGTGCCGCCGGTACGTCTCCCGGACCAGGTCGAGAATCTCCCGCTCGGCCCCACCCAGCAGGGCCCGTACGTCGTCGTGTCCGAGGATCAGCATCCGTCCGCTCCCGCCGCCCGTACCGCCCCGACCGGGACCGGTGCGGGCTCCTTCCACAGGTGGCCGACCTCGCCGAAGTGCTGGTTGACCCAGGCGTCGGAGTAGATCGTGCCCAGGTAACGGTCGCCCCCGTCCGGAAAGATGAGGACACAGGTGGCGCCGGCCGGCACCCGTCGGATCAACCGGTCCAGCGCGGCCACGGTGGCCCCGGAGGAGCCGCCGGCGAGGATCGCCTCGCGCATCACCAGGCGCCGACAGCCGACCACACTGTCCAGGTCGCTGACGTGGATCACCTCGGCGGCGTCGGCCGGATCGAGCAGGGTGGGCCGGATCGAGGCGCCGTGTCCGGGCAGCAGCCGGCGGCCGGGCGGCTGTCCGAACAGGACACTGCCGACCGCGTCGACCGCCACCACCTCGGTCTGCAGCCGGTGCTCGCGTACGTAGCGGGCGCAGCCGCTGAGGGTACCGGTGGTGCTGGTGGCGCAGAGCAGGTAGTCGACCCGCCCGTCCAACGCCTCGTCGATCTCCCGCATGGTCTTCTCGTGTGCCCGGGGGTTCAGCGGATTGCCGTACTGGTTGGGCCAGTACGCGTGCGGCAGCTCGGCGAGCAGTTCCCGTACCCGGCGCATCCGCACCGGCAGGTACTCCCCGGTCAGCGGGTCGCGCTCGGTGACCACCTCCAGCTCGGCGCCGTACGCCCGCAGGATGTTGAGGTTCTGCTCGGTGGTCTTGGCGTCCACCACGCAGATGAACCTGAGCCCGAAGTAGCGGCAGATCTGGGCGAGCCCGATCCCCAGGTTGCCGGAACTGGACTCGACCACCACCGACCGGCCCGCCGCCAGCTCACCGGACCTGACCCTGTCCAGCAGCATGCTCAGCGCCGAGCGGTCCTTGATGCTGCCACCGGGATTGGCGCGTTCGAGCTTGGCGAAGACGCGGGTGTCGGTGTCCGGGTACAACCGACGCAGTTCAACAAGTGGTGTGTTCCCGATCGTCGCGAGAATTCCGTCTAGCGGTTGTGTCGCCACAGGCCTACCCCTCAGCACTGCCGGGTCCGGTCGACTCCGACGCGAAGGCCCATCCCGCTGGTTCATAAGCCACAGCCATGGGCCGATTCGATCCTGCGATCGGCGCCTATCGCGCTTCTATATCCGGCCGTCGGGGGCTCAGCGCCCGGCCAGCACCCCGCTGAGGTGCCCGGCCAACGCGTTGACGGTCGGGTAGTCCCAGGGCAGGGTCTGCTCCACGACGAGGCCGTACCGCTCCTCGATGTCGCCACAGAGGGTGAGCGCGTACACCGAGTCGAGCCCGAGTTCCACCAGGGGGGCGTCCGGGTCGATCTCGTCGGCCGGCCGTTCCAGGTAGAATGCGACCCGCTCGGCGAGCCACCCGGCCACCGCCGGGGTGCTGGAGATGGTGGTGTCGGACATGGCGCTGACTCCGTTCGGTGAGGGGCCGTTCAGCCGGCGAGCCGCCGGTCGGCCAGGTCGAGCGACCGGGCGTCGGCCACCCGGTCGGACAGTTCGGCGCAGAGCCGGCGGTACCGCTCGGCGTCCGCCCCGGTGCTCCACCGCTGCCCGCCGTCGGCGCCCAGCCGGTCTGCCAGCCGGGTCAGCGCGGTGACCAGCCAGGTCGGTTCGGCCAGAAACGAGGCCGCCGGCGCGTGCCGCCAGACACCGACGCAGGCGGCGGCGGCGAGCAGCACGGTGTAGCGGGCGGCGAGCGCGAAGCCGGGTCGGCCGGCGGTCACCGTCCGGTCCCGGGGCGGCAGGGCCAGGGCACGGTCCCGCAGTCGGTCCAGCTCGGCGACGAAGATCCCGGTGAGCCGGTGCGGCTCCCCCGTCCCGGCCAGTTCCCGGTGCGCGGCGCGCAGGTCGGCGCAGACGTCGTCGCGGCGGGCAGTGAGCTGCAGGCCGGCGAAGTCGAGGGCCGGCAGCGGTTCCTCCCACCGGTACAGCTGATCCGATACCTCCCCCGGCCCGTCCCCCGCCTGTCGGGCCAGGACCGGCAGCGACGGGATGATCGAGGCCAGGCAGACCGCGGAGCTGGCGTGGGCCAGGGTCACCACCGGCAGGTCACGCAGGTGCTTCTGGAAGATCGCGTAGTCGCCCTCGCGCAGGTAGCCGCGCGCCCCGAGCACCACCGAGAGCTGGTACGCCGCGTCCTGCAGCAGTTTCGGCACCAGGTACTTGACCGCCGGGGCGAGCACCGGGGCCTGCTCCGGCAGCACGTGCAGCGCCCGGACGGCCACCGTGGCCAGGCAGTCGGCGACCAGCAGGTCGGCGAAGGCCCCACCCAGCACGGCCCGGGTCTGCGGCAGGTCGGCCACCGGAGCGCCGTAGAGCCGACGGTCCAGCGCGAACCGGGTCACCGTCCGCAGCATGGTGTCCAGCGAGCCGACCACCATGCCGGGCAGCACGCTGCGGGTCACCTGGAAGCCGCGCAGCACCGTCTCGATGCCGGTCCCCGCCTCGCCGAGGACGGCGTCCGGGGAGACCGGGCAGTTGTCGAAGGCCACCCCGCCGAGCTGGCAGCCGCGTACCCCGGAGGTGGGGTACCGGGGGCCGAAGGTGACCCGGTCCGGTGGCAGCGTCGACCGGTCCAGCAGCAGGTGCGAGTGGCTGCGGCTGCCAGGGCGGTCGTCGGTCCGGGCGAACAGCAGCAACAGGTCCGCCCGCGCGACGTTGTTGACCAGGTCCTTGCGCCCGGTCAGCACCAGCCGGCCGGCCTGCGCCCGGGCGGCGAACTCGGCCCGACCGAAGTCGGTGCCGTGCGGCAGCTCCGTGTAGCAGGCCGCGGCCCGACCACCGGCGAGCAGCAGCTCGGCGAGCCGGGCCCGCTGCGCGGGCCGCCCCGAGGTCCACACCGGAACCGAGGCGATCAGGCTGGTCAGCCCGTACCCGATGGCGAGTGCGCTGTCCCGGCGGAAGACCGCGCGGAGCCGGCGCATCAGGTGGTCCGCGCCGACGAGCCGTCCGCCCAGCGCCGCCGGGACGAACTCCGCGTTCAGTCCGTGGTCGTGCAGGGCCCGCTCCCCCGCCGTGGAGAGTTCGCCCCGCTCGTCGGCGGCGACCAGCGCGGCGTACCCGAGCGGGTTGGCGGTCTGCGTCGGGTCACCGAGCAGCAGTTCCAGGTCGGGCCCGGCCGGCGGTTGCCGCACCGGCGTCGGCGGCGGGGTCACGGCGTCCCCTCCCCCGGCCCCGCGCCGGTCTGCTCGCCGAGCCGGCAGGGCAGCACCGAGAAGAGCCGGTGGTCGCGGTGCTGGGCACGCAGCCACGGCAGCAGGCGGTCGTACAGCTCGCCGTCGGCGAACTGACGGTCCAGGTCCGGTGCCAGGTCGTCGAGGAGCCGGGACAGCGCCGCCCGCAGCCAGAGCGCGTCGGCCCAGAGCCCGGCGGTCGGACCACCGATGCTGGACCGGTTGTGCCACCACAGCCGCAGGCAGGCGGCGACGGCGTAGCAGGTCGCGTACCGCTGGGCCAGGTCGAACGCCTCCGCCGGCACCTGGCGGGCCGCCGGCCGGTACGCGCCGATCCGGGCATGCAGCTCGTCCACCATGCCGCGGACCTGCGTGAGCTGCCCGAGCAGCCCGTCCGGCAGCCCCGCGTCGGCGGCCATCTCGTCGAGCAGCGCCGGCAGCCCCTGCACCAGGCTGCACCCGGTCCGCGAGGTGAGGGCCAGCCGCGACGGCTCCAGGGTGGGCAGTGCCGCGTCGAGGGTGGCGGCGGCGACGAGCCCGGGGTCGACGGTGCCGGTGGCGTACCGGCGGGCCAACTGCGGCAACTGGTTGATCAGGGCGTTCAGGTTGACCGTGGTGTTGCCGTCGAAGATGCCGACGATCCGGTGGTCCCGCTGGGTCTTCTGGAAGCCGCCGTCGGCGAACCCCTCGGTCAGCATGGCCCGGGCGCCGAGCACCTGCCCCAGCTCGGCGACGGTCCGGTCGGTCCGGGTCGGGACCAGGTACTTCACCACCGCCGAGGCGACACTCAGCTCCCCGGGCAGCGCCTGGATGCCCCGGGTGGAGACCAACGCCACCGCCTCCGCCACGAAGCCGTCGGCGTACGCCTCGGCGAGGGTGCGGCCGGCGTGCGGCAGGTCGACCAGCGCCCGGCCGTACAGCCGGTGTGCCACCGCGAAGTCGGTGGCGATCCGCAGCGCCCGGTCGGCCAGCCCGAGCGACATACCGGCACAGAGCGTACGGGTGATCTGGAAGCTCTTCAGCGCGATCTCCAGGCCGGTGCCGGGCGGCCCGACCACCGCGTCGGCCGGCACCCGGGCGTCGTGGAACCCGATGCCGCTGATGTTCGCGCCCCGCACCCCGTGGGTCAGCGCGTCTGGCAGGCACCGGTACGCCCCGGCCGGCAGCGCCTCCTTGTCGACCAGGAGCAGGCTGAAGCCGCGCGCCCCGCCCTTCGGGTCGGTACGGGCGAGCAGACAGATCCAGCGTGCCCGGGTGGCGTTGTTGATCAGCCACTTCTCGCCGTCGACCCGGTAGCCGCCGTCGTCACCGGGCGTCGCGGAGACGTCGCCGGCCAGCAGGTCGCTGCCGTGTGCCCGCTCGGTCAGCGCGAACGACACCACGGCGCCCCGGGACACCTCACCGGCCAGCCGGCGGGCCTGCTCCGGCGTCCCGGCGAGCCACACCGAGACCGCGCCCAGGTAGGTCTTGCAGTGCGCGATCGTCAGGGTCAGGTCCCGCCGGGACAACACCCGGATCACCTGCAGAAGCTGCTCGGAGTCGGCCTGGTCGCCGCCGAGCGCGGCCGGTACGTAACTGCGGGGCAGGCCCAGCTCGTCCAGCCTGCGGCAGGCCCGGTCCGGGAACCCGCCCCGCTCGTCCAGCGCCACCGCGCCGGCGTAGGAGAAGATTCCGGCCGGGTCGCGCGGATCGCCGAGCGCCCGCTCGAGCCGTTCCATGCCGGCGTGGTGACGGTCGACGGCGCCGGCCCGGCTGACGTCGGGGTCGGGACCGCCGGCGGCGTGGTGGTCGGGGCCGCCGGCGTGCCGGCTGTCCGGCCCACGCCGGCGGTCCCGTGAGGACGTACCGTCACGGGACCCCGGGGTGTCGTGCCGCAGGTTGATGGCGGACACCGGCTCAGTCCGACATCGCCACGAGCACCCGGCGGGCACCCGTGAACGGCCGTCGACCGTGCCCGACCAGGATGTTGTCGATCAGCAGCAGGTCGCCGGCACGCCAGTCCACGTTGACCGCGACCTCCAGACCACGGTCGCGCACCTGGATGACGTACTCCGGCGGGATCGGGGTGCCGTCGGCGAAGGTGACGTACTGCGGCAGCTCGTCCTCGGGCAGGATCTGGGCCAGTGCCGAGGCGGTGTCCTCACCCAGCGACGCCGGGTGCCACTGGTCCGACTGGTTGAACCAGACCTCGACCCCGGTCACCGGATGCCGGATCGTCGACGGACGGAGTTGGCTGATCCGCAGGCTCCCGTCGGAGCGCCACTCCCAGGTCGCGCCGGTCGGGGCGAGGAAGTTCTCCACCTCGTCGCGGCGGTTCGTCTCGAAGGTGTCCTGCCAGCTCTTGCCGAAACCCCGGCCGCCGTGCAGGTTCTGCCGGTAGCAGACCCCGTCCGCGTACGCGGCCCGCACCTGCGGGTCCAGCGCCGCCAGCCAGCGGGCGCCGTCCACCACCGGGGTGGCCCCGCCGGTGGTCGCGGCCAGCTGGCAGAAGAACATCAGCCGGGCCGGCCAGGTGTGCGCGTACGACAACTCGTTGTGCATCGAGATGGTGAACTCGGCCGGGTACTCGGTGGAGGTGTAGACGTTGTCGCCCACCTTCGTGCGCGGCGTGTTGCCGTGCACGTACGCCAGCCGGTTCGGCAGCGCCAGGTCCAGCACCGGGTCGAGGGTCTGTTCGGTGATCCCGAAACCGCGGAACACCAGGGCCTTCTCGTTTACCAGCAGCTCGTCGATTTTCGCGGTGTCGGAGAGGAAGCCTCGCAGCCCCTCCGCCGTCGGCTCCGCCGCGACGTCGAACGGGTGAATCTCCAGTGGAGCCCAGGTGTCTACGCCAGCCATGTTCTGTCCCTCTCCGCCAGACGACACGACACGTCGATGACGCTGAGGGCAGCATGGGGGCCTCTCCTATACCCGGGCTATACCGCCGTGTCCAGCCGCAACACCGGGGCTGACCGGCGGTTTCACCGGCTGGGCCCGGCCACCGCGCCCGTGCGGGGGATCACGGACGGGTGGCCGGGCAGCTCGGCCGCTGTCGGCCGGCACGCCGGGTCGGGGCCGGCCGACGCCCCGGCCCCGGACGCCGGCCGACTCCGCGGCTACCGGCCGGCGGCCGGGCCGGTCAGCGCGGCGTCCCGGTGCCCGGCCGGGACCACCGTCCCGCCCTCCCGGATCCCGGCCCGCCGGTGGAGGCGACGCAGCGGTCCCGGTGCCCACCAGTTCCAGCGGCCGAGCAGCGTCATCGTCGCCGGCACCAGCAGGCAGCGCACGATCGTCGCGTCGATCAGGATGGCCACGAACAGGCCCACCCCGATCTGTTCGATGTCGCCGACCTGCGCGGCGCCGAAACAGGCGAACACGATCATCATGAGCAGCGCCGCGGCGGTCACCACCCCGCCGGTACGCTGCAGCCCGTGCCGGACCGCGGTGTCGGTGTCCCGGCCGGCGTCGACGTACTCCTTGATCCGGCCGAGCAGGAAGACCTCGTAGTCCATCGAGAACCCGAACGCGAACGCGAAGACCGTGACCATCAGGTACGGGGTCAGCCCGCCGATGGTGAGGGTGTCCAGTGGACCGGCGAGCCAGCCGTGCTGGAAGATCGCGGTCAGCACCCCGTACGTGGCGGCCAGCGAGAGCACGTTCATCAGCACCGCCTTGACCGGCACCAGCAGCGAACCGGTCATCAGGAACAGCAGCAGCACCATCACCAGCACGGTCAGCCCGATCGCCCGGGGCAGCCCGGCCTCGATCCGGACCATCAGGTCGTGCAGGATCGCCGCGTCCCCGCCGACCCAGCTCTGTACGCCCGGCGGCCGGTCCGCCCGGATCCGCAGCGCCAGGTCCCGGGCCGCGTCGGACTGGTTGTCACCGCGCACGTCGATCGCCACGCTGGCCAGGTTCGGTCCCTCCGCCTCGGCCGGGGCGACCCGGGAGACCAGCGGGTCGTCGCGCCACCGCTGCGCCCAGGCGCCCAGGGTGGCCGGGTCGGTCCGGGCCAGCACCCGGACGGCCGGGAAGGTGCTCTCCCCGTACCGCTCGCTGAGCTCGTCCGCCACCCGCACCGACTCGATGCTGCGGGGCAGGCCGGCGAGCTGCGGCAGCCGGCTGGACAGGGTCAGCACCGGCAGTGCGGCGATCAGCAGCAACGCGGTGACGACGAGGACGACCAGCCGGGGCCGGCGCTGGGCGAGCCGGGCCACCCGGCTGAAGAAGCCCCGTTCCACCTCGTCGCGGGACTGGCCGCGCTCGGCCGCCAGCGCGGTGAGGCGGACCGCCCGCCGGGACGGCTTGACGAACCGGCGGAACACCCGCAGCAGCGCGGCGGTCAGGGTGAGCGCGGAGAACATCGCCAGCAGCGCGGCGGAGATGCCGGCCGCACCCATCGCCTGCAGCCGGGGCATGTCGAACAGCAGCAGGCCGGCGAGGGCGAAGACGATGGTCAGGCCGCTGAACGCGACGGTACGTCCGGCCGTCGCCCAGGTCCGACCGAGCGCGTCGGGAGGTGCCAGACCGGCCGCCAACTCCTCCCGGTAGCGGGAGACCAGCAACAGCCCGTAGTCGATGGAGAGGCCGAGCCCGAGCAGCGACACCACGCTGAGTACGGTGTTGTCCAGGTCGACGACGTACGAGAAGGCGAGTACCACGATCAACGCGCCGGTCATCGTGGCGATCGTGGCGATCACCGGCACACTGCCGGCGGCGAAGCCCCGGAAGATGATGATCAGCACGATCAGGGTCAGGCCCAGGGCGAGGATCTCGGCCCGGGTGAGATCGTTCTGCGAGGCCCCGCCGGCCTGTCGGGGTACGAGGTCGGCGCCGCCGAACCGGACCGTGGCGCCCGGCAGTTCCGTCTCGAGCTGCCGGAACCGGTCCTGGACCGCCTCCAGCGCGGCCGTCTCGGCCTCCCGTTCGGAGCGTTCGAACCGGTCCAGGGTAACGACCACCTTGGCGCCGTCGCCGGCCCGGGCCGCCACCGGTCCGGTCACCCCGGTCACGTCGGGGCGGCCGGCCACGTCGGCGCGGGCCCGGGCCAGCGCGGCGGCGTCGGCGCCGCCGCCCGGGTCGATCCCGTCGACCAGGGTCACGATCCGCAGGCCGTGGTCGGCCTCGGCGCGGAGTACATGCTGTGCGTCGTCGGACTCGGTGCCCTGGACGGCCCGGGTCGATCCCACCTTGGTGAGCACCGGGCCGGCGGCCACCCCGCCGGCCACGATCACCACCAGCCAGCCGATCAGCACCAGGCGTCGGTGCCGGTAACAGAAACGTCCTATACGTGCCACCATGCGGTCGAGTTTTCCGGTCGGAAGACCGAAAGTCGGTAGCGGCGGTATCCGTCTTCCTCTGGGTACCAGGTTCCATACCGGTCCGGGTCCTGACCGGATGGTCACCCCGGTCCGGACTGCCTATGGTGGTCAGGTGGTTCCGGACAGCTACGCCCCGACCGGGCCGGCCGGCCGCGCGTACGCCGCCCGGTCCGACGGTCTGCTCCGGGCCGCACTGCGCGCCGACGGCTGGTACGCCGCCTGGCGCGGCACCGCCCACCTGGCGGCCGGGCTGCCGATCGCGGTGCTGAGCGCCCCCGCCCTGCTCGTACTGCCGCTGTTCGGCCTGCCCACCCTCGGGGTGCTGCTGGCCGCTGTCCGGCTGTTCACCCGGTGGCACCGGGCCCGGTTCGCGGAGTGCCTCGGGGTGACGGTGCCGCCCCGGGCCGACCGGTTCGCCGCGCCCAGCTGGCTCGGCCGGGTGCTCGCCGAGGCCCGGGCCGCCACCACCTGGCGGCAGCTCGGCTACCACCTGGCCGCCGCGGTCCTCGCCCCGGTCAGCTTCCTGGTCTGCGCGGTCGGCTGGGCGGTCGGACTCTCCCTGACCACCGTCTGGGCGTACGCCTGGACGCTGCCGGACCGCAACGTGCTGGGACTCAGTCCGCGTGAGCCGGTGATCCTGACCGCGCTGACCGGCGCCGGGCTGGTCTGCTGCCTCGCCGTACGTTGGCTGGCCATCCGGTTGGTCGCGTGGGACACCCGGGCCGCCGGCGCGTTGCTCGGCCCGAGCCGCACCGAGCGGCTGAGCCGCCGGGTCGAGGCGCTCACCGCCAGCCGGAACGCGCTGGTGGACGCGGCCGACGCGGAACGCCGCCGGATCGAGCGGGACCTGCACGACGGCGCGCAGCAGCGGCTGACCGCGCTGGCGATGAACCTCGGCATGCTGCGCCAGGAGGCCACCGGGTTGCCGGAGCCGGTGCGGTCCGAGATCGTCCGGGCGCACGAGGACGCCAAGCTCGCCCTCGCCGAACTGCGCCGGCTGGTCCGGGGCCTGCATCCGGCGGTGCTGGACGCCCGGGGGCTCGACGCCGCGCTCTCCGGACTGGCCGCCGGCGCCCCGGTCCCGGTCCGGCTCCGGGTCGACCTGCCGGACCGACCACCACCGGCGGTCGGCGCGGTGGCGTACTTCGTGGTCGCCGAGGCGCTGACCAACGCGGCCCGGCACGCCGGGGCCACCGGGGTCGTGGTCAGCGCCGAGCGTCGGGCCGACCGGCTGCACGTGGAGATCAGCGACGACGGCCGGGGCGGTGCCCGGCCCGGTATCGGTACCGGCCTGCACGGGCTGGCCCAGCGGGTGGCCTCGGTGGACGGCACCCTGGAGATCACCAGCCCACTCGGCGGCGGGACGAGGATCACCGTGGAGCTGCCGTGCGGGTCGTGATCGCCGAGGACTCGGTCCTGCTCCGGGAGGGGCTGGTCCGGCTGCTGCAGTCGGCCGGGGAGACCGTGGTCGGCGCGAGCGGCGACGCCGAGGGCCTGCTCGCCACGGTCGCCGACCACCGGCCCGACCTGGCCGTGGTGGACGTCCGGATGCCACCGACCTTCGTCGACGAGGGACTGCGGGCCGCGCTGACGGTACGGGCCCGTTTTCCAGAGACCGCGGTGGTGGTGCTCTCCCAGTACGTCGAGGAGCGGTACGCCGCCGAACTGCTCTCCGGGCCGACCCGTGGGGTCGGCTACCTGCTGAAGGACCGGGTCGCGGACGTCGCCGAGTTCCTGGCCGCACTGCGGCAGGTGGCCGCCGGCGGCACCGTGCTGGATCCCGAGGTGGTCTCGCAGATCCTGATCCGCTCCCGGGCCAACCCTCTGCAGCGGCTCACCCAGCGGGAGTCCGAGGTGCTGGCGTTGATGGCGCAGGGCCGCTCCAACGCCGGCATCGCCGCCGCGCTGGTGGTCAGCGAGAGCACCGTGGCGAAGCACGTGAACAGCATCTTCGCCAAACTCGGGCTGGCCGCCGCCGACGCCGACCACCGGCGGGTGCTCGCCGTGCTGCACTTCCTGCGGGAGGTGTGATGGCCGGGTTCTGGCGGCCGTTCGGGCACACCCTGGCCGTGGTCACCGTCCTGGCCGGCGGGGTGTCGGCCTGGTCCTGGCTGGCCCGGCAGACGGTCACCGAGCGGACCGGCTACCAGGGCACGGTCACCGAACTCACCGTCGAGCTGGGCAACGGCAGCGCCGAGGTGACCACCGGCCCGCCCGGGCGGGCCACCGTCGAGCAGCGGCTCACCTGGTCGTACGGCCGGCCGGTGGTCCGGCAGGAGCACGCCGACGGCCGGCTGTCGGTCACCGCCGACTGCGGTACGCGGCCACGGCTGCCCGGCTGTGCGGTGGCGTACCGGATCGAGGTGCCGCCGGAGGTGGCGGTGACGGTGCGGACCGGCTCCGGGACCGTCTCGGTCCGGGACGTGACCGGCCCACTGACCCTGCACAGCCGTAACGGCGACGTACGGGTGGAGAACGTCGCCGGCGACCTGCGGCTGGACGCCCGTTCCGGCCGGATCGACGGGGCCGACCTGCACTCGCCCCAGGTGCAGGCCCGGTCCGGCGCCGGTGACGTGGCGCTGCGTTTCGCGACGCCACCGACCACGGTGCTGGTCCGGACCGGCTCCGGCGGGATCACCGTCGCCGTGCCGCCGCCGGACGGTTACAACCTGCACGCCAGCGCGAGGTCCGGAACCCGGACGGTGAGCGTACGGGAGGAGCCGACCGCGCCCCGCCGGATCGACGCCCAGGCCGGGGACGGCAACGTCCGGGTCGCCTACACCGGCGGCTGATTCCCCGATGGCCCCGGTCAGCTCAGCCGACGGCCTTCCGGGGTGTCGACCACGGCCCGGACCGCCGGGCTGAGCACCGCGACCGCGACCAACACCACCATCACCCCGCTGAGCGCCAGCACGGCGGTGGCGACCGGCAGCGCGGCGAGCAGGTAGCCGGCGAGCAGCGGGCCGAGGAAGTTCGTCCCCGAGCCGAGCAGCGTCGCGACCGCGCCGACCCGGCCCATCAGCGCGTCCGGGGTGATCCGGACCAGGTAGATCCCGCCGGCCACGTTGAACACCCCGCCGATGTAGCTCATCGCGGCGAAAAGAACACCGAGTGCCCAGACGTCGCGGGTGAACGCCATCGCCGGCATGACCAGCGCCCAGCCGGCCAGGCCGCCGATCACCACCGCCCGCAGGTCCAGCCGGCGCAGCCACCAGGTGCCGCCCAGCGCGCCGAGCAGGCCGCCCACCCCGCTCACCCCGGCGAGCAGGCCGACCACCGCGCCCGAGCCGCCGTCCTGCTTGACCACGTACATCACGGCCAGCGCCAGCCCCTCGAACGGGATGTTGCTGATCGCGATGAAGATCATCACGGTACGCAGGAACCGGCGGCGCCACACCCAGCCGATCCCCTCGACGAGGTCCGCCCGCAGGGTCCGGGCGGTGCCCGGGACGCCGGCCGGCGCGGTGGACTGGAACGGCCGGCGGATCAGCAGCAGCGACACCAGCGAAACCAGGTGGGCCAGCGTGGTGGCCAGGAACGGCGCCCAGCGGACCAGCTCGAACAGGGCGCCGCCGGCCGGCCGGCCGAGCAGCATCGCGCCGCGCTGCCGGGCCTCGTTCTGGCTCAGCGCGGCGGGCAGTTGGCCGGGGGTGACCAGGTTCCGGACCGCCGATCGCTCGGCGAGCTGGTGCACGATGGCCAGACTCGACTGGACGAAGGCGACCACCACCAGGTGCCAGACCCAGACCAGGTCGGCCCAGACCGCGACCGCGACGGTGGCGGTGACCAGTACACAGCCGGCATCGGCGGCGATCATCAGCCGGCGCCGGTCCCAGCGGTCCACCAGCAGACCGGCCGGCAGTTGCACCAGCAGCATCGGCAGCAGGGCGGCGGTGCTGACCAGCCCGGCTCCGGTGATCGAGCCGGTCTGCCAGAGGATCAGCAGCGGGTACGCGATCGCGGTGATCCGCGCCCCCAGCACAGCGAAGCCGGCACCGACCCAGAGCAGCAGGAAGTCCCGGTTGCGCCGCAGCGGCGGTTCGGCGCCGGGCTCCGGGCGGGCCGCCGAGCCGGCCGCCACCGACGAGGTCACCGCGACCACCGCCGGCCGGAGCATCCGACGCCCGCCCGCCCACCGTGGGCCGGGCCGGGCTGCCGGCCGGAGCACCCGGCGCCGGCACGCGCTCCGTTCACCGGGTCCACCCGCCGGCGGCGCACCACTCCAGGACCGCCATCGCGCTGTGCATCTTGTTCTCCGCCTGGCCGAACGCGATGCTGGCCGGGCCGTCCAGCACCGACGCGGTCACCTCCTCGCCCCGGTGTGCCGGCAGGTCGTGCATGAACACCGCCTTCGGGCTGGCCCCGAGCACCGCGTCGTCGACCTGGAACGGGGCGAAGACCCGCCGCCACTCCGGGTCGGCCTTGCTGCTGCCGGTGGTCTGCCACCTCGTGGTGTAGACCACGTCGACCCCGTCGCCCAGTTCGGTCATGTCGTGCCGTTCGGAGATCCGGGCACCGTACCGCCGGGCCTGCTCCGTCGCCGTGTGCAGCAGCCCGGCCGGCAGCCCGTACCCGGGCGGGGTGTGCAGGTCGAGTTCGGTTCCCGGGATCCGGGTCAGGGCCAGCGCGAGCGCGGTCGCGGTGTTGTTGCCCTCGCCGACGTACCGGACCCGTAGCCCCTCCAGCCGCCCGAAGTGGACGAGCAGGGTGGTCAGGTCGGTGAGCGCCTGGGTGGGATGCTCGTCGGCGGTCATCGCGTTCACCACCCCCATCCGGCCGTGCCCGGCGTACGCGCGCAGCTCGGACGGGCTGTCCGCGGTGCGGGCCACCAGCAGGTCGAGCATGCCGGCGAAGACCCGCCCGGTGTCCTCCACCGTCTCACCGGTCCGGGTCTGCAGGTCGTCGGGCCCGTACGCGATGATCTGCCCGCCGAGTCGCAGCGCCCCGCTGGAGAAGGCGGTCCTGGTCCGGGTGGAGGTACGTCGGAAGTAGATGCCGACGATCCGGCCGGCCAGCGCCCGGGACGGTACGGCCGCCCCGGTGCTCAGCTCGGCTCCCCGCCGCACGATGCCGTGCAGGTCGTCGTCGGTCAGGTCGCTGATGGAGATGAGATGACGTGTCATGGTGTCTCCCGTCCGGCCGATCTGGTTCCGGCGCGGTCCGGCGGACCGGCCCAGTGGTGCGGTGCCCGGATCCCGGTCCCCCGGTCCCGGTCAGTAGCCCAGCTCGGTACGGCCCTGGCCGACCCCGAACTGCTGCCCGTCCTGCTGGCCGACACCGAGCGCGACGACCTTGTGCACCTCCTTGCCGGAGTCCGCGTTGGTGAGCACCACAAAACCGGTGCCGCTGCGCACCCGCCCCAGCATCATCGCGCGGTAGCCGACCGACTCGCCGACGTGTCCGAACTCGACTTCCCGTCCGGTGTCGTCGACCGAGGTGCCGAGCCCGTAGAGCGCGTCCCGGTGGATCGCGGTGAGCAGTTGCTCGGCGTACGGCCGGGGCAGCAGCTCCCCCTCCCCGAGGTACGCCCGGCGGACCGCGACCAGCAGCCGGGCCAGGTCCGGCGCGGTGGCCCAGAGCCCGGTCGAGGCGAGCACCGGCTTGACCCGCCAGCCGCCCGGCACCGGAGCGCCCCGCTCGTCGTGTCCGACCGCCACCGGCCGGCCCGACGTCTCCGGGAACGCCTGGTCGAAGCTGGTGCCGTCCATGCCGAGCGGGGCGAACACCAGCTCCCGCATCAGTTCGGCGAACGGCTGCCCGGTCAGGTCGGTCAGCAGCTGCTCCAGCACCCAGTAGTGGCCGTTGCTCTTGCGGAACCGCTCGCCCGGCGGCAGCTCACCCCGGACCTGCGGGGTGGTCGCCGGCGGCCGGCCGGCGAGCAGGTCGAGCAGGCTCGGCCCCGGTTCGCCGCGCAGCTGCCCGCTGTTGCGGACCACGGTCAGCCCGGCCACGTGACTGAGCAGCTGGCGTACGGTCACCGGGCCGGGGGCGTCCAGCCGCCAGCTGGTCAGGTAGCGGTTGACGTCGGTGTCCAGGTCCAGCCGGCCGGCGGCGGCGAGCCGGAGCGCGCCGACCGCGCAGACGTGCTTGCTGATCGACCCGACCTGGAACAGGGTGTCCGCGGTGACCGGGACGTCACCGCCGGCGGTCAGGCTGCCATAGCCGTCCGCCGAGACCAGTTCGCCGTTGCGGACCAGCGCCACCGCCGCGCCCGGCACCGCGTACTCGTCGAGGGCGGCCCGGACCGCCTCGCCGGAGATCACCGGCCCGCTCGGCACCGCCGCCTTCGGCACCGCGTGCCCGATCAGGTCGGTGAGCGCCTCGATGGTCCGCTCGGCGACCCGCCGGATGGTGGCCTCGTCGTACCGCCGTCCCGGGTAGGTCCAGTGCACGGTCAGCATGTGGTCGTGCACCCCGGCGGTGACCTGCAGCGGGTGGGTTCGGGGCCGGTCCGGGTCCTGGGCGCTGACCAGCCGACGGGCGGGCAGGGTGAACCGAGGCGCGCTCGGTCGTCCGCCGTCCGGGCCGGCCGGGCCGGTCTGGCTGCCCACCGACCGGTGCCCGGTGTAGTTGACCAGGATCCGCGGCTCGGGCAGCTCGGCCAGGGCCGCCGCCAGTTCGTTGTCCGAGCTGAGGTGCCGGAGCAGGCCGTAGCCGAGACCCCGGTCCGGGACCGCGCGCAGCTGGTCGCGGACGGCACGCAGCGCGGCCTCCGGATCGCCCGCCGGTAGCCAGAGCGAGACCGGGTAGAGGCTGGTGAACCAGCCGACGGTCCGGGACAGGTCCACGTCCGGGAAGATCTCCTCCCGGCCGTGCCCCTCCAGGTCGAGCAGCACCCGGTTGCCGCCGGTCCAGCCGGCCACCGCGGTGGCCAGCGCGGTGTGGAAGACCTCCTCGGCGCGGACCTGCCCGGCCGCCGGCACCTGGTGGGTGAGCGCGGCGGTCAGGTGCCGGGGCAGGGTGACCGTGACGGTGCGGGCGTCGGCGGCGTGGTCGGTCTCCTCCGGACGGTCCACCGGCAGCGCCGCCGCCGGCATCCGGTTCAGCCAGTACGGCGCCTGCGCGGCCAACTCGTTCCCCGCGGCGTGTTCGACGAGCCGACGGGCCCAGTGCTGGACCGAGGTGCTCTTGGCCGGCAGCGGTTCCCCGGCGTACGCGGTGTTCAGGTCGGCGACCAGGATCTGCCACGAGACGATGTCCACCGCCAGGTGGTGCACGGCGAGCAGCAACTGGTCGCCACCGGCGTTTCCGCCGCGCAGCAGGGTGGCCCGGACCAGGCGTCCGGCCGCGATGTCGTGTCCCTCGGCGGCCCGACCGACCGTCTCCCGGACCACCGTCTCCCGCTCCGCCTCCGGCAGCTGCCCGAGGTCGACGACGGTCAGCAGGTCGGCCGGGACCTCGGCGCCGATCGTCGCCACCCCGTCGCGGATCCGCAGCCGCAGCGCGTCGTGGTGGGCGACCAGCGTGTCCAGCGCCCCGGCGAGCCGGTTCACGTCGGCCGCCGGCCGTACGTCGAGCAGGCCCGCCTGGGCATACCGGTCGGGGTCGCCGGGCAGGGCGAGGAACCGTCGCTGGATCGGGGTCAGCGGCACCTCACCGGTGACCTGTCCCTGTTCGGTCACCGCCTCGACCGCCGGGGTGGTGTCGGCCGCCACCGCGGCGGCCAGCTCGGCGACGGTCTCGTGCTGGTACATCTGGGCCACCGCGAGCGGCAGTCCGGCCTGCCGGGCGGCGGCCAGCACCTGGATCATCAGGATGGAGTGGCCACCCAGTTCGAAGAACCTGTCGTGCACGCTGACCTCGGGCAGGCCGAGCACCCGGGCCCAGATCCCGGCCAGGGTCCGCTCGGTCTCGGTGCGCGGTCCGACGAACTCCCGGGCGGCCGGTGCGCCGGCGTCCCCGGGGTCGGGCAGGGCCCGCCGGTCCAGTTTGCCGTTCGCGGTCAGCGGGATCTGCTCCAGCGGCACGTACGCCACCGGCACCATGTAGTCCGGCAGTCGGGTGGCGCAGTGCTCGGCGAGCACCCCGGCGTTCAGGTCCCCACCGTCCCCGGCCGGTACGCAGTAGGCGACGAGCTGCCGGTCCCCGGTCGGGGCGTCGTCCCGGACCACGTCGCGGGCCACCACGACCGCGTCCCGGACCGCCGGGTGGTCGAGCAGCACCGCCTGGATCTCCCCCAGCTCGATCCGGTAACCCCGGATCTTGACCTGGTCGTCGAGCCGGCCGAGGAAGTCGACCGCACCGTCCGGCAGGGTCCGGACCAGGTCGCCGGTGCGGTAGAGGCGACCGCCGGGCGGCCCGAACGGGTCGGGCAGGAACCGCTCGGCGGTCAGCCCGGGCTGGTCGGCGTAACCCCTGGTGACGCCGGTGCCGCCGACGTACAGCTCGCCGGGGACCCCGACCGGGACCGGCTGCAGCCAGCGGTCCAGCACGTACATGGTCATGCCGGGCAGCGGACGGCCGATCGGCACCACGTCACCCTCGGGCGCCCCGGTGACCGGGTGGACACAGGTGCCCACCGACGCCTCGGTCGGGCCGTACTCGTTGATCAGCGGGGTGTCCGCGTCCAGTGCACGCCACCGGTCCAGGGTCGCCCGGGTGAACGCCTCGCCGGCCACCACCAGCGCGCCGGCCAGCCCGGACGCCTGCGCGGCGGTGAGTTGGTGGGAGAGCAGGTCCAGGTGGCCGGGGGTCAGCTTGACGAAGCTGAACGGCCCGGCGTCGGCCAGCCAGTCGCCGAGCCGGTCCAGCTCGACGTCGGCCGGCATCAGGTGCACCGGCTGGCCGGTGACCAGCGGGGCGTAGAGGTTCGGCACCGGCAGGTCGAAGGCGATCGAGGAGAACAGCGGCGCGCCCCGGTCACCCCGGGAGGCGAGTTCGGCGGCGGCCCACTGGACGTGGTTGGTCAGACCCCGGTGCGGCACCTGGACACCCTTGGGCCGACCGGTGGAACCGGAGGTGTAGATGACGTACGCCAGACCGTCGAGGTCGGTCGGGACGTCGGGCGGACTCGCCGGGCGGGCCGCCACCGCCGCCGCGTCCCGGTCGACGAGCACCTGCGCGACGGTGAACCGGTCGGCGTACGCCTGCTGGGTGACCACCAGCCGGGCGCCGGCGTTGGCCAGCATGTGGCGCAGCCGCTCGGTCGGGTGGGAGGCGTCGAGCGGCACGTACGCCCCGCCGGCCTTCCAGATTCCGAGCAGGGCGGCGACCAGGTCCGGTCCCCGGTCGAGCAGGACGCCGACCGTCGACTCCGGACCGACGCCGAGCGCCCGCAGGTGCTGGGCGTACCGGTTGGCCAGCGTGTCGAGTTCCCGGTAGCTCAGCCGCGCCGCGCCGCAGCGGACCGCGAGGGCGTCCGGGGTGGCCGCGGCCCGCTCCGCGACAAGCTGGTGCACGGCCTGCCGGACCGGCGCCGGGTCGGTCCGGTTCGCGGTGACCAGCAGCCGGTCCCGTTCGCCGGGCGGCAGGTGGCTGGTCCGGGCGTCGCCGTCGACGTCGGCTGCCATCGCCTCCAGCACCGCCCGGTAGATCCCGGCGAGCCGTTCGGCGTGCTCCGGCCGGAGCGCCCGGCGGTTGGTGGTGAGGATCAGGCCACCGTCCGCCGCCGCCACCGCGAGCGGGAACTCGCTGGCGCCGTCGCCGAGCCCGTTCTCGACGTCGATCAGGTCGGTGTCGACCGCCTCGAAGTCCTCCTGGTAGGAGAAACGGACGTCGACCAGGCGTCGTCCGTCGCCGAACTCGCGCTGGATCACCGGCATCGGGAAGCGTCGGTGCGGCCAGCAGGCGGTCTCGTGGGTGTAGACGTCGCGCACCAGGTTCCGCCAGGTGGCGGCGGTGCCGTCGTAGCCGAACGGCAGGCTGTTGAGGTACATGCCGTAGACCCGGTCCGCGCCGACCACCTCGGGACGGGCGCTGTAGACCAGGCCGGTGAAGAACCGACGCTCGTCGGTGAGCTGGCTGAGCGCCTTGAGGTGGGCGGCGAGCAGCACGCTCTTCAGGGACGCCCCGGCCGCGGCGGCCAGGGCCCGCAGCTCGCGGTCCAGGTCGCCCCAGACCACGGTGACCGAGTAGCCGTCGCTGACCCGGCCGGCCGGGTCAGCCCAGGCCGCGGGCAGGGCGAACGGGGCGTACCGCTCGACGATGCCGCGCCAGTGGTCCCGGTCGGCCGCCGAGTCGATCGACCGGAGTTCGGCGGCGACGAAGTCGGCGTAGCGCACCGCCGGTCGCTCGACCGGCGCGGGGGCCAGGCCGTCGCGGATCCGCTGGTACGCGTCGAGCAGCTCGACCAGCATCGCCCGGTGGCTCCAGCCCTCGGTGATCGGGTGGCACACCGTCACGGTCAGCCACCACGACCCGTCACTCTCGACGTGGGCGGCCAGTCGCAGCAGCGGGGCGTCGCCGACGGCGAACGGGGTGGCCTGCTCCCGATCGGTGAAGTCGCGGACCGCCTGCTCCCGCCCGGTCGGCGGAAGGTCCCGCAGGTCCCGGACGGTCAGCGGGATCGTCGCGTCGGCGTGCACGAGCTGCATCGGCACCGCGTACGTCTCCAGGTCGAACGAGGTACGCAGCAGTTCGTGCCGGTCGGCGACCAGGTCGGCGGCGGCCCGCAGCGCGGCGGCGGAGAACGGCCGCCCGTCGCGGAGCCGGAACGAGTTGACCGTGTGGTAGGGGTTCAGTTCGGCGTCGCCGAGCATCTCCACCAGCATGCCGAGCTGCACCTGGGAGAGCGGGTACGCGTCGACCACCCCGACCGGCAGTCTGGCCCGGTCGGCGGCGGAGATCAGGTCGAACGGCGCCACGGCCCGCTCGACCCGCGCCTCCTCCCGGCCGGCCAGCGCCTCGACGAGCCGGGCGACGGTGCGCGCCTCCAGCACGTCCCGTACGCCGGCCGGGAAACCGGCCTCGCGCAGGGCGCCGACCAGGGCGACCGCCCGGATCGAGTGCCCGCCGAGGTCGAAGAAGCTGTCGTGCACCCCGACCCGCTCGACCCCGAGCACGTCCCGCCAGATCGCCGCGACCCGCTCCTCCACCTCGGTACGCGGCGCCACGTAGACCTCACCTGTCGGCAGCGCACCCTGGTCCGGCGCCGGCAGCGCCCGCTTGTCCAGCTTGCCGTTCACCGTCAGCGGGAACCGGTCCAGCGCGACGAACGCGGCCGGCACCATGTACTCGGGCAGTGCGGTGCGGCAGTGTTCGGCCAGCTCGGCGCTGCTCAGCGGCGGGTCGGCCGGCTGGTTGGCGCTGTGGGCCGGGTGATCGGTCGGGCTGTCGGCCGGCTGGTCCGGGCCGGAGTTCGTCAAGGTCCTGGCCGCGGGGGTGGTGGCGGGCAGGTAGTAGCCCACCAGGGTGTCGTCGCGGAGGAGGACGACGGCGTCCCGGACCCCCGGATGCCCCGCCAACACCGCCCCGATCTCCCCCAACTCCACCCGATAACCACGAATCTTCACCTGATCATCCGCACGCCCCAAAAACTCCAACCCACCATCGCGCCGCCACCGCGCCACATCCCCCGACCGATACAACCGCCCCCCACCACCAAACGGATCCGGCACAAACCGCTCCGCCGTCAACCCCGCACGATTCAAATAACCCCGAGCAACACCCCCACCACCCACAAAAATCTCACCCGGAACCCCCACCGGCACCGGATAACCCCACCCATCCAACAAAAACACCGACAAATCATCCAACGGCACACCCACACGATTCGGAGCCCCCAGAACAAAATCCTCCTCCGACAACTCATAAAACGTCGAATGCACCGTCGTCTCAGTAATCCCATACATATTCACCAACCGAGGCCGACCAAGCCCGAACCGCTCCACCCACGGCACCAGCTCACCAACCTCCAACCGCTCACCCGCAAACACCACCACCCGCAGACACAAACCATCCAAACGCCGATCACCATCAGCCGCCAACCCCACCAACGACCGAAACGCCGACGGCGTCTGATTCAACACCGTCACCCGATGCTCCACCAACAAATCCACAAACTCATCCGGAGCCCGCGCCACCGACCCCGGCACCACCACCAACCGACCCCCATGCAACAACGCACCCCACAACTCCCACACCGACACATCAAACGCATACGAATGAAACAACGGCCACACATCATCCGCCGAAAAACCGTAATACCTGTCCGCCACCGCAAACAACCTCACCACATTCGCATGCGACAGACACACACCCTTCGGCCGACCCGTCGAACCCGACGTATAAATCACATAAATCAAATCATCCGGCCCACCCGACACCCCAGGATCCGACACCGGCAAACCCGCCAACGACTCATCCCGATCCACCACCAACAACGGACCAGACCACACCCCACCCAACACAGACACCAACAACGACGACGACACCACCACCGACACACCCGCATCAGCCACCATGAAACCCAAACGCTCCACAGGCTGCGCAGGATCCAACGGCAGATAACCCGCCCCCGCCTTCAACACACCCAACAACACCGGAACCAGATCAACACCCCGCTCCAAACACACCCCCACCACCGACTCACGACCCACACCAACCCCACGCAACCAATGAGCAACCCGATTCGCCCGCTCATTCACCTCCCCATACGACAACTCCACACCACCCGCCACCACCGCCACCGCACCCGGCGACCGCACCACCTGAGCCTCGAACAACTCATGCACCCGAGCCGTGACCGGAACATCCGGCAGCACGGCCGGGGCGAGCACCAGGGCGCGCTCCTCCGGGGGCAGGCAGGTGGCCCGGGCGTCGCCGTCGACGTCGGCGGCCATCGCGGCCAGCACCGCCCGGTACATCGCGGCCAGCCGCTCGGCGTGCTCGGGGGCGACCACGCGGGTGTCCACGGCGAGGCCGACGTGTCCCACCCGGACCGACACCGCGAGCGGGAACTCGGTCGGGCTGTCGTCGATGCTGGCCAGGTAGTCGACGAGGTCCCGGTCGACCTGGTCGAAGTCGAGGTAGATGAACATGGTGTCGAGCAGCCGGTCGCCGTCGCCGAGGTCCTGCTGGATCGCCGGCATCGGGTACTGCCGGTGCCGCCACATCTCGGTCTCCCGGGCGAACACGTCGGCGACCAGGCGGCGCCAGCTGCCGGCACCCCGGTCGAAGCCGATCGGCAGGGTGTTGAGGTACATGCCGTAGACCCGGTCCGCGCCGGCGACCTCGGGCCGGCCGTGCAGCACCACCCCGGTGAAGAAGCTCTCCGCGTCGGTGAGCTGGCTGAGCACCTTGAGGTGGGCGGCGAGCAGCACGCTCTTCAGCGAGGCCCGCGCCGCGCTGGCGAGCGCCCGCAGGTTGTCCTCCAGGTCGTGGAACGGCACCGCGGTCCGGTACACCGTGCGCGGGCTGCCCGACGCGGCACCCCATCCCTCGGGCAGGGTGAACTTGGCCCGGCCGGCCACCATGCCGTGCCAGAACTCCCGGTCCTCGGTCGAGGCGAGGGAGCGCAGCTCGGCGGCGATGAAGTCGGCGTAGCGCAGGTCGGGCAGCTCGACCGGCTCCGGGGTGCGCCCCTGCCGCAGCGCCCGGTACGTGTCGAGCAGCTCCATCAGCAGCGAGTGGTGGCTCCAGCCCTCGATGATCGGGTGGCACTCGGTGACCGTCAGCCACCAGGTCTTGTCGTCGACCACGTGCGCGTACAGCCGCAGCAGGGGGGCGCGGCCGAGGTCGAAGAGGGTGGCCCGTTCCCGGGCGGTGAACTCGCGCAGGGCCGCCTCCACCGCCACCTCGTCGAGGCCGCGCAGCTCCCGTACGCCGAACGGCATCTCGGCGGATCCGTGCACCACCTGCATCGGCACCGCGTACGTCGCCAGGTCGATCGAGGTCCGCAGCACCTCGTGCCGGGCGACCGTCGCCGCGATCGCCTGGCGCAGTTCGGCGCCGGAGAACGGCTGTTCGTCGCGGATCCGGAACGAGGTCACGTTGTGGTACGCGTGGGTCTCGGTGTCGGCCAGCATCTCGACGACCATGCCGGCCTGGACCCGGGACAGCGGGTACGCGTCGACCGCCCCGGCCGGCAGCTTGGCCCGGTCGGCCGCCGAGATCAGGTCGAACGGCGCGACCCGGGTCTCCGCCTGGGCGGCCGGGGCGTCCCGTCCGACCAGCACCTCGGTCAGCTCACCGACCGACCGGTACGCGAAGACGTCCCGGACGCTGGCGTCGTAGCCGGCCTCGCGCAGGGCGCCGACCAGGGCGACCGCCCGGATCGAGTGCCCGCCGAGGTCGAAGAAGCTGTCGTGCACCCCGACCCGCTCGACCCCGAGCACGTCCCGCCAGATCGCCGCGACCCGCTCCTCCACCTCGGTACGCGGCGCCACGTAGACCTCACCTGTCGGCAGCGCACCCTGGTCCGGCGCCGGCAGCGCCCGCTTGTCCAGCTTGCCGTTCACCGTCAGCGGGAACCGGTCCAGCGCGACGAACGCGGCCGGCACCATGTACTCGGGCAGTGCGGTGCGGCAGTGTTCGGCCAGCTCGGCGCTGCTCAGCGGCGGGTCGGCCGGCTGGTTGGCGCTGTGGGCCGGGTGATCGGTCGGGCTGTCGGCCGGCTGGTCCGGGCCGGAGTTCGTCAAGGTCCTGGCCGCGGGGGTGGTGGCGGGCAGGTAGTAGCCCACCAGGGTGTCGTCGCGGAGGAGGACGACGGCGTCCCGGACCCCCGGATGCCCCGCCAACACCGCCCCGATCTCCCCCAACTCCACCCGATAACCACGAATCTTCACCTGATCATCCGCACGCCCCAAAAACTCCAACCCACCATCGCGCCGCCACCGCGCCACATCCCCCGACCGATACAACCGCCCCCCACCACCAAACGGATCCGGCACAAACCGCTCCGCCGTCAACCCCGCACGATTCAAATAACCCCGAGCAACACCCCCACCACCCACAAAAATCTCACCCGGAACCCCCACCGGCACCGGATAACCCCACCCATCCAACAAAAACACCGACAAATCATCCAACGGCACACCCACACGATTCGGAGCCCCCAGAACAAAATCCTCCTCCGACAACTCATAAAACGTCGAATGCACCGTCGTCTCAGTAATCCCATACATATTCACCAACCGAGGCCGACCAAGCCCGAACCGCTCCACCCACGGCACCAGCTCACCAACCTCCAACCGCTCACCCGCAAACACCACCACCCGCAGACACAAACCATCCAAACGCCGATCACCATCAGCCGCCAACCCCACCAACGACCGAAACGCCGACGGCGTCTGATTCAACACCGTCACCCGATGCTCCACCAACAAATCCACAAACTCATCCGGAGCCCGCGCCACCGACCCCGGCACCACCACCAACCGACCCCCATGCAACAACGCACCCCACAACTCCCACACCGACACATCAAACGCATACGAATGAAACAACGGCCACACATCATCCGCCGAAAAACCGTAATACCTGTCCGCCACCGCAAACAACCTCACCACATTCGCATGCGACAGACACACACCCTTCGGCCGACCCGTCGAACCCGACGTATAAATCACATAAATCAAATCATCCGGCCCACCCGACACCCCAGGATCCGACACCGGCAAACCCGCCAACGACTCATCCCGATCCACCACCAACAACGGACCAGACCACACCCCACCCAACACAGACACCAACAACGACGACGACACCACCACCGACACACCCGCATCAGCCACCATGAAACCCAAACGCTCCACAGGCTGCGCAGGATCCAACGGCAGATAACCCGCCCCCGCCTTCAACACACCCAACAACACCGGAACCAGATCAACACCCCGCTCCAAACACACCCCCACCACCGACTCACGACCCACACCAACCCCACGCAACCAATGAGCAACCCGATTCGCCCGCTCATTCACCTCCCCATACGACAACTCCACACCACCCGCCACCACCGCCACCGCACCCGGCGACCGCACCACCTGAGCCTCGAACAACTCATGCACCCGAGCCGTGACGGGTACGGTGCGGACCGGCGGCCGGGTCAGCAGGGCGAGTTCCTCCGCGTCCAGCAGCGCCAGCGCGGAAACCGGTGTCTCCGGACGCTCCGCCACCCCGGCGAGCAGCCGCGTCAGATGCCCGGCCAGCCGGGAGACGGTCGCCGGGTCGAACAGCGCGGTCGCGTACTCGAGGTGGCCGCGCAGCGCTCCGCCGGGCAGCTCGTCGAAGAGCGCGGTGAGGTCGAACCGGGACACGGTCGAGGCCGCCGACAGCGGCTCCACCGCCAGACCCGACAGCTCGAACGCCTGCGTCCGGGCCTCCTGCACGGTCAGCGCGACCTGGAAGAGCGGCGTCCGGGACATGTCCCGCTCCGGCTGCAGCTCGTCCACCAGCCGGGCGAACGGCACCTCCTGGTGGTCGAACGCGCCGAGCACCGCCTCCCGGGTCCGGCCGAGCAGTTCGACGAAGGTCGGGTCACCGGACCACGCGGTCCGGACCACCAGGCTGTTGATCCCGTACCCGACCAGGTCCCGCAGCTCGGGGCGGGACCGGCCGGAGACCATGGTGCCGACCGGCACGTCGGTCTGCCCGGTGTACCGGGACAGCAGCGCCTGGAACGCGGTCATCAGCACCATGAACAGGGTGGCGTCGTGCCGGGACGCCAGTTCGCGCAGCCGTCCGGCGAGACTCTCGGGCAGGTCGAACGAGTGCACCGCGCCACGCCAGTCCCGAACCGCCGGGCGGGGTCGGTCGGCCGGCACCTCCAGCGGGGTCAGCCCGGACAGCCGGGTACGCCAGTAGTCGAGGTGCCGGTCGTCCCGGGCCCGTTCCCAGGCGGCGTAGTCGGCGTACTGGATGGGCAGCGGCGGCAGCGACCCGCCGGCGTACAGCTGGGCCAGTTCCCGACCGATGACCCCCAGCGACCAGGCGTCGCAGGCGATGTGGTGGAAGACGAGGACCAGCACGTGGTCGTCGTCGGCCAGCCACAGCAGACCGGCCCGCACCGGCCACTGCACGGCCAGGTCGAACGGGGTACGGCAGTCCTCTTCGACGAGCCGGTACGCGGCCGCCTCCCGCTCCTCGACGGTGTCGCCCGGCACCTCGACCACGTCGAGGCGGACCGGCCGGACCTCGTCGACCACCTGGACCGGCGCCTCGTCGGCGCCCCGACCGGTGAGCGTGTACCGGGTGCGCAGGATCTCGTGCCGGGCCAGCAGTGCCTGCCAGGCCGCGCCGAGCCGGTCGACGTCGAGCGGACCCCGCAGTCGCAGCGCGAGCGGGACCAGGTACTCCGGGCTGTTCGTCTCCAGCCGGTTGAGGAACCACATCTGCTGCTGTCCGTACGACAGCGGCAGCGGACCCGACCGGTCCGCCCGGCCGATCGTCGACCGCCGGCCGCCGATGGACCGGCCGGCCAGCCGGGCCCGGAGCAGCTCCTCGCGGGCCGCCGCCAGTCCCGGGCCGCCCCCGGTACCACTCCCGCCGGTGGTGCCGTTCCCGGTGCCCGCGCCGGGCCCGCCGGCCGCGCCGTTCGACTCCGTCGCCGTGCGCACTGCGTCGATGTCCCCTGTGGTCATGCCTGCTTCCCCTCCTGCCGCGACGGGTGCTGCGCGGCCGACACCTCGGCGTCCGACAGCTCCGCGATCTGCGCTCTGATCAGCTCTTCGACCGCCGTGCCGAGCTGCGCCACAGTCGGCCGCTCGAACACCGTCCGCACGGTCAGTTCCACGTCGAACTCCTCCTGCAGCCAGGAGGCCAGCCGGACGGCGAGGATCGAGTCCCCGCCCCGGGCAAAGAAGTTGTCGTGCACACCCACCCCGGTGACCCGGAGCAGTTCCGTCCAGCCGGCGGCGATCCGCTCCTCCACCGGGTTGCGGGGTGGCACGTGGTCGGCGTCGGCGGCGACCGCCGCCCCGTCCGGGTCAGGCAGGGCCCGCCGGTCGAGCTTCCCGTTCACGGTCAGCGGGATCCGTTCCACCGCAACGAACGCCGCCGGCACCATGTAGTCCGGCAGTACGCCGGCGAGCCGCTCGCGCAGCCCGGTCAGGGTCGGCAGCTCGCCGTCAGGGACGAAGTAGCCGACCAGCCGGGTGTCGTCGGTGAGGACCACCACCGCCTCGCGGACCGCCGGATGCGCGACGAGCGCCGCCTCGATCTCGCCGAGCTCCACCCGGTAGCCCCGGATCTTCACCTGGTGGTCGGCCCGGCCGACGAAGTCCAGCGTGCCGTCCGGCCGACGTCGGGCCAGGTCACCGCTGCGGTACAGCCGGCCCGTTCCGACCGGGTCGGGGACCTCCGCCGGGTACGGGTCCGGGACGAACCGTTGCGCGGTCAGCTCCGGACGGTGCAGGTAGCCGCGGGCCACCCCGGCACCGCCGACGTGGATCTCGCCGGGGACGCCGACCGGCACCGGCCGGCCGGACTCGTCCAGCAGCACCACCCGCAGGTCGGGCAGCGGTACCCCGACCGGGCTGACCAGGGGCGTCTCCAGGTCTACCGGGGTGATCCGGTGGTAGGTGACGTGCACCGTGGTCTCGGTGATGCCGTACATGTTGACCAGCTCGGGTCGGTCCAGGCCGAACCGCCGCGCCCAGGGCAGCAGGTCGCCAACCTCCAGCCGCTCGCCGCCGAAGACCACCGTCCGCACCGCCAGCCGGTCCAGCCGGGGGTCGCCGTCGCGGGCCAGCCCGACCAGCGCCCGGAACGCCGACGGGGTCTGGTTCAGCACCGTCACCCGCTGCGCGACGAGCAGGTCGACGAAGGCGTCCGGGTCGCGGGTCACCTCCCGGGGGACCACCACCAGCCGACCGCCGTACAGCAGCGCACCCCACAGCTCCCAGACCGAGAAATCGAAGGCGTACGAGTGGAACAGCGTCCAGACGTCCCGGTCGTCGAAGTCGAACGCCGGCTCGGTGACGGTGAACAGGCGCAGCACGTTGGCGTGGCTGAGACAGACCCCCTTCGGCCGGCCGGTCGAACCCGAGGTGTAGATGACGTACACCAGGTTGTCCGGGGTGACCCCGGTCTGCGGGTCGTGCTCCGGGCAGCCGGCCAGCAGGTCGGCGTCCCGGTCCAGCAACACCAGCGTCTCCGGGGCCGCCCCGGCCAGCCGGTCCAACTGGTCGCCACGGCTCACCACCACCCGGGCCCCGGCGTCGCGGACCAGGTAGCCGGTCCGGTCAGCCGGCTGGGCCGGATCCAGCGGCAGGTAACCGGCGCCGGCCTTGAGCACCCCGAGCAGCGTCGGCACCAGGTCGGGTCCGCGTTCCAGGCAGACCCCGACCAGGCTCTCCGGGCCCACGCCGAGCGAGCGCAGATGGTGGGCGAGGCGGTTGGCCCGGGCGTTCAGTTCGGCGTACGTCAGCGACTCCCCGTCGGCGACCACCGCCACCGCGTCCGGGGTCCGCGCCGCCCGCGCCGCGAAGACCTCGTGCAGGCAGCGCTCCGGGGCGGCGGCCGGCCACACCGGCGGGGCGAGCAGCACCGCCCGCTCCGCAGCGGTCAACAGGTCCAGTTCGGTCAGCGGGGTGTCGGGGGCGGCGGTGACCCGGTCCAGCAGCCGGACGAAGTGGTCGGCGATCCGCTCCACCGTGGCGTGGTCGAACAGCGCCGCCGAGTACTCGAACGCCCCGGTCAGCGAGTCGTCCGGGTGCCGCTTCAGGTACAGCGCCAGGTCCGTCTTGGCGATCCGCCAGGAGGTGAGGAACGCGTCCAGGTCGCCGTCGGCGGTCCGGGCGGTGGTCAGGTCGTCGTCGTGCAGGTCGAAGGCGACCTGGTACAGCGGGGTCCGGGACAGGTCCCGCTCCGGCTGCAGCTCGTCGACCAACCGCTCGAACGGCGCCTCCTGGTGGGCGAAGGCCGACCGGGCGGTGTGGCGTACCCGGGCCAGCGCCTCGAGGTAGCTCGGCTCGCCGGCCAGCCGGCAGCGCAGGACCAGGTTGTTGAGGAAGAAGCCGACCACGTCGGCCACCTCCGGCCGGGTCCGTCCCGCCACCGGCGAGCCGACCGCGATGTCGTGCTGCCCGGTGTACCGGCGCAGCAGCGCGGCGAACGCGGTGAGCAGCGTGACGAACCGGGTCGCCCCGTGCGCGCGACCCAACTCGGTCAACGCCCTCGCCAACGGCGCCGGTACGGTGAACGACACAAAAGCGCCGGCCGGGTCGCGTCGGGGCGGCCGGGGCCGGTCGGTGGGCAGCTCCAGCGGCGCTATCCCGGCCAGTTCGGTACGCCAGTACGCCAACTCGTCGGCGAGGACCGGCCCGGTCAGCCGGGCGCGCTGCCAGGCGGCGAAATCGGGGTACTGCACCGGCAGGTCGGGCAGCGCCGGCGCCCGACCGGCACGCAGCGCGTCGACCACCTCCCGCAGCTCCCGTTCCAGAATCACCGCGGACCAGCCGTCGCAGGCGATGTGGTGGATGGTGACCAGCAGCGCCTGATCGGTGTCGGAGACCCGCGCCAGCAGGGCCCGCCACAGCGGCCCCTCGGCCAGGTCGAAACCGCGCCCGAACTGTCGACCGAACCACCCGGCCAGGTCCCCGCCGGTCGCGTCGACCACGGTCAGCTCGATCGGCGCCGGGTCGACCAGCACCTGACGCGGTTCACCGCCCTCGTCCGGGTACCGGGTGCGCAGCGCCTCGTGCCGGCCGCCGAGCACGTCCAGGGCGCGGCGGACCAGGTCCGGGTCCACCGTCGCGGGCAGCCGGACGAAGAGCGGGGTCACCCACTCCGGGCTGCCCGGTTGCAGACGGTCCAGGAACCACTGCCGGTGCTGGCCGAACGAGAGCGGCAACGCGCCGTCGCGGGACACCGGTACGACCGGCGGCCCGGCCGGCCCGGACCGGGTCAGCAGCAGCGCCTGGCGTTCCACCGTGGACGCGGTGAACAGTTCCGCCAACGGCAGCTCCACCCCGGTGCCGGCGCGCAGCCGGGCCAGCAGCCGGGTCAGCAGCAGCGACGTCCCGCCGAGCTGGAAGAAGTCGTCGTGCGCGCCGATCCGGTCCACGTCCAGCAACGCCGACCAGGCCGCCGCCACGGCCCGTTCGGCGTCGTCGCGGGGCGCCAGGTACGGCGGGCGGACGTCGGTGTCGCCGATCACCGGCGGGAGGGCGGCCCGGTCCACCTTGCCGCTGGTGGTGAGCGGGAACTCGGCCATCGGGACGAGAATCCCCGGGATCATCGCCTCCGGCAGCCGCTCCCGCAGGAAGCCGCGCAGTCCGTCCGGTACCTCGCCGAGCAGGTAGCCGACGAGCCGGTGGCCGCCGGAGGTGTCCGGCACGGCGGTGACCGCCGCACCCCGGACCGCCGGATGGCTGACCAGGGCCGCCTCCACCTCGCCCGGCTCGACCCGTACCCCGTTGACCTTGATCTGGTGGTCGCGCCGGCCGACGTACTCCACGGCGCCGTCGGCACGCCAGCGGACCAGGTCGCCGGTGCGGTAGAGCCGGGACCCCGGCGGCCCGTACGGGTCGGGCACAAAGCGTTCGGCGGTCAGGTCCGGCCGGCCGAGGTAGCCGTGCCCGAGGCCGACACCGCCGGCGTACAGCTCGCCGACCACCCCGATCGGGACGGGTTCACCGGCGTCGTCCAGCACCAGCACCCGCAGGTTGTCGATGGGGCGGCCGATCGGCACCGGCCCGGTCGCCTGTGCCGGGTCGAACTGGTACGCGGTCACGTCGATCGCGCACTCGGTCGGCCCGTACGTGTTCCACACCTCCGGCTTGACCCGCTCCAGCAGCCGTTGGCAGAGCTCGGCGTGCAGTGGTTCGCCGGCCGAGAAGAGCAGCCGCAGCGTCCGGCAGTCAGCCAGTGCCGGCTCCTGCACCAGCAGCCGCAGCACCGACGGCACCACCTGCAGGACGGTCACCTCGCCGTCGGCGGCGGCCCGGGCCAGCAGCGCCGGGTCCCGCTCGGCACCCGGCGGGGCCAGGACGACGGTGCCGCCGCTGACCAGCGGGGCGAAGATCTCCCAGCCCGCGGCGTCGAAGCTCATCGCGGTCTTGTGCAGTACCCGGTCGGCCGCGCCGAGCCCGTGCCGGCGGACCGTCCAGCCCACCCGGTTGGCGATGCCGGCATGGCTGATCAGCACCCCCTTGGGACGGCCGGTGGAACCGGAGGTGTAGATCGCGTAGGCGACGTCGTCACCGTGCGGCCCCGGTTGCACCGCCGGGGCATTCCCGGCCGCGTCGGCCACCGCCGGTCCGGTGCCCACCGGCACCGGCCGTACGATCCGTACCCCGTCGACCCCGGCCCCGTCGGTCACCAGCAGGGCGGCCCCGGTGTCGGCGAGCACCCAGGCGGCCCGCTCCGGTGGATGACCGGGGTCCAGCGGCACGTACGCCGCGCCCGCCCGCCAGATGCCGAGGAGCGTGGTCACCAGCTCGGCGCTGCGGGCGAGGCTGACGCCGACCAGGGCGCCCGGCCGGACCCCCTCGGCACGCAGCAGCCGCGCCACCCGATCGGCGCCCACGTCCACGTCGGCGTACGTCAGGTGGCGCGGACCGTCCACGACCGCCACGGCGTCCGGGGTGAGCCGTGCCTGGTGCGCGAACAGACGGGGAAGTGTGGCACCGGTCTGCATGGGCACAGCCTCGACGCGCCCGCTATACCGCCCCTATATCCCCGACCGACGGCCGGATCACTCCCGGGCGGCGACGAGCTGCACCGCCGGCCCCCGCAGCGTGTTCCGGACCGTGACCAGCGCGCCGAGCAGCACCAGCAGCGTGCTGGCGCCGAGCAGCACGCCGGCCAGCAGCCACGGCACCCGGACCGGGGTCGCCCCGACCAGACCGGACAGCGCGGCGAACAGTCCGGCCAGGTTGACCGCGGTGGCGGCGGCCGCCAGCACCAGACCGACCCCCACCACCAGCAGCGACTCGGCGGCGACGACCCGGAGCACCTGGCGCGGCGTGGCACCGGTCAGGCGCAGCACCGCGAACTCGCGGACCCGGCCGGCGGCCGCCATGATCATGGTGTTGACGATGGCAATCGCGCTGTAGAGGGCGGTGACCACCAGCATCACCGCGATACCGGCGGTGCTGCCCTGCGGTGTTCCGCCACCGCCCGCCCCGACGTAGCCGCTCCGGTCGGCGAGCCGGGCACCGAACTCGGCGGCGATCGTGGTGATCCGGGACCGCAGCTGCGCCGGGTCGCCGCCCTCCGTCGGCACCAACACCTCGTCGGCCAACCCACCGACGGCGTGGTTCGCCGCGAGATAGGCGTCCGGGGTGCCGATCCCGGTGGCGACCAGGGCCACCACCCGCAGCGTGCTGCGCCGGCCGTCCGGCAGCCAGAGGTCGACGGAGTCCCCGACCGGGATCTCCCAGTCGTCGGTCAACACCACCGTGCGGTCGGACAGCTCACCGAACGAGCCGTCGACCACGTCGAGTCGCACCGTCCGGGCCAACGCGGCGGGATCGACCGCGACCGCGTCGTAGTCGCGCAGGCTGCCACTGTCGAAGCCGTACACGGTCAGCGGCACCGGGGCGGCCGCCTCGACCCCGGTCGTCGCCGCGATCCGGTCGGCGACCACCGGGCTGATCCCCGGCGTACCGTCGGGAAGCAGCACCAGGTCGGTGGCGAGTTGGCGCTCCCGCTCGCTGGTCCGGGCCTCGTCGATGGTGTCGAGCGCGCCGAGCAGCGACACCGCCAGACCGACGGTGAGCAGCACCGGCGCGGCGGTGCCGGCGGTACGTCGGACCGCGGCCAGGGTGTTCTCCCGGGCCAACAGCCCGGTCGCGCCGGGCAGCCAGGCCAGCGGCAGGGTGACCAGTCGGGTGAACGGTGGGACGATCGCCGGGGCGAGCAGTGCCACCGCAGTCACCGTGAGGATCAGGATCCACAGGTAGATCACCGGTACCGTGGCGATCAACGGCTGGACCCGGGCGACGAAGACCATGCCACCGACAGCGCAGCCGAGCAGGGCCAGCCCCCAGATCCACCGTCCCCGGGTCATCGGCCGGTCGTCCACAGTCGCCTGACGCAGCGCCTCGACCGGCGCCACCCGGCCCGCCCGGCGGGACGCCGTCCACGCGGCGGTGAGTGCCACCCCCAGCCCGACGACCACCGAGAGGGCCAACGGCGCCGGCGTGGGCGCGGCCGAGAACCACTCCGGGGCGATGCCGTCGGCGATCAGCCGGTCCGCCAACGCCGGCCCGGCCAGCGCCCCGAGCAGGCAGCCGACGAGGGAGCCGGTCAGCCCGACCGCGCCGGCCTCCGCGAGCACCATCCGGCGCACCTGGGCCGGGGTCGCCCCGACGGTACGCAGCAGCGCGAACTCGCCCCGCCGCTGGGCGACCACGAAGGCGAACGTGGAGGCGACCACAAAGATCGCAACAAAGGCGGCGATCCCTCCAGAGACCCCCAGCAGGGTACGGGTGTTCAACAGCCGTTGCCGGTCCTCGGCGGCGGCCGGCTCGGCGGTCCACCGCTCAGCACCGGTGAGCACCTCCGCCTCCGGTCCCACCGCGCTCTCGACCGCGTCCGGGGCGCCGGTCGCGACGAGCGCGTCCACCGCCGGCGAGAGCCGCCGCGCCTCGGCGTCGGTGAAGAACACCGCCGACTCGAACGCCACCGGGCGGGTCAGCCCGGAGACGGTGTACTCCCGGGGACCGTCGGCGGTCAACACCCGTACCCGCTGGCCCACCGTGCCGGCGCCCTCCGGGACGGCCACCTCGCCGTCGGCGGCCGGCGGGCGACCGGCGGCGAGCTGGTACGGCGTGAACGCCGCCGTCGCCCACGGATGTCCGACCTGGTCGGCCGGGCCGTCGGCGAGCTGGGCGTAGAAGGTGCGGTCCTCGACGACCGGGCTCACCGCGGCGACCCGGGCGATCAGCTCCGCCGACAGCGGGGCCGGGTCGGCGCGGCGTACCGACTGCGGGCCGTCCCCATCCTCCTCGTCGTCACCGCCGTTGCTGGCGGCGTCGCCCGGCACGGTCAACTCCACCGGTCCCCGGACCACCACGGGCGCGGCCGCGAAACGCTGCGGTTCCCGCTGCGGCGCGGAGAGGGTGCCCGCCAGGACCAGCGCGATCGCCGAGATCATGCCGACACCGAGGGCGAGTGCGACGAAGGCGCCCAGCACGCTGGTCCAGGCGGCACGCAGCGTCGCCAACGCCAGCCCGATCACCGAGCCCCGCCTTCCGTTCGCGACCGCGGGGCTCGCAAAAACCGCTCACTCCTCGCGCTCACGGTGCCCACCGCTGTTCGCGACTGCGGGGCTCGCAAAAACCGCTCACTCCTCGCGCTCACGGTGCCCACCGCTGTTCGCGACTGCGGGGCTCGCAAAAACCGCTCACTCCTCGCGCTCACGGTGATCCCTCCCGATGTGGGACATCCGGGCAGCGACCGCGTCGGCGGTCGGCTGCTCCAGCTCGCCGGCGAGCCGACCGTCGGCGAGAAAGACGACCCGGTCGGCGTACGCGGCGGCGACCGGGTCGTGGGTCACCATGATCACGGTCTGGCCGTGTTGCCGGACCGTCTCGCTGAGCAGCCGCATCACGTCCTGGCCACTGGCGGTGTCCAACGCGCCGGTCGGCTCGTCGGCGAAAACCACCGCCGGACGGGTGATCAGCGCCCGGGCGATCGCCACCCGCTGCTGCTGGCCACCGGAGAGTTCGGCCGGCCGGTGTCCGGCCCGCCCGTCCAGCCCCACCGCGGCCAGTGCCTGCCGCACCTCGTCGCGACCAGGTCGGCGACCGGCGAGACGCAGCGGCAGCGCCACGTTCTGCGCCGCGGTCAGTGACGACACCAGGTTGAACGACTGGAACACGAACCCGATCAGCCGGCGTCGCAGCAGCGTCAACTTCGTCTCGTCCAGTCCGGTCAGGTCGGTGCCCCCGACCGTCACCCGGCCGGCGGTGGGCTGGACCAGCCCGGCCGCGCACTGCAGCAGGGTCGACTTGCCGGAACCTGACGGGCCCATCACAGCGGTGAAGCTCCCGGTGACGAAGGACCGGGTCACCCCGGCCAACGCCACCACCTCGCTCTCCCCGCGCCCGTACGTCTTGCGTACCTCGTCCAGCCGTACCGCGTCAGTCATCGACCCGACCTCTCTCACGAGTCCACCCCACCGGTGCCGAGCGCGAGCAGGGCACGCAGTTCGGCGGGATCGACCAGCGGTGTCCTGCTCACCAGGGTGTCCGGGTCGCCGGCCGCCACCTCGACAAACCGGGTGTACGCGGCGGCGAACCGTTCGACGGTCGGCGGCTCGAACAGGTTGGCGTCGTACTTGACCACGGCGGAGAGCCCACCGGTGCCGCTGGTCCGCAACTCGACCAGCACGTCGAACTGACCCTCCATCTGCGGCAGGTCGAGCAGGGCGAGGCGCAGGCCGGCATACTCGACCTCGGCGCCCTCGACCTCGCCGGGCGGGACCATCGGCAGTGGCGGGTCGAGCCGGTCCGCGGCCAGCAGGGTCACCGCCACGGTGAAGACCGGCGCGGACCGGGCCGGCCCGAGCAGCGCGGTGAGCGCCGGGTACGGGAAGCCGGCGTGCGCCATCGCCTGGGCGACCTCCCGGTACGCGGCCCGGGCGGTGGACGCGAAGGTCGCCTCCCGGTCGAAGTGGGCCCGCAGCACCGTCGAGTTGGCCAGGTAACCGACCACGTCCCGCAGCTCCCGGCGGAACCGGACGCTGACCGGGCAGCCGATCAGGAAGTCCGTCAGGCCGGTGTAGCGGTGCAGCACCGCCTGCAGGGCCCCGAGCAGCAGCGCGAACGGGGTCACCCCGCAGTCCCGGGCGGCGACCCGTACCCGGTCGGCGAGTGGGTCGGGAAACCAGACGGTGTGCGAGGCGCCCCGGAACACCGGTGTCGCCGGGCGGGGACGGTCGGCGGGGAGTTCGGCGGCCGGCACTCCGGCACAGAGGTCCCGCCAGTAGCGTTCCAGGACCGGTCGGCGGTCGGAGTCCAGCAGCGCACGTTCGGCGGCCACCGCCGCCTCGAAGCCGCCGCCGGGCAGTGGCGGGAGCGCGCCGTCGGATTCGTACGCCCGGAACAGGTCGCGGGCCAGCAGCCACTGTGACGTGGCGTCGCTGGCGATGTGGTGGGTGACCAGCACCAGCACCGCGTCGGCGGGCCCGTCCCGGAGCAGTACCGCCCGCAGCGGCACCTCCCGGTCCAGCCGGAACGGCTCCGCCGCCACCGTCCGGGCCGCGGTGGTGAACTCCTCGGCGGGGGTGGGCCGGACCACCAGCCGTACCCGGTCCGCCGGGCCGATCCGCCGGACCGGCGTTCCGGCCTGGTCCACGATGGTCGACCGGAGAACGTCGTGCCGCTCGGCGACGGCGGTCAGCGCGCGTTGGAGTCGGGGCGGATCGACGGCGGTCCGGATCCGCACCGCCAGGAGGACGTTGTAGGCCGCGCTCTCCGGCGCCATCCGGTACAGGAACCAGAGCGCCTCCTGACCCATCGACAGCCGCCGGTCACCGTCGCTGCTCATCCACTCCCCTTCGCCGGGCGGTCACGGGCCCGTCGGAGGGGCGACCGTGGTCATGCGGAACCACGCGCACGGCAGGCGCGCCGGATCAGTCTGCCGGTGCCACCTATATTTCCCGTATAGGAGTGTTTTGGGAGTGCTTTGCGGAGGGGCCGCCGCCGGCTGGCCGGCTCTCACCGGGAGTGACGGCAGCGCCTGCGGTCACCAGGGCCCGCACCGCGGCGGCGACCGCCGGACGCTGCTCCGGGCCGGCGGACCAGACCGCCCAGACCCGCCGGCGCGGCTGCTCCGGACCGGCCAGTGGGACCAGCGCCACCCCCGCCGGGCAGGGGGTGACGGCCAGCCGGGGTACCGGTGCCACGCCGAGCCCGGCCGCGACCAGGGCGAGCAGCACGGAGAAGTCGTCGCCGAGATAGCGGACCTGGGCGGCGGACCCGGACCGGACCGAGGGCATGGAGGCGTCCGGCGCCACGATCACCTCGGCCGGGTCGAGGGTGGCCAGGTCGACCGCCGGCCCGGTGGTCAGCGGATGCCCGACCGGCACGGCCAGCACGACCGGCTCGTCGTAGAGCGGCGTGGTGGTCAACTCGGTGCCCATCTCCACGGGGCCGTAACCGAAGACGACCGCGAGATCCACGTCGCCGTGCCGGAGGGCGGTCAGCGCCGGACCGGTCTCCAACTGGGACAGCACCACCCGCACCCGGGGTGTCTCGTGGCGGAACGCGGCCAGCGCGGCCGGGACGAGGGTGCGGCAGGCGGACAGGAACGCGGCGATCCGGACCGTCCCCAGTAGTCCCTGCCGCAGGTCGACGAGGTCCTCGCCGAGCCGGCCCACCCGTGCCCGCAGCGTCTGGTGGTGGGCCAGGACCAGTTGCCCGGCGTCGGTGAGCGCCACCGGCCGGCGGTGCAGCAGCGGCGTGCCCGCCCACCGTTCCAGCGCGGCGACCTGCTGGGAGACCGCCGACTGCGTCAGGTGGAGCCGCAGTCCGGCCTGGGTGAACGAGCCCGTCTCGGCGACCACGGCGAGCGTGTCCAACCAGGCGAGATCAAAAGGCGCGGGCAGGGTCTGGTCGTCGCGCCAGGCGGAGGAGATGGACACCCGTCGAGGTTATCGGGACCCGGTGACGGTCACCGCCCGATCAGGCCGACCGAACTTCTTTGTTGGCATACCAAACTATTGACAGGCAGGTGGGCCAGGTGTGAACCTCAGCGCAGGGCAGCGCCGCCGAGCCGGGCGGTCGTGCGGGGCACCGGGCAGCTCCCGCGTTCGTACCCGATCGTTCGTCAACGTCTGGGGAGCCCCCATGTTCTCATTCGCCCAACACCCCACCCCCGCCCGACGCGTCCCGACGACGCTGCTGCGGATCCTCGCGGTCGCCGCGGCCGCGATCGTCCTGCTCGCCACCGCCCTCGCCGACACCGCCGAAGCACACGGTTCGACGATCAACCCGGCGTCCCGCAACTACGGCTGCTGGAAGCGCTGGGGCGGCGACTTCCAGAACCCCCGGATGGCCACCGAGGACCCGATGTGCTGGCAGGCCTGGCAGGCCGACCCGAACGCCATGTGGAACTGGAACGGCCTCTACCGCGACGGCGTCGCCGGCAACCACCAGGCGGCGGTGCCGAACGGACAGCTCTGCAGCGCCGGCCAGACCGGTGGCGTACGGTACGCCGCACTGGACAACCCGGGCGCCTGGCAGGCCACCCCGGTCGGCAGCAACTTCGGCGTCACCGTGCACGACCAGGCCCTGCACGGCGCGGACTACTTCCGGATCTACGTGACCCGGCAGGGCTTCAACCCGCTCACCCAGCGGCTTACCTGGAACGACGTCGAACTGGTTCGAGAAACCGGGCGGTACGCCCCGGGCGCCGGCACCCGGGAGAACGACCCGGTACTCAACGGCGTCTCCAACACGATCAACGTCAGCGCGCCGGGGCGTACCGGGCGACACGTGGTCTACACGATCTGGAAGGCGAGCCACTCCGACCAGACGTACTACTGGTGCAGCGACGTCACCTTCGGCGGCTCGGGCGGCAACCCGAATCCGACCACCCCGCCGACTCCCCGGCCGACCACCCCGGCGCCGACCAGCACCCCGCCGGCCACCACCCCGCCGGCCGGCGGCTCCGGGAGTTGCTCGGCGACGTACACGGTGACCGGCAGTTGGTCCGGTGGCTTCCAGGCCGACGTCCGGGTCACCGCCGGCAACGCCGCGATCAACGGTTGGACGGTGAACTGGACCTTCGCCAACGGCCAGCAGATCAGTAACAGCTGGGGTGCCACCATCAGCGCCAGCGGATCCGCCGTCACCGCCCGCAACACCGGGTACAACGGCAGCCTCGGCGCGGCCGCCAGCACCACGTTCGGCTTCCTCGGTTCCTGGACCGGCAGCAACGCCGTACCGGCACTGAGCTGCACCGCGGCCTGAGCCGTGCGGGAGGGCCCTTCCTATCGCTCTCGAGGTGGGATGGGCCCCGTCCGCACGTTGTCGAACACCGCCAGTGCCGTGACCGCGGCGATCACCAGGCCGAGTTCGAGCGTGGCGTCGACCAGGCGTCCCACCGGCATCGTGGCCAGGACCACCGCCGCCGCGACCAGACAGCTCGAGGGCGGGCGGATGCGCAGGGTAGCCCGGAACCCGGCGAGACCGAGCAGGAAGAGCCCTACCCCGCAGCCCAGGGTGATCGCCGCCGACCAGCCCACCGGCTCGCCCGGACGCCTGACCATCGCGTGGACGGCGGCCGCCGAGCTGAGGATGCCGAGCACGATCGGAATGTGCGCGTAGAGGTACGCCTTCTCGGCGAGCCGGGTACGGCGGACCGGATCGGCCTCGGCCAGGGTGTGTTCGGCCGTCCGGATCCCGGTGAAGTAGTTCCACCACAACGCGGCCGGCAGCGCCAATGCCAGCACGACCATGCCGACGGTCGCGGAGGTGAGGTGCCGGCTCTCGACCCCCATCCCGATCGCCACGACCGACTCGCCGAGCGCCAGGATCAGCAGCAGGCCGTGCCGTTCGACGAAGTGCGGTGCCACGATGTTGACCTGTCGGATGCCGCCGGCCCAACTGTTTGCCGGCAGGACCTGCGGAAGCACCGCCTGGACGACAAACGCCGCCACCCAGAGCAGGTAGTTCAGCGGCGGGTCGACAAACGCGGCCCCGATGATCAGCGCCACCCCGCCGAGACTGAACGGCGCCAGCCGGTAGATGGCCGACCGGACCCCGGACCGCAGGAACATCAGCAGGTGCACGGCGGTCGCCACCAGCAGGCCGACGGCGAAGACCAGCGCGGTGTCCCCGAAGGCTTCCGGCACCCCCACCGCCGCGATCAGCGACCCGGCCATACCGGCGAAGATCAGAAGCCTCCGGACGGCCGGGCGCGGCGGCACGTGGTTGGTCAGCCAGACGTACCCGTCGTAGAGCCACCACAGCACACCGAAGAGCAGCAGGACCCGACCGGCACCGCCCAGGGTCAGATCCGCCTCCAGCACCCGGGTGAGCTGGGTCAGGGTGAAGACGAAGACCAGGTCGAAGAAGATCTCCGCCTGCGTCACCCGGTCGGGCCGCAGGTCGCCCGACCCCTCCTCCCGTTCCCTGGCTAGCATCGCAGGTCAGCCTAGTGATCGGGGCACGGCCGAGAGGTGGAATGCTGTCTTCCGCCGATACGACAGACGACTTCCGCAGACGCGACAGAAGGGGCGGGACGATGACCAGGGTGATCGACAAGGTGGCCTGGATCAGGATCGAGGACGGCCGGATCCTCAGCACCCGTTCGCGGGGCAAGGACGTCTACTACCTGCCCGGCGGCAAGCGGGAACCGGGCGAGAGCGACATCGAGACCCTGCTCCGCGAGGTCGAGGAGGAGTTGACCGTCTCCGTCCTGGCCGAGACCGCCCGGCCCGCCGGGGTCTTCGAGGCGCCGGCACACGGCCACCCGGCCGGCGTACGGGTCCGGATGACCTGCTACACCGGCGACTACCGGGGCACCCTGACACCGAGTTCGGAGATCGCCGAGGTGGTCTGGCTCGGCTACGCCGACCGCGACCGGGTCTCCCCGGTCGACCAGGTGATCTTCGACGAGCTGCGCGCCGCCGACCGGCTGCGGTGAAGCGGCTCGGTCGACCGGCGGTCAGCGGCGAACCGGTCGGTCAGGAGGCGTGGGCGGTGAGCAGGTAGTCGTCGGCCTCCGGGCTCCACGCCAGCTGCACCGCACCGCCGGTGGCGGCCGCCCGGCAGAACTGCAGGAAGCTGCGGTAGCCGAGCTTCTTCTCGCTGAACTCGGGTCGGGCCCGCCGCAGCTGGTTCTTCAACCCGGACAGGGCCACCGTGCCGTCGCCGCCGGCGACGTCGAGCACCACGGTACGCAGCAGCGCGAACGCCACCTCACGGTCGCCGTGCTCGGGCAGGGTGACCTCCGGGTCGCCCTTGGCCGGGCCGTCCGCCAGCTCGATCACGTTGTGGTCGGCGAGGTGCCGCAGGAGTTCACCGAAGGCCCGGAACCCGAAGTCGGACTCGCTGAAGGTCGGGTCCTTGCGCAGCAGGGTGCGCTTCAGCGTCGAGGCGGTCACCGCCCCGCTGGAGCTGCCCTGCAGACCGGCGACGGTCTGGGCGACGAGGACGGCGAGCGCGTCGACGTCCCGGACCGGCTCCTCCACCGCGGGCTCCGGCTCCTCCACCGTTGGCTGCCGCTCCGGCTCCGCCGGCCGCCGCTCGGGCCCGGCCGCCGCCACGGCGCGGCCGCGACGGCCCCGCGCCGCCGGTACGTCCACGCCCTCCAACCGGTCGTAGTAGAGGAACTCGTCGCAGGCCGGCGGCAGCAACGCCGAGGTCGACTGCTCGACACCGACCCCGATGACCCGCTTGTTGAGCTCCCGGAGCTTGTGGACCAGCGGCGTGAAGTCACTGTCGCCGGTGCAGATCACGAACGTCGAGAGATAGCTCCGCTCGAACGCCAGTTCCACCGCGTCGACGGCCATCTTGATGTCGGCCGCGTTCTTGCGGGAGGCGCCCATCCGTTGCGGTATCTCGATGAGCTCCACGTGCGAGCGGGTGAGCATCCGCCGGTCCTCGTCGAAGAACGACCAGTCGGCGTACGCCCGGCGGACCACCACCCGGCCGCGCTCGGCGAGGGCGTCGGCGATCGGGCGGAAGTCGAAGGCCATCCCGCCGAGGTGGTCACGTGCCCCCAACGCGAGGTTCTCGTAGTCGAGAAACAGGGCGATCCGCTCTTCTTGCTCCACCGCGACAGCCTACGCCCGCCCTATTCGAACGAGACGTGGTCGAAGGCGTACGGGTTGACCAGTTCATCCCGCCGCCGCCGCAGTACGTCGAGTTCGGCGGCCAACCGGTCCCGGTCCCGCAGCGGGAACGCGACAAGTTCCCGGAGCCGCAACCGCTCCCCCACCGCCATCGTGGCGAGGTCCTCCGCGAGCCGGGCCGGTTCGATGCCGCAGGTGAACCGGTGCTGCCAGATCCGGACCCGCTCGAAGAGGTAACCACCGGGACGGACCTGCAGCCAGGCCCAACCCTCGGCCGGACCGTCCTTCCAGTCGAGCTGCAGGCTACGCAGGATCGGGTCGACGAGTTCCCGGTCGACGTACGCCTCGACGGCCGCCGCCTTCGCCACCGCGCCGAGGTCGTTGACGTGCCCGCTCCGGCCGTCCGGCAGCCGACCGACGATGTCCCGGTAGGTCAACGGCGCGGTCGACGTCAGGTCGTCGACGTCGGCCGGATCCCCGGCCACCGCGTGGAACGCGCTGGCGTCGATCAGGTACTCCACGATCCGACGGGCCCGTGGTCCCGGCCGCAGCGTCGGCGACTCGATCCGGACCAGCTCCAACCCGACCGCCTCGCAGACCGCGAGTTTCATCCGCTCGCCGCGCTGGACCTGAGCGGTCTGCGTCTCCGGGTCGACGAACTCGACCGCGAACGGCGCCACCCGGCCGTCCGGATCGGAGACCACGAAGTCGAAGGCGCTCCGGCTGGCCGAGTTCCACTGGTTGGCGGTGATCCCCGCCGGACGGCGTGGCACCAGTTGACCGAGCCGCTGGTGCGGTCGGGCGACCCGGCCGGCCCGCTCGAAGCTGCCGCTGTCCGGCCCGCCCGCCGCCACGTCGCCAGGGAGCCCGCTGGAGTACACCGACGGGTTTCCGTCGCTGCCGGTCTTCACCATCTGTCCCCTGGTCCGTCACATCCGCCGTTCGCCGCCCTCCGCCGCCGGTCGGGTGGAGAGCCTCTCCCATGCTAGGGATCGGTGGGGCGTGGCCCGCCGCCGGTCCGGGTCTGATCGGGACGGAGACGGGTCCGCGGGCCGAGCCGCGACGGCACGCCCCTTCTTACTTCTCGGACCAGATGACCAGGCCGAGGCACATCTCGTCGCTGGTGCCCTCACCCCAGACGACGTACCGCGGTAACGAGTCACGCAGCTGTGGCAGTCGGGCGCGCAGCGTGGCGTCGTGGGTGCAGGTGACCCGGTAGACGTCGCCGGGCTGCACCGCGACCGGTTCGGCCAGCGGACGGATCGCCTGCTCGTCGAAGTTGTACGCGGGCACGTCGAGCAGGGTCCGGGCGTCCGGCGTCCCCGGGTTCAGTTCCACCTTGACGGCCCGGCCGAGCAGGTGCATGTGGCCGCCGAGGGCGTGCACCAGTCCGGGCCGGGTCACCCGGTGGTCGCAGTACTGGGTGTTCCCCGGTGTCGGCGCCCGACCCTGGTTGCAGGAGGAGTTGAGCTGGTCGGCCCGTCGGCCGGACTCGGTGCCGAATCGCCGGTGTACGTCGCGCAGCGCCGCCGCCCGGTCGCAGAGTTCCCCGGACTCGCCGGCGGCGCAGGGCAGCTCGACCGGTGCCGGCAGCAGTTCGGTGGCGAGCGGGTCGACGTCGGCGCCGCCGTCGGCCAGCCGCAGCCGGATCCCGGACTGGTCGGTCCCGGTCGTCCCGTCCGGCGCGCCGAGCAGGTTGTAGTGCACCTGCATGGCGAGTTGGCTGCCCGGCGGCATCGGGTAGCCGAGGCCCGGCGCGAGCAGCGTCTCGTTGGCGCCGGGCGCCCAGTGGGCGACCCAGGCCGCCTGCCCCACACCGGTGTCGCCGAAGCAGGTCCAGCCCGGTCCCGGCGATTCCGCGTCGAACCGCCGTACCGACTCGATCTCGGCGGGCTCGATCCGGAAGAAGATCGCGTGGTGCACGATCTCCGCGTTCTGCGGCAGGAACTGGCTGCCGGTCAGGTACGCCGGACCGGTCAGCTCCGGGTCGACGAGGAAGCAGCGGTACTCGTCGCTGCCGCCGTTCGGGGCCACCGGGCGGTAGGGCTCCGGCATGGACAGGTTGACGAACCGCTCACCGCTGCGCAGCGGCGCGGCCGGCGGCGCCTCGAACGGCTGACCGTGACCGCCGTGCGGGCTGGACGGGGTCGGTGGCCCCGGCTCCGCACGGGTCTGCCGGCCGGTGTCGCAGGAGGTGGTCAGGACGAGGGCGGTGAGCAGGGCCGCCGCGGCGGAGAGTCGCCATACGCGTCGATGCATGTCCCGCATAACTGTCAGCCTCCGCTTCGGGATCCGGGCTCACCCGAATTATCCGAAGAATCTGTCGGAATGGCGACGGTGCGGGCCGGAGTTGGCACTGGACGCGGACCGGATACCGTCCGGGTTGAACCTTTTCCGCGTCCCGGCCGAACCATCTGGAGTGTCGAGGTTGGCCGGCGACGCCGGCCGGACGGAGGGCTTTCGGTGGGTCGCGCAGCGGTGTGGTGGACGGTCGGGATGGTCGCGGCGGCCGTCGTCGGTACGGCATCCGGGGCGGGGCCCGCGTCAGCGGACGTGACCCTGACCCCGACCCAGGCGGTACGCGGGGAGTCGGTGAAGCTGACCTTCCGGGTGACGGAGGACCGGGCACCCGCGCACACCACCCGGGTCGAGATGCGGCTGCCGGACGCGACGCCGATCGCGGAGACCACCCCGATGTCGGTGCCGGGTTGGGCACCCCGGGTCGCCACCCGGACCCTGGACCAGCCTCTCGTGGGGATGCACCACGGCCGGACCAGCGAGGTGGTCACCGCGATCACCTGGTTCCGGGCCGAAGATGCCGAGGAGGGAGCGCCGGTCGAACTGACCGTCTCCCTCGGACCGCTGCCGGAGGTCGGGCAGCTGGTGTTCACGGTGCTGCAGACGTACTCGGACGGGGTCGTCACGAGGTGGGACCAGCAGCCGGCGGCCGATGCCAGCCGGCCGGCCCCCGTCCTCACCCTGCTGCCCGCCGGCCCGGCACCGGCCGGGGCGGCCCCCGGGCCGCAGACCCGGGACGCGGCGCCGACCGCTGACGAACCGGGCGGATTCGGCCCGCTGGTGGTCGGGACCGCCGCCGGGCTGCTTGGCGGGGTGGCGGTCACCGCCTGGGTGTTCCTGCGCCGTCGACGGCCCGACGGCGGCGATGGCGACGGTGACGGCGCCAGCCACGGTGACGGTGACTGCGGTGGCCACGGTGACGGTGACTGCGGTGGCCACGGGACGGAACCGCCGGTCGAGGCGGGCGCGGATACCGGGCCGGTGTCGAGTGGCGGGGCGGGTCGGTCGGCCCGGGCGTGGCGGCTACGGGAGTGACCGCGTCGGACGCCGGGACACCGGTCGTCCCCGGCGTCCCGGGACGCCGGTCAGCGACCGTCCCCGAAGCCGGGGAACGCGGTCCCCGCACGCGCCTGCCGTCCCGGGACGGGTCTGCTCACTCCTCGGGCTCGTCCGACTCCGCCTCGGCGGTCGCCCCCGGACGCAGCACCGCCTCCGGCGGACAGAGCACCGTGACCCGGTAGGAGACGCCCAGGTTGGAGAAGATCCGACCGCGCAGTCCGAGGCAGAGGCCGACCCCCGGCTCCCCCTCGGGGTGCTCGAAGAACTCGACGACCGGTTCGGCGAGGGCGCCCACCAGCCCCTGGGTCCGCAGGGTGGTGCTGGCCACCTGGAGCAGGCCTACGCTGACCTGCACCTCGACGTCGTCGAGCGCGTCCACGTCGTACCAGTGGGTGTCGGGCAGGAAGAGTTGCGAGTCCACGTCCCGCTGCTGGTAGTCCGGGCCCAGCAGGCCGGTGTCGGCGTCCGGCTGGTCACCGAGCCAGGCCATCCCGGCGTAGTCGCTCCGGAGCCGGCGTGCGTCGGACCGGAACTCCGTCACGACGGTGTCGAGGCGCGGCTGGGCGGCGAGGTACACGTCTGCGTCGGTCACCCGCGGGACATTAGCACCGCCGGGATCGCGCCGACCGCGGCGACCCCGGCCACGACCAGGGTGTTCCGGCCCGGCTCCGGTCCGCCCGGCGCGGGGGCGATCCGGCGCCCGTGGCGTGCCGGACCGCCGGCGGGCAGGCCCGTCCGGAGCGGAAACCTGTCGGGCGTGGGCTCCGTCGGGTCGCTTCGTCCGGCTACCCTGGGAGCCCGCTGGACGGACCGGTCACGTCGCACCAGAATGTGCAGGCATCGGATGGGACGGATACCGGACGACGGCACAGGCGGCAGGTGCGCGGACACGGGTGCGGGAGACACCGGTGGCCGGGCATCGGGTGGTGGGCGGTGGACATCACGCCGGGGGCAAGGTCGCACCGGTCCCTTCCGGGGACCACTGATCGAGCGCTGATCGGGGACGCACATGGGCATCATGGGGCAACTGCAGCGGGCACACGCGCAGCAGGTGCACGCCGCGCAACGCGCCCAGACCACGCCGTACCAGCAGCATCAGCAGATGCTCTGGGAGGCCGAGAACGCCCGGCGGGCCGCCGAACGCGCGGCCGAGGCCGACGAACGCGAGCGTAAACGGCTCTACGCCGAGGCCCGGTCGAAGCGGGTTGCGGCGGCGAACGCCAACGTCCAGTCCCAACTGGACGAACTCGACAACCTGTTGCACACCACGCTGGCCATCGACGACCACATCGACCTGGAACGCCTCAAGAAGACGTCGACCTACCCGCCGTTCGACCCCGGCGACCTCGGGGTGCCGGCGAAGGCCCCGGACTGGCGCCGGTTCGCCCCGCCGGCCCCGAACGCGCTGGACAAGATGCTCGGTGGCGAGTCGCGCTACCAACGGCTGCGGGCCGAGGCGGAGCAGGCGTTCGAGAAGGCGAAGGCGAAGCACGCGGCGGCCGAGGCGACCCGGCAGCAGCGGCTCGCCCAGGCCCGGCGCGGGTACGAGCAGCACTGCCGGCAACTCGACGCGCAGGTCAGCAGCCACAACCGCGAGATCGACGAGTTCGGCGCGGCCCTGGCCGCGGCCGAGCCGAACGCCGTGGTCAAGTACTTCGGTCTGGTCCTGGGCAACTCGGTGTACCCGGAGGACTTCCCGCAGCGCTACCGGCTCGCCTACGTTCCCGACTCCCGGCTCATCGTGGTGGAGTACCTGCTCCCGACGGTCGCGGTCATCCCCCGGATCCGCGAGTACCGGTACGTCAGGGCGCGCGACGAGGTGCTGACCGTCGCCCGGCCGGCCGAGGAGATCCACCAGCGGTACGTCGAGGTGATCACCCAGGTGACGTTGCGTACGGTGCACGAACTCTTCGAGGCGGACCGTACCCGGCTGGTGGAGACGATCGTCTTCAACGGCATCGTCGAGACCGTCCACCCCGGCACCGGGCAGTCGGTACGCCCCTGCCTGGTGACGCTGCGCACCGACCGGGAGGCGTTCACCTCGATCAACCTGGCCAAGGTGGAGCCGACGGCCTGCCTGCGGCACCTGCGGGCGGCCGTCTCGTCCCGCCCCGAGGACCTGGTCCCGGTCCGGCCGGTGCTCGAGTTCGACGTCGTCGACAAGCGTTTTGTCGACGAGGTGGATGTCCTGGCCGACCTGGACCAGCGGCCCAACCTGCTGGCGCTCAGTGTCACCGAGTTCGAGGGCGTGATCCGCGACCTCTTCGCCAAGCTGGGTCTGGAGACCAAGACGACCCGGGCCGCGCCGGACGGCGGTGTCGACTGTGTGGCGTTCGACCCCCGGCCGATCTTCGGCGGCAAGGTGGTCATCCAGGCCCGCCGGCACCGGGGCACGATGGACGTCTCCGCCGTACGGGACCTGTTCGGCACCGTGCTCGACGAGGGCGCGACCAAGGGCATCCTGGTCACGACCAGCAGCTACGGCCCGGACTCGGTCGAGTTCGCCTCCGGCAAGCCGCTGGAACTGATCGACGGGTCGAGCCTGCTGCACCTGCTCGCCGAGCACGCCGACGTACGGGCCCGGATCGATCCCGGCCAGGGCTGACCGCCGCCGCCCCGGGACCTCACCCGGCGGGTGCGGCGGCCCGGTGTCCGGTCAGCACGTGCGCTCCCCCTGCCGGCGGTCGTACGCCTCCCGGGCGGCGGCGACCGCGGCCCGGTGCCGTTCGGCCCAGCCGGTGAGGATCACCAGCGCCTCGTAGAGTTCCCGGGCGATCTCGGTGGCGGCGTACACCACCCGGGGCGGCACGGTCGGGTGGACGGTACGGGTCAGCAGCCCGTCCCGTTCCAGGTTGCGCAGGGTGAGGGCGAGCATCCGGCGGCTGATCCCCTCGACCGCCCGCTCCAGCTCGGTGAACCGGACCGGCCGCCGACTGGCCTCGATGATGATGGCGATGCTCCACTTGCCGCCCACCCGGTCGAGCACCTCGCGGGACGTGCACGTGTCCCCGGGCCCGGACGACGTCGGCGGCGGCTCGCCGTGCCGCTGGGTCATCGCGGGTGCCTCCTCCTCGCGCCGCCGCTGGTCACGGCCGTACGCCGGTAACAGATCGTAACCCATGGCAGGGTGCCCGGGGCGCGACGGAGCGCGGGGGGCTCCCGGGGCGGACCGGCCCCGAGCCGGCCAGGTGAGGAGTGGATCCGCCCCGCCTGGGTAAGGCCGTACACCGGACGACGAACCGTACCGAGGGGGCCGGATGTCCGCCGCGACGACGAGTGACCCGGCAGGGCCACGATCCGATCCCCGGACCGTGCTCACCGTCAACGCCGGCTCGTCCAGCCTGCGCCTGGGCTACGTCCGGGACGGCCGCCTCGTCGACGGCCTGGAGCGGGCGGAACCGCCCGGCTCCGCCCGTGCGGACACGGTCGTCCGGGAGTTCGTCGCCGCGCACGACCGCCCCGACGCCGTCGGTCACCGGCTCGTGCACGGCGGCGATCTGGTCCGGGCTCCGACCCGCCTCGACGACACGATCCGGGCCGACCTGGACGGGCTGGCCACGCTGGCCCCGCTGCACCTGCCGCCGGCGCTGCACCTGCTCGACCGGATCCGGGAGCAGCTGCCGGACGTACCGCAGGTGCTCTGCCCGGACACCGCCTTCCACGCCCGGCTGCCGGAGGTGGCGGCGACCTATCCGCTGCCGGCCGACTGGCGGCGCCGGTGGGGGCTGCGCCGGTACGGCTTCCACGGTCTGTCCTACGCCTACGCCCTGCGCCGGACGGCCGAACTGCTCGACCGGCCGGCCGACGACCTGCGGCTGCTGCTGGCACATCTGGGTGGCGGCGCGTCGGTCTGCGCGGTCCGGGACGGCCACAGCGTCGACACCTCGATGGGCTTCACCCCACTGGACGGGGTGCCGATGTCGAGGCGCTCCGGCGCCGTCGATCCGGGAATGCTGCTCTGGCTGCTCGACGACAACCGGCTCAGTCTGACCGAGTTGACCGACGGGCTCAACCGACGGGCCGGCCTGCTCGGGCTCTCCGACGACCGGTCCGGCGACACCCGCGACCTGGTCGCGGCCGCCCCGGACGACCCGGCCGCCGCGCTCGCGCTCGCGGTCTTCGCCCATCGGGTACGCCGGGAACTGGCCGCCGCCGCCACCGGCCTGGATCGGCTGGACGCCCTCGTCTTCACCGGTGAGATCGGCTGGGACCAGCCCGAGGTGCGGCACGACGTCTGTGCCGGGCTGGGCCTGCTCGGGGTCGGACTGCCCGAGCAGGGCAACCGGGAGACCGACTCGATCATCTCCGCTCCGGGTGCGGCGGTGCCGGTGCTCGTGGTCGAGCCCCGGGAGGATCTGCAGGTGGCGGCGGAGACCCTCGCCGCGCTGGGCTGACTGCAGCCAACGCGCCGCGCTGAGCTGACCGGGGCGGACGCGCCGCGCGGACTGGCGGTCCGGCCGTCGAGGTTGCCGAGGGCCGGAACGGCTGCCCGGCTCAGGCCATCAGCCGGGTCAGGAAATCGCCGATGCCCTGTGCGATGGCCATCAGGACCGCGCCGATGGTCTCGACCAGGTCGGCGGCGCCATCCGGTCGGAAGGCGATGAAGAAGATCAGGAACCCGACGAACAGCCAGGTCAGGACCTTCTTGGCAAGAATCGGCATCTCTCCTCCGCTGGGGAAGTCCCCATCTCGTCCGCCCCGGGTGTTTCGGTGTGTCACGAGAGCTGGCGTAACGGATCGACGATCGGATGCTCGCTTCCCCGCCCCGCCCGGTCCCCAAACAGGACCGGCCCGCACCTCCAGCCGGCGGGCGGGCGGCGGGTTCGGTGCCGTTCCCCGACGTACCCGTTGAACGGTAGCGACAGTTACGTGCCTTAGGGGCGGGTATGGTGCGTTGCGTTCCTGTTCGTCGGCCAGCCCGAGCCTTCGAAGCCGGCGAGGGCCGGCGCGACGATCCCCGTGGAGGCCAGGTTGATCCGGCGAGGCACCCGGTCCGATCCGCTACGGCGGGAGCAGGACCGGCCGGTGACCTCGATCGAACTCTTCTTCGACGTGGTGTACGTCCTCGCGGTGACCCAACTGACCGAACTGGCGCTGGACCGGCTGACTCCGCTCGGCGCGGCGCAGACCGCCCTGGTGCTGCTCGCCGTCTGGTGGGCCTGGGTCGACACCGCCTGGGTCACCAACTGGCTGGACCCGGACCGGAACCGCGTCCGGCTGATGCTGATCATCCTGGCCGGGATCAGCCTGGTGATGTCCTCGGCGATCCCCGAGGCGTACGACACCCGGGGGATCTGGTTCGCCGGGGCGTACGTGCTGCTCGAGGTCGGCCGCTCGCTGTTTGTCGCCGTGTCCCTGCCCGGGCAGCCGACCCTCCGGCGCAACTTCCAGCGTCTACTGGTCTGGCGCGTGGTGTCGGCGCCGCTCTGGCTGACCGGCGGCGTCACCTCCGGCGCCGCCCGGACCGCCCTGTGGGCGGCGGCGGCGATGGTGGACACGACCGCCGCGGCCCGGGGCTTCCAGGTACCGGGGTGGGGGCGGTCCGGGGTCGGCGACTGGGCGATCAGCGGCGCCCACCTCGCCGAACGGGCCCGACTGTTCGTCATCATCGCGCTGGGCGAGTCCATCCTGGTCACCGGAGCGACCCTGCAGCAGGTCCGACCGGGGCCGGGCACGCTGACCGCGCTCGCCGCCGACTTCCTGGGCACCGTGGGACTGTGGTGGATCTACTTCGACCGGAGCGCCGGTGCGGCCCAGGCCGCGATAGAGGCCTCGGAGGAGCCGGGTCGACTGGGTCGATCCGCCTACACCTACCTGCACATCCCGATCGTGGCCGGCATCATCCTGACCGCGGTCGGCGACGAACTCACCATCGAACACCCCACGGGTACGGTGCACCCGGCCCTCCTCGTCGGCGTACTCGGTGGCCCCGCACTCTTCCTGACCGGGTTCTTCGTCTTCAAGAGGTTGGTCCTGGCGGCCCGCGCGCTGCCGCACCTGGTCGCGGTGCTCGCACTGGTCGGGCTCGCCCCGCTCGGTCTGGTGCTCGACCCGGTGGTCCTCTCCGTCCTCGCCTCCCTGGTGGTGGTGGCGACGGCGGTCGCCGGCACGATCGTCGCGGCCCACGCCGGCCGCCGGCACCGGACGTGATCATCGGATTCCAGGTCTCCGCTCCAGAAGGTTCCGGAATATCAAGCCGCTGCTGACTGGCTGCACAGTCCACCGAGGCTTCCATGTCTGCCGTCCTCCAGGTGAAAGCGCAGGTCGAAAATGGTTATCTCGAGACCTGGAACCCAGTCGACGGTTCGGAAGTTTTCCGGAACTGATTGACCATACCGAGTGCCGATGCAAGACTGCTATCCATTCTGGTCGATCGCTGTCAGGGGCTTCGACAGTCTCCAACCTGCCGGCGGCACCTCGACCGGCCACACCACCCCCCGTCGGGCGGCAACCACCACCACGAGTCCGTCCGGCCCTTCCCAAAAGGGGCTCACATGACAAGGCAATCAACCGACGGCGCCAGACGCCTGAGCCGAGCAGTCCGGGCCCGGATCGCGCTCGTTGTCGGTGCGCTCGGACTGCTCGCCGCGACCGCTGTCGTCACGTTGCCCGGCACCGCCAGCGCCGCCAGTACGCTGGGCGCCTCCGCCGCCGAGCGAGGACGGTACTTCGGCACCGCGGTCGCGGCGAACCGGCTCAACGACAACGCGTACACGACGATCCTGAACCGCGAGTTCAACCAGCTCACGGCCGAGAACGAAATGAAGATCAACGCCCTGCAACCGCAGCAGGGCCAGTTCTCGTACGGCACCGCGGACCAGATGGTCCAGTACGCCCGCAGCCGGGGCATGCAGGTACGCGGCCACACCCTCGCCTGGCACTCCCAGCAGCCCGGCTGGATGCAGAACATGTCCGGCAGCGCACTGCGCCAGGCCATGGTCAACCACGTCACCCAGGTCGCCACCCACTTCCGCGGACAGATCGCGTGGTGGGACGTGGTGAACGAGGCGTTCGCCGACGGTGGCAGCGGCGCCCGCCGCGACTCCAACCTGCAGCGCACCGGCAACGACTGGATCGAGGTCGCGTTCCGGGCCGCCGACGCGGCGGACCCGAACGCCCAGCTCTGCTACAACGACTACAACATCGACAACTGGACCGACGCGAAGACCCAGGCCGTCTACCGGATGGTCCAGGACTTCAAGCAACGCGGTGTGCCGATCGACTGCGTCGGCCTCCAGTCGCACTTCACCGGTGGCTCGAACTACCCGGGCAACTACCGCACCACGCTGTCCAGCTTCGCCGCGCTCGGTGTCGACGTGCACATCACCGAGTTGGACATCCGCAACGCGCCATCCGACGCGTACCGCAACGTGACCAACGACTGTCTCGCGGTGGCCCGCTGCAAGGGCATCACGGTGTGGGGCATCCGTGACTCGGACTCGTGGCGGTCCGGCGAGAGCCCGCTGCTGTTCAACGGCAGCGGCCAGAAGAAGCCCGCGTACGACGCGGTGCTCGCCGCGCTGAACAGCGGCAACCCCGGTGGCGGCGACCCGACCACCCCGCCGCCGACCGGCAACCCCACCACCCCGCCGCCGACCGGTGGCGGCTGCACCGCGACGATCACGCCCGGCACGGTCTGGGGCGACCGGTACAACACCTCGGTGACGGTCAGCGGCGCCAGCAGCTGGTCGGTGGTGGTGGCGATCACCCCGCCGCAACGGGTCTCGACCACCTGGAGCGGCACCTTCAGCTGGGACAGCAGCGGCAACATCATGACCGTACGGTCCAACGGCAACAGCACCTTCGGATTCACCACGATGATGAACGGCAACTCCAGCGCCCGACCGCAGATCAGGTCCTGCACCGCAGCCTAGCGGCTACGGCGGTCCGCACCCTGACGACGTGCCCCCCGGCGCACGTGGCGACGGAGTGGGTGATTCCGCCACCGGGACGGCCGAAAGCGGCGGTCCGCTCGACCGGATCGAGCGGACCGCCGCCACGGCGTCGGGACGGCCGACGCACCGAGCAGGGTGAGCGCGGCGGCGCCGCCCAGGGCCGCGCGCCGGGAGAACGGAGGTTCATTGCGGTGCTGTCCCTTCTCGACCGTGAGGTCCAACCCGGTGGTTGCGCGACCGCGACGGCTGGCCCCGGGGCGTTGACGCACACGGCCCGCCGTCAGCGGCCGTACGCCTCGAGCAGGCGTAGCCAGACCTCGCTGACGGTGGGGTACGCGGGAACGGCGTGCCACAGCCGGTCGATCGGAACCTCGCCGACGATGGCGATCGTCGCGGCGTGCAGCAGCTCCGCGACGTCCGGGCCGACGAGGGTGAAACCGACGATCACCTTCCGGTCCTCGTCGACGACCATCCGGGCGTGGCCCTGGTATCCGTCGGCGTGCAGGGCGGCTCCCGCGACGGCGGCCAGGTCGTAGTCCACGACCCGGATCCGCAGCCCGGCGGCCTCGGCGGCGGCCGCGGTCAGCCCCACCGACGCGATCTCCGGGTCGGTGAAGACGACCTGCGGCACGGCACGCTCGTCGGCGGTGGCGACGTGCCGACCCCACCGACCGTCGTCGACCTTGTCGCCGCCAGCCCGGGCCACGATGACGTCACCCACCGCGCGCGCCTGGTACTTACCCTGGTGGGTCAGAAGGGTGCGCCGGTTGACGTCACCGGCGGCGTAGAGCCATCCGTCGCCGATCAACGCCCCGTTGTCGTCGACGACCCGCAGCGTGTCGTCGACCGTCAGCCAGGCCCCGGGCTTCAGACCGATCCGGTCGAGGCCGATGTCCTGCGTGTTCGGCGTACGACCCGTCGCGACCAGGAGTTCGTCAGCGTCGACCTGCTCGCCGTCGGTGAGTGTGAGGCGTACCGTGCCGTCGCCGTCCCGGCGCACCGAGGCGGCTTCGGCGCCGAGGCGTACGGTCACCCCGGCTTCCCACAACGACCGCGTGACCTGCTCGGCCGCGAACGGCTCCGCCAGCGGCAGCACACCGTCCCGGGCCAACACCGTCACCGTCGAGCCGAGACTGGCGAACGCGGTCGCCATCTCCGAGGCCACCACGCCGCCACCGATGATCGCGAGTCGACCGGGAACCTCGCTCGCCGCGGCTGCCTCCCGGCTGGTCCACGGTGCCGCCTCGCGCAGCCCGGTGACGTCCGGGATCAGCGCACCGCTGCCGGTCGCCACGACAACCGCGTGCCGGGCGGTGAGCGAGACGGTCTGCCCGCCGTTGGTCACCTCGACGACCCGGTCGGAACTGATCCGACCCTGGCCGCGGTACAGCGCGATCCCGGCCGACTCCAACCACGACACCTGCCCGTCGTCCGACCAGTTCGAGGCGAAGGAGTCGCGACGGCGCAGCACGGCGGCCGCGTCCAGGTCGCCGGTCACCGCCTCGCGCGCGCCCGGTAGCCGGCGCACCGCCCGCAGCGCGGCCGGGCTACGCAGCAACGCCTTGGTCGGCATGCAGGCCCAGTACGAGCACTCGCCACCGACGAGTTCCCGCTCGACGATCGCGGCGGTCAGGCCACCCTGCACGATGCGGTCGGCGACGTTCTCCCCGACCGGGCCCGCACCGATGACAACGACGTCGTACGTGACGTTCTCCATGTCAGTTCGTCGCCTTCGCCGCACGGCCGAGGCGGATGGCGGAGATGAGGAAGAAGATCGCACCGGGGATGGCGTAACCGATCGCGTTGGTCAGCGCCGGGTTCTCCGCCGAGGCCGCCGCGAGGAACGACCCACCGGCGAGCACGGAAAGACCACCGCTGAAGATCATCGGCCACTGGCCACCCATCCGACGACGGGTGACACCCACGATCAACTGCACCAGTCCGGCCACGATCGCCCAGGCACCCCAGACCCGCAGCATCGCGTCGATACCGGAGGTGCCGGCGATGCCCAGACCGACAGCGGCGAGGAGGCTGACCGCAACGTTCACGTACAGCAGGGTGGGTGATCCGGTCACGCGCGACGCGCGGGCGTCGACGATGGCGGCGGCCACATCGAACAACGGGTAGATCACGAAGAGCGTGACGGCGAGTGGGTTGAGGTCTCCGGCGATCGCAAACGTCACACCCGCCCAGACGATGGCGAAGACGAAACGGACGAGGTACAGCCGCCGCAGGGCGGACGCCGTCGTCGAGATGCCGGGTACGGCAACGGTGGTCATGGTCATCCTTTCGGTGGCCATTGGAGAGGGACCGCGACCAGCGGACACCCCACCGGGCGCCACCCCAGTAGAACGAACGTTCTGTCCGCCGTCAAAGGTAGCGAGCGCGCAGCAGCTTGTCAAGACCGAACGTTCTACCCACCTGGCGCGCCGCCGGCTATCCTGAGGCCCACCGCGGAGGTCCGTCCAGCCGGACCCGACACCGCTTCGCGACACGGCCGACCACCGGGCCACGGCCGACACCAGGCACGGTTGGACACGCATGGTCGGAGCGTAGTGACCGAACGTTCTGTCCGTTAGCATGGAGTCATGGCACGTAGCGAAACTGGGGTCCGGCCGTCCGAGGCGCGACAGCGACTTCTCGACACCGCGACCAGGATCTTCTACGGAGAGGGCATCCACTCGGTCGGTGTCGACCGGATCATCGCCGAGGCGAAAGTCACCCGGGCCACTTTCTATCGGCACTTCCCCGGCAAGGAGGACCTTGTCGTTGCCTATCTGCAGGCAGCCGACCAGGCCATCCGTGACCAGGTGGAGACGGCCGTCACCGCCGGCGTACCGGCACCCGACGCCCTCCGGGCCGTTGCGGAATCCATCGCCCACGGCATCCGCTCCGCCAACTTCCGCGGCTGCGCCTTCCTGAACGCCGTGGCCGAGTATCCCGATCCCGACCATCCCGTGCACCAGGCCGTCCTCGCGCACCGCCAGTGGTTCCTCGACACGATCAACACCTTGATGGCGAGCATCCAGAAGGCCGAGGCCGAACCCGCCGCACAGCACTTCGTCATGCTCCGCGACGGCGCCATGGCAGCCGGCTGCCTCTTCGATCCGGACCTGATCTGCGAAACCTTCCTCCGCGGCGTCGAGGGACTCATCCGGACCCACGCCGCACGCCAGCCGTCCTGAGCAACCAGGCGCTCACCGACCGGGGCGTCCCGCCGGCCGCCCCGGTTCCGGCGTAGCGATCGGCGCCTGTTCGCGCGGGTCGGGCCCTACGGTTGGGTGGCGGTGTCGAGGACCGCAACGTCCGGTCCGGTCGAGCCGCCATACGTGGCGATCTTGTACTCGGTCGCCGCCAGGGAGAGGGTCAGTTCACGAATCCGGCGACGGATGATGTCGCGATGTTCGAGCAGCATGTCGAGCCGCTCGGGCACCGTGCCCTGCCCGGCGTCCACGAGCGAAATGTAGTGCTGTAGGTCGCGCATCGGCATCCCGGACAGCCGCATCCTGGTGAGGAACACCAGGCGCCGCACCGCTTCGGCGTCGTAAACGCGATGACCGTAGCTGTCGCGGGCCACCTCGACCAGCCCGGCCCGCTCGTAGTAGCGCAGCGTGTGAGGCGTGATGTCGAGCAGGTCGGCGACCTCGGCGATCGTCATCGGCCCGGGGACGTCGGCCAGGTTGGTGAGACGGTGGATCGCCTCGACCGACAGCGGCCCGTCGTCCCCCACCGTTTCCAGGGCCCTGGCCATCAGATTGTCGGTGGACATAAGAGCAAGCCTAGATCGGCCGGACCGGTGCCGGGACGCCGTCGAAGTCGGCGCTGCGGGCGGTCTCGGCCCACCGATCGACCTCGTCCAGACCACGCCGGTACACGCCCGAGATACGCTCGACCGCCTCGCGCCCGAGCGGCAGGCGCAGCGGCACCTCGTCACTGTGCGCGAGGGACACGATGATCTCGGCCGCCCGCGCCGGGTCACCTTCCTGGCAGCCGTCGGTCCCGGACATGTCCGCGCGGACGGCGGCGAGCAGATCGCGGTAGGTTTCGGACACCTCGGCGAATTCGAGCACCTCGGCGGCGTTGAAGTCGGTCCGGAACCGGCTCGGTTCGACGATCATCACGCGGATCCCGAACGGTGCGACCTCCCCGGCCAGCGCCTCGGACCAGCCCTCGAGGGCGAACTTCGACGCGGAATAGGCCGACACGCCGGGGAACGACATCCGCCCGCCCTGGCTGCTCATCTGCACGATCGTCCCGGCACCCCGGGTACGCATCGCCGGCAGCGCCGCGCGGACGAGCGCGGCCGGGCCGAACAGGTGCAGATCCATCAGCCCGCGCAGCTGCAGGTCGCTGACCTCCTCGACGGCTCCGACCACGGCCCGGCCCGCGTTGTTGACCAGAACGTCGAGCTGACCGAAGCGGTCGAGAGTGGCCCGCACCAGCGACGCCGCCGCGGCGATGTCTCGGGCGTCGAAGTTCGCGATCAGAAAGTTGTCGGGGTACTTGGCCGCCAGGTCGACCACACTGTCCGGCCGGCGTACCGCCGCCACCACGTTGTCGCCTGCCGCGAGCGCCGACTCCGCCAGTGCTCGCCCGAAACCGCGGGACGCGCCGGTGATGATCCAGGTCTGTGTCGTCATGGCGGCAACGCTATGGCTTTGAGCGCGCGCGAACGCAAACCCGCTGCGACGCATCGTCTGATCGGCCGTAAGGGCAGCGTCTGTCCTGCGTCTTGGGCAGCACCCCCGCGTTTCACCGAGGGCAAGGGCGTCAAGAACCGGCTGCATCTCGATGTGCGGGTAGGGACCATCTGCCGACCCTCATAGATAGAACGGACGTTCTGTCTGTACATACGCTAGCGCGCCGGCCCTCCATCAGCAATACCGAACGTTCTACCCGGGCTGCCGTCCACCGGACTGCCGCCGATCAGGCCGAACCGCGCCGGACCAGGTGGGTGGCCAGGAACACCGCAGGCGAGGCGATCTCGTCGCCCCGGATCTGGGCGGCGAGCAACCGGGCCATCTCCCGGCCCATCGTGATGACCGGCTGGTGCACGGAGGTGAGCGGCGGATGGGAGTGCAGGGCGAGCGAGGAGTCCTCGTAGCCGACCACCGCGACGTCCTCCGGAATGCGCCGGCCCGCCTCGTGCAGCACCTGCATCGCGCCGAGAGCCATCAGGTCCGAGGCCGCGAAGACCGCGTCCAGGTCACCGCGGACCAGCAGTAACCGGCGCATCGCGGCAATCCCGCTCTCCGCACTGAAGTCGCCGTACTCGATCAGGTCCTCCTGGACCGGGCGGCCGTACGCGGCGAGCGCCGCCCGGTAGCCGTCGAGCCGGTGCACCCCGACCCCCATGTCCTGCGGTCCGGCGATGGTGGCGATGGTCCGGTGCCCGGTGGCCGCCAGATACTCGACCGCCTGCCGGGCCCCGCCGACGTTGTCCACGTCCACGAAGTACGCCGGCTGGGCGCCCGGCTCCAGCATCCGGGCGGGGCGCCCGCCCAGTACGACCGGCAGTCCACGCTCCACCAACAGCCCCGGCAACGGGTCGGCGTCATGCAGGGAGATCAGCATCACGCCGTCGACGTGCTGGTCGGTGAGCTGGTGCTCCATCTTCTCCCGGCCGCCGGGCGACTGGATCCAGGACAGCCAGAGTTGCAGCGGGGTGTCGGCCAGACCGGCGCTGACGCCCCGGGCGATACCGGCGAAGAACGGTTCGCCGAAGGCCCGGTCCCCCGACTCCGAGATGACCAGGGCCACCGAGTCGGTCCGCTGGGTGACCAGGGTGCGGGCGGCACGGTTCGGCACGTACCCGAGTTCCCGGACAGCGGCCCAGACGGCGGCCCGGAGCGTGGGGCTGACCTGGGACGAGTTGTTCACCACCCGGGACGCCGTACCCCGTCCGACGCCGGCCCGGGCCGCGACCTCACTCAGGGTGGGGCGACCGCCGGCCCGGCCGCGCTGGGTTCTCATGTCTGCTCCCGGTGACAGCGGCGATCAACAGGTACGGGTGGCCGGGAGGGCCCATGATCGTCACTGGACCACGTCGACATGCCGCCCAGATTGGGGTTACCTCGATGATGATAGAGCTCGATACGCGCTTCCGGTCCTGACCGTCCGGTCCGATCGCGGCATGTGACACCGACCGACCGGAAGGAGACCCGTGACCCGCTACGGTTGGTTCCTCGGCCACGAGGAGTGGCAGCCGGAGTCGCTCGTCGAACGGGCCCGGGACGCCGAGCGCGCGGGCTTCGACGCGCTGCTCGTCTCCGACCATCTGCAACCCTGGGTCGACGACGCCGGGGCCGCCGGCTTCAGTTGGTCGACACTGGGCGCACTGGCCGTCGCCACCCGGCACGCCACGCTCTTCTCCGCCGTGGCCTGCCCCCTGTTCCGACAGCACCCGGTGCTGGTCGCGCAGGCCGCGGCCACCGTCGACCGACTGTCGGGGGGACGGTTCGCCCTCGGGGTCGGCACCGGCGAGGCCGTCAACGAGGCGGCCCTGGGGCGGTTCCCGCCGCACGGCCGGTTTCCCCGGTACGCCGAACGGCTGGCCCGGATGACGGAGGCGCTCGGCCTGCTCCGAGAATTGCTCGACGGCGACCCGGTGGACCGTCCGGACGGCACCTACTACCCGGTCTCGGCGGTCCGGTTGTTCAGTCCACCGTCGACCCGGGTGCCGATCCACCTGGCGGCGGCGGGTCCCCGCTCGGCGGCCACCGCGGGCCGGTTCGCGGACGGGGTGCTCACCTCGGTGAAGGACCCGGACGACACCGGCCGGCGGGTGGTCGACGTGGCCCGGGCCGCCGCCGAGGCGGCTGGTCGTACCGCGCCGGACGTGGTGCTGACCACGTTTGTCGTCCTGGCCGGGAGCGACGAGGAGGCGTGGCGGGCGCTGCGGCCGTGGCGTGGCCTGCGTACGCCCGGACGACTGCGGGCCACGGATCCGGCCCGGCTGCGCCGTACCGCCGACCGGCTCGGTCCGGAGTGGATCCTCCCCCGCTACCGACGGGTCGCCAGCCCGGGAGAGCTGCTCGACTTCTGTCGGCGAATACGTGACCGCCTCCGCCCCGACGTGCTGGCGTTCCAGGTGGCGGCGGTGGACGGGACCGCGGCGGTGGCCCGGTTCGCCGAACTGGCGGACCGGCTGCGTCGGCGTTGACCAGCGTGGCGGATTCGTATTCGAACGTATGTTCGATAGAATGTCGAGGTGTTCGACAGCCGAGACCAGACCAGTGACCCGGACGTCTCCGCCCCCACCCACCGACCCGTCGACCGACACCGACTGCTCTCCCGGGCACACCACATCGCCGCCGACCACGCGGGCGGCTACCGGGAGGGGCTGACCCGAAGTGCCGCCCTGGCCGAGCTCGCCGACCTGGCCGCGGCGCCCGACGTCCTCGCCGAGGCCGCGGCCCGGCACGCCGTCGCCGACACCTGGTACGCGATCCACGCGGTCGACCTGCTGCTCGAAGCGGGCGCCCCACAGCCGCTCGTCGACCACTACCTCGATGCCGGGGTGTCGCCGGACTGACCGGTGCGCCGCAGGTCCGGGAGCAGGTCGCTGCGTCGACGGCCACGCCCTCCGGCAGCCATCCACCCGCTCGTGTAGGTTAGCCTAACCTCAGAACGAAGTGGATACGAACGTGCGGACCGGACCACCCACGGCACGTACCGTCCTGACCGGCGCCGTCACCGGGCAGGCGCGGCACGTCGTCACCAGCGCGGCACTCAACGCCGCCCACCAGGGCGGCGAGGCGCTGATCCCGGTACTGATCGGTGTGGTCATCGACCGCGCGGTCGGGCAGGGCGGCCCGGTGGACCTGCTCCTCTGGATCGGCGTCGTGGCGGTCATGTTCGCCGCGCTCTCCACCGGTTTCCGGTACGGCGCCCGCAGCGGGGAACGCGCCGCCGAACAGGCCGCGCACCAGCTGCGGATCGGCGTCGCCCGCCGGGTACTCGACGATCGCGGCGGCGCCGAGCACCGCCACCTCCCCGGCGCGCTGGCGTCGATCGCCACCAGCGACGCGGAACGGGTCGGCATGGTCAACCTGGCGCTCGCCGCCGGCACCGGCGCGCTGGCCGGCCTCCTGGTCGGCGGAACGGCGCTGCTGGTCGTCTCGATCCCCCTCGGGCTGCTGGTCCTGGTCGGCGCGCCGCTGCTGCTGTGGTTGGCACAGCTGCTCGGCCGTCCACTGGAGCACCGCAGCTCCACCGAGCAGGAACACGCGGCGTACGCCTCGGGACTGGCCGCCGACCTGGTCGCCGGCCTGCGGGTGCTCAAGGGGCTCGGCGCCGCACCAGCGGCCGCGGACCGCTACCGGCTCGCCAGCCGGCACTCCCTCGCCGCGACCGTCCGGGCCGCCCGGGCCCGGGCCTGGCACGACGGCATCCTGCTGGTCGCCACCGGGCTGTTCGTCGCCGCGGTCGGCCTGCTCGGCGGCCGGCTCGCCACCCAGGGCGAGATCAGCGTCGGACAACTCGTCGCCGCCGTCGGCCTGGCTCTCTTTCTGCTCGGTCCGCTCTCCACCGTCAGCTGGGTCAACGCCGAGTTCGCCCAGGGCCGGGCCTCCGCCGCGCGGATCGCCACGGTGCTCGGCGCGCCGCCCGCCACCACGGGCGGCGCCGACCACCCGGCGGACCCGGTACGCGGTCAGCTCGCCCTGTACGACGTCCGGCACGGCACGCTGCGCGGGGTCAGCCTGCACGCCGCGCCCGGCGAACTGCTCGGCATCGTGGCACCCGACCCGGTGACCGCCGCCGACCTGCTGCGTTGCCTGGCCCGGGAGGTCGACCCGGAAGCCGGCCGGATCGACCTGGACGGCGTCCCGCTGGCCACCCTCGATCCCGGGCGGCTGCGGGCCGCGATCCTGGTCGCCCCGCACGAGGCGGACCTGTTCGAGGGCAGCCTGCTCGACAACGTCACCGCCGCCGCGTCCGCCCCGGCCGCCGTGGCGCCGGCACTCGCCGCCGCCGACGTGGCCGAGGTGGCCCGGGCGCTGCCCGACGGCGTACGGACCAGACTCGCCGAACGGGGACGTTCGCTCTCCGGCGGTCAACGGCAGCGGGTGGCACTGGCCCGGGCCCTCGCCGCCGGCACCCCCGTGCTGGTCCTGCACGATCCGACAACCGCGGTCGACGCCGCCACCGAGGCCCGGATCGCCGACGGCGTACGCAGACTCCGCCGGGGCAGCACCACCCTGCTGGTCACCACGAGTCCGGCCCTGCTCGCCGTCACCGACCGGGTCGTGCTGCTCGAGGCCGGGGTGGTCCGGGCCGACGGCCGTCACCCGGACCTTCTACGGGACGACACCGGCTACCGGACGGCGGTGCTGACGTGACCGCCGCCGGACCGGACAACGGCGCCGACCTGAGCGCCGCGGAAGCCGACACCCTGCTGCCGACCGCCACCGGACCGCAGGTCCGGGCCGCACTGCGTGACCTGATCCGGCCCCGCCGGCTGCTCGCGATACGCGGATTCGGGCTGCTCCTGGCCGCGACCGCGGTCGGTCTGCTCACCGCCCCGCTACTCGGCCGCATCGTGGACCTCGCGGTCGACGGCCGGCCCCCCGGTGCGGTCACCGGGCCGGTGCTGCTGCTCGCCGCCGTCGCGGTCGGGCAGGGCGTGCTGCTGGCCCTCGGCCTGTCGCTGGTCGCCCGGCTCGGCGAGGGCATGCTCGCCGAACTGCGCGAACGGTTCGTCGACCGGGTCCTGGCACTGCCGTTGGAGCAGGTGGAACGGGCCGGGTCCGGCGATCTGACCGCCCGGGTCACCGGCGACGTCACGGTCATCGCCGAGGCGGTCCGGACCGCGCTGCCGCAGCTCGCCCGCGCGCTGCTGACCATCCTGCTGACCCTGGTCGGACTCGCCGTACTGGACTGGCGGTTCCTGCTGGCCGCCCTGCTCGCCGTACCGGTGCAACTGCACACCGTCCGCTGGTACGGGCGACGGGCACTGCCGCTCTACGCCCGCCAGCGGGTGGCGCTCGGCGTACAGCAGCAGCAACTGCTCGACACGATCGGCGGGGCGGGTACGGTACGCGCGTTCCGGCTCACCGAGCCGCACCTGGCCCGGGTCGCCGAACGCTCCACCGCCGCCGTCGACCTCACCCTGCGCGGGATCGGGCTGGTGACCCGGTTCTACGGGCGGCTCAACCTCGCCGAGTTCATCGGCCTGAGCGCGGTACTCGTCGCCGGGTTCCTGCTGGTCCGGGCCGACGCGGTGAGCGTCGGTACGGCGGCCGCCGCGGCGCTCTACTTCCACAACCTGTTCAACCCGCTCAACGCCGCGCTCAGCCTGGTCGACGACGCGCAGTCGGCGGCGGCCAGCCTGTTCCGGCTGGTCGGCGTCAGCCGGCTGGCGTCACCGGCCCGATCCGTCACCCACTCACCCGACTCTGCCCAGGCCATCGGAACGTCCGGTCCCGCCCAGGTGACCGACCCGGCCGGCACGCCGGACACCGTCGGCCCGGTCGAGGTGCCGGACGGCGGTAACCCGGTCGGCGTCCCGGACCGTGTCGGCCCGCCGGGCGCGACCGGCCTCCAGATCGAGGTCAAGGGCCTGCGCTACGCCTACACCCCCGGCCACGACGTGCTGCACGACGTCAGCTTCAGCGTGGCACCGAACGAACGCGTCGCCCTGGTCGGCACCAGCGGCGCGGGCAAGACGACCCTGGCCAAACTGATCGCCGGTGTCCATCAGCCGGACAGCGGTGTCATCCGACTCGGCGGGGTGCCGGTCGACGAACTCGACACCGGGGTCGCCGGCCGTACCGTGGCGTTGATCAGCCAGGAGGTGCACGTCTTCGCCGGGCCGCTGGTCGAGGACCTGCGGCTGGCCCGTCCCGGTGCCGGCGAGGACCAGATCCACGCGGCGCTCGACCGGGTCGACGCCCTGGACTGGGTACTGGCCCTGCCGGACGGCCTGGCGACCGTCGTCGGCGACGGCGGGCACCGGCTCACACCCGCCCAGGAGCAGCAGCTCGCCCTGGCCCGGCTGGTCCTGGCCGCGCCGCCGATCGCCATCCTCGACGAGGCCACCGCCGAGGCCGGAAGTGTCGGCGCCCGCCTGCTGGAGACCGCCGCCACCCGGGCCCTGCGGGGGCGTACCGGGCTGGTCGTCGCACACCGGCTCACCCAGGCCGCGGAGGCGGACCGGATCATCGTGCTGGACGCCGGCCGGGTGGCCGAGATCGGCACCCATCACGACCTGGTCGCCGCACAGGGGCGGTACGCCGCCCTCTGGTCCGCCTGGGCCGGCACCCGAGGGTGAGGGAGCTCCTTCCCCGCCCCGGCGGGCCGGCCCGCCAACCGTCCGCTGTGGACGGCAAAACTCGCGGTCGGCCGTCGTACCCGGATGGCATGCTGCCCCGGTGACACCGCTGCGCTTCGTCAAGGGTGACGCGACCAACCCCCAGGCCAAGGGCCCGAAGATCATCGGTCACGTCTGCAACGACCTCGGCGGATGGGGCAGGGGCTTTGTGCTCGCGCTGTCCCGGCGGTGGCCCGAGCCCGAACGCGACTACCGGCAGTGGCACCGGCAGCGCGCCGGCAACGACTTCGGGCTCGGCGCCGTCCGCCTGGTCCAGGTCCGTGCGGACATCTGGGTGGCCAACATGGTCGGGCAGCGCGGCATCCGGCACGGGTCGGCCGGCCCGCCGATCCGGTACGACGCGGTCGCGCGCTGCCTGGAGACGCTGGCCGGGCACGCCCAACGGCTGGACGCCTCGGTCCACCTTCCCCGGATCGGCTGCGGACTGGCCGGTGGCCGGTGGCAGCGGATCGAGCCGCTCATCGTCGACGCCCTCTGCGCGCGGGACGTCCCCGTCACGGTCTACGACGTGAGCTGACCGGGTCACCCCGCCCGCTCGGCGTCGGCCATCCGCTCACGCAGGCTGCGCGGCCGCAGGTCGGTCCAGTTCGTCTCGACGTACCCGAGGCAGGCGTCCCGGGGTTGCGGCTCGTCCGCGCCGAAGACGACCGTCCAGCCGGCCGGCACCGCCACGAAGGACGGCCAGAGCGAGTGCTGTCCCTCGTTGTTCACCAGCACCAGGTAGCGGCCGTCGGGGTCCTCGAACGGGTTGGTGGTCATGTCAGGCTCCTCGGGGCGTCGTCGGGTCAAGCGCCGAGATCGGCGTGTCGGGGGCGGCGAGTGCCGCCGCGAGCAGGGCACGGAACTGGTCGGCCAACCGGTGGGCGGTCGCCGGGTCGACAACGTCGAGCGCGTACTCCAGGTCGGTGTGCACGGGTCCGTCGCCGAGCGGCTCGTAGAAGCTCACCGTCAGCTCGGCCCGGACCGCGCCGGTCGGCACCGGTTCGACCCGCAGCCCGGCGAGGTCGTCGGAGCCGTCCACCCCGGTCAGTCGGGCCTCCTCGTGGTGCACAAGGAGCACCTGCGGCAGGCCGGGGCCGATCGGCGACACGTCGCGTACCGCGTCGAACGGCACCTCCTGGTGGTCGAACGCGGCCAGGTCGGCGGCCCGGATCCGGGCCAGCAGGCCGGCGAAGGTCGGATCCCCGCCGACGTCGGTCCGCAGCACCAGCGGGTTGACAAAACAGCCGACCAGGTCGGTCAGCACGTCCTCGGTCCGGCCCGCCACCAGCGTGCCGACCGGGACGTCCGGGCCGGCACCGAGCCGGTGCAGCAGGGTGGCGAGCACCGCCTGGAAGACCATGAACATGCTGGTACCGGTCTGCCGGGCCAGGTCGTCGACGGCCCGGTGGGTCCGCTCGTCGAGCACGAACCCGACCCGGCCACCACGTCGGCCGGGCACCACCGGGCGCACCCGGTCCGTGGGCAGCGCCAGCCGCTCCGGTACGCCCGCCAGCCGTCCCCGCCAGTAGTCCCGTTGCCGGGCGTACCGGCTGGCGGGGTCGGTCGGGTCGCCGAGCAGTTCCCGTGACCAGTGGGCGTAGTCCGGGTAGCCGACCGGCAACGGGGACCACGTCGGAGCCCGGCCGGCCCGGCGGGCCGCGTACGCGGTGTCGAGGTCCCGGACCAGCGGGACCACCGACCACTCGTCCGCGCCCAGGTAGTGCAGGGTCAGCAGCACCGCCTCGCCCCCGTCCCCGTCCCCGACCAGCAGTCGGGCCCGCATCGGCGGCTGCCCGGTCAGGTCGACGGTCTCCCGGACCAGGACGGCGACCCGGGCGTCGAGTGGTTCGCCGGTCGCCGGCAGCGTCTCCAGCACCGGCCGGTCGCCGACCGGGACCGGCACCGGCTCGCCGTCGTCACCGACCGCGAAGACGGTGGCCAGCGGCGGATGCCGGTCCACCAGGTCCCGCAGTGCCGCCGCCAGCGCCGGTACGTCCAGCCCGGCCTCGTCGGCGGGCCGGACCAGCAGGGCGAGGTCCCAGTGGTCGGCCGGCACCGCCGCCCGGTGCCGGTCCCACCAGATCCGCTGCACCGGTGCGACGAGCGGCGCCAGGTCGGGGCCGAGCCGGCGCAGCGGGGGTCGCCCGGCCGCCGCCCCGGCGACCCGTTCGGCGATTCCGGCCACGGTCGGGGCGTCGAAGACGTCCCGGACCGCCAGGTCGACGCCGAGCGCCGCGCGGATCCGACCCAGCAGCCGCATCACCGCCATCGAGTGTCCACCGAGGACGAAGAAGTTGTCGGAGCGGCCGACCGGGGGCAGCCGGAGGATCTCCCCGACGAGGTCGGCGAGGGTCCGTTCGACCGGGGTGACGGGCCGGTCGTCACCGGTCAGCACCGACCAGTCCGGTGCCGGCAGCCCCCGCCGGTCCAGTTTGCCGTTCGGGGTCAGCGGCAGCGGGCCGGGCAGCACCACCACCAGGGTCGGCACCATGTAGTCCGGCAGCAGACCGGCGGCGTGCCCGCGTACCGCGTCCGGGTCGACCGGTGCGTCGGCGGGCACCACGTACCCGACCAGCCGGGTCAGGTCACCGGCGCGGTCCACGGTCACCGCCGCCTGCCGCACGCCCGGGCAGCCGGCGAGGACCGCCTCGACCTCGCCCAGTTCGATCCGGAAGCCGCGAATCTTCACCTGGTCGTCGACCCGGCCGAGGAAGTCCAGCACCCCGTCGGCGCGCCAGCGGGCCCGGTCACCGGTGCGGTACATCCGGGCCCCGGCCGGGCCGTACGGGTCGGCGACGAAACGCTGCGCGGTCAACCCGGGACGACCGAGGTAACCACGGGCCAGGCCACGCCCGGCGACGTACAACTCCCCCACCACGCCGGGCGGCACCGGGCGGAGCCGCTCGTCGAGGACGTACACCCGGGTGTTCGGGTCCGGGCGACCGATCGGCACCGGACCGGTCCAGTCGGGTTCGGCACGCCAGAGCGTCGAGTTGACCGTCGCCTCGGTGAGTCCGTACGCCGCGTACAGCCGCAGCCGGCCCGCCCAGCGGCCGATCAGGTCCGGGGGCACGGTCTCGGTACCGACCAGCACCGTCAGCCCGTCCGGCAGCGGGCAGTCCGCCGGCAGCGCCGCGACCAGGGACGGTGGCAGGATCGCGTGGCTCACCCGTTCCCGTTCCAGCAGGTCGGCCAGGGGCCGGCCGGGGGCCCGGGTGTCGTCCGGCGCGATCACCAGCCGACCCCCGACGCACAACGCCATGGCCAGCTCGAAGACGAAGACGTCGAAGCCGGTCGAGGCGAACTGCAGCACCCGGGAGTCCGGGTTCACGCCGAGCCGGTCGACCGCGGTGGCGACCAGGCTGCCGATCCCCTCGTGCGACAGCACCACGCCCTTCGGACGTCCGGTGGAGCCGGAGGTGTAGATGACGTACGCGGCGTGGTCCAGCCCGCCCGGCACGGATGACGCCGGAACCGGACCGGGTACGGGAGCGAAGTCCGCCGGGTCGTCGACCAGCAGTCGACGTACCCCGGAAATCGCGGGCAGTCGGGCGGCGGCGGCCCGGGTGGTCAGCACCGTCCCGATCCCGGCGTCGGTCATCATGAAGGCCAGCCGGTCCGCCGGGTGGGCCAGCTCCAGCGGCAGGAACGCCGCGCCGAGTCGGAGCACCCCGAGCACCACGGCCACGGTCGCGGCCGAGCGGGGCACCGCCACCCCGACCACCGACCCGGGTCCGACACCGTAGCCGGCCAGCAGCCGAGCCATCCGGTCCGCCTCGGCGTCCAGTCCGGCGTACGAGAGCACCCGTTCCCGGTCCACCACGGCGACCGCGTCCGGAGCCCGGTCCACCTGCCGGGCGAACAGGACCGGCAGGGTTTCCTCCGGCACCTCCCGCGCGGTCGCGGTGAAGTCGTGCAGCACCCGGTCCCGCTCGCCCGGCAGCAGGACGTCGATCCGGCTCACCGGCACCCCGGGCTCGCTGGCGACCGTCGCGGCGAGCCGCGTCAGCCGCTCACCCAGCCGCTCGACCGTACCGGGGTCGAACAGGTCCGTCCGGTACTTCAGCACGCAGGTGAGGGAGGGCCCGCCCGCCCCCTCGACCACGTCGAAGACCAGGTCGAACTTGGCCGCCGGCGGGTCGACCGGCTCGTCGACGGCGGTCAGCCCGACCAGGCCGGGCCAGTCCGCACCCCGAGGCCGGTGCACCACCATCACCTGGAACAGCGGATTGCGGGACAGCGACCGGGTCGGGTTGACCGCCTCCACCACCGTCTCGAACGGCACGTCCTGGTGCGAGTACGCGGCCAGGTCGGTTTCCCGGACCCGGGCCAGCAGGTCGACGAAGGTCGGGTCACCGGAGAGGTCGGTACGGAGCACGAGCGTGTTGACGAAGAACCCGACCAGCTCGTCCAACGCCGCGTCGGCGCGTCCGGCGATCGGCGCCCCGAGCGGGATGTCGGTGCCGGCACCGAGCCGGTGCAGCAGGGTCGCCACCAGTGCGTGCACCACCATGAACAGGCTGGTCCCGGTGTCCCGGGCGAGCCGCCGAAGCCCGGCGGCGACCTCGTCGGGCAGTGGCACGGGGAGTTCGGCGGCGGTCGGGGCGGGCCGGCCGGACCGGGCCCGGTCGGTGGGCAGGTCCAGTTCCTCCGGCATTCCGGCCAGGGCGGTACGCCAGTAGTCCAGTTGCCGGGCGGCCAGACTGCCCGGATCCGCCGGGTCGCCGAGCAGGCGGCGCTGCCACAGGGTGTAGTCGGCGTACTGGACGGGCAGGGGTGACCAGTCCGGTGCCCGTCCCGCCCGGCGGGCCGCGTACGCGGTGGAGAGGTCCCGCAGGAAGGGCCGGTCCGACCACTCGTCGGTGGCGATGTGGTGCAGCGACAGGACGAGCACGTGCTCGACCGGATCCGGGTCGCCGTCGACCGCGATCAGGGTCGCCCGCACCGGTGGCTCGACGGCGAGGTCGAACGGACGTCGTACGGCGGTCCGGACGATCGCCGCGACCTCGTCCGGCGCGGCGCCGACAACCACCAGCTCCGGTCGGACCCCGGCGGACGGCAGGATCCGCTGGCCGGGTTGACCGTCGCGCTCCTCGAAGACGGTACGCAGGGTCTCGTGCCGGTCGGTCAGGTCGGCCAGGGCGGCCCGCAACGCGGCCACGTCGAGTGCGCCGCGCAGCCGCAGCACGATCGGGAAGTGGTACGCCGCCGACGTCGGGACCATCCGCTGGATCATCCAGAGCCGCTGCTGGGCGAAGGAGAGTGGCAGCTCGGCGGGGCGGGTCGCCGGCACCAGCGCCCGGTCCCCCGGGGCCGGCTCCGCTGCCGGGTCTGCCGAAGCCGGCTCCCCTGCTGCCGGGTTCGCCGGCTCCACCGGCCCGCCGATCCGCGCGGCGAGCTCGGCGACGGTCGGCGCCTCGAAGAGGTCACGGATCGCCACCTCCACCCCGAGCACCGCCCGGACCCGGCTGACCAGCCGGATCGCCAGCAGCGAATGTCCGCCGAGGTCGAAGAAGTTGTCGTCGGTCCCGACCCCGGGTACGCCGAGCAGGTCGGCGAAGATGCCGCAGAGCGTCTGCTCCCGGGCCGAACGGGGCGGCCGGGCGGCATCGCCGGCCCGGACCGTCGGGGCGGGCAACGCCGCGACGTCGAGCTTGCCGTTGACGGTCAACGGCAGTCGGTCGATCGGGACCAGCACCGCCGGAACCATGTAGTCGGGCAGCCGCTTGCGCAGGTACGTCCGCAGCTCGGCCAGCACCGTCTCGTCGGAGTCCCGCCAGCCGGCCGACCGGACGACGTAACCGGCGAGGCCACGTACCCCGACACCGGCCGTGGGGGCCACCAGCACGGCGGCGTGCGCGACCTGCGGATGCCCGAGCAGCGCCGCCTCGATCTCACCGAGTTCGACCCGGTAGCCCCGGATCTTCACCTGGTCGTCGGTACGGCCGAGGAAGTCCAGCAACCCGTCCGGGCGGCGGCGGACCAGGTCCCCGGTGCGGTACATCCGCTCCCCGGGCGCGCCGTACGGGTCGGCGACGAACCGCTGCGCGGTCAGTCCCGGCCGACGGTGGTAGCCACGGGCCAGCCCGATGCCGGCGATGTAGAGCTCGCCGGGCGCGCCGGGCGGGGTCGGCCGCAGGTGCGGGTCGAGTACGTAGGCGCGGGTATTCCAGATCGCCCGGCCGACGGTCGGGGTGGCACTGTCGGCCGTGCCGCCGCCGAGCGTGTTGATGGTGTACTCGGTCGGCCCGTACAGGTTGTAGCCGGCCGTGCCGTCGGTGTCCCGCAGCCGGTCCCAGACCGTCTCGGAGACCGCCTCGCCGCCGAGCAGGACGAGCACCGGTCGATGCCGTCGCCCCACGCCAAGGTCGGTCGGTTCGTCCCGGTCGAGCAGGCCCTCCTCGAGCAGCAGTTGGGCGTAGCTCGGGGTGACGTTGACCACGTCGATCCGGTGCCGGTCGCAGTAGCCGACCAGGGCCCGGGCGTCACGACGCAGTTCCTCGTCGCAGACGTGCACCTCGTGCCCCTCGACCAGCCAGAGCAGTTCCTCCCACGACATGTCGAAGGCGAACGAGACGGTGTGCGCGATCCGCACCCGCCGACCACCGGCCGCCGCCACCGTCGGGCCGAAGATGGCCTCCCGGTGGTTGAGCTGCATGTTCGTCAACCCCTGGTACGGCGTCACCACGCCCTTCGGACGGCCGGTCGACCCCGAGGTGTAGATCAGGTACGCGGGGTGTGCCAGCCGCTCCGGATCGGTCCGGGCGAACCCGGCCGGCAGTTCGGTGTCGTCGAGGGCGGCACCGGGCAGCGCCGCCAGCTCGGCGGCGACCGCCGGACCGTCGAGCGGCAGTACCGTCGGCGGCAGGTTCGACGGAAGGTCGGGCAGCACGGAGGTGACCGAGAGCAGGACCGTCGGCTCGGTGTCGGCGAGCACGAACGCCAGCCGCTCGGCCGGATGGTCCAGCTCCAGCGGCAGGTACGCGGCTCCGGTGCGCAGTACCGCGAAGAGCGCCACCACCATGTCGGTCGAGCGCGGCAGCGCGAGTGCCACCACCCGCTCCGGTCCGGCGCCCCGGGCGATCAGCAGCCGGGCCAGCTGGTTGATCCGGGCGTCGAGTTCGGCGTAGGTCAGGGTCGCGGTTCCCGTTCCGTCGCCGCCGGTTTCGCGGCCGGCGGCGGCACGGAGGTCGCCCGCACCCTCCTCCCCGTCGCGGCGGCCGGCGGTCCGGCCGCGGCCGCCGGCGAAGACCAGCGCCACGGCGTCCGGGGTCCGGGCCGCCTGGACGGCCAGCAGGTCGGCGACGGACTCGGTGCCCACCGGACGCCGGGTCGACGCCCACTCCGCGGCCAGCTCGGCACGTTCCGGCTCGGTGAGCAGGTCCAGCCGGCCCACCGGCGGCGCCGGGTCACCGGCCGCGTCGCGGACACCACCCGGGTCACCGGCTTCGTCGAGTGCGTCGACGATCCGGTCCAGTACCGCGACGAACCGGTCGAGCAGGATCCCGGCCACCGGGCCCGGTACGACGTCCGGCCGGTGGTCGAGCGCGACCCGGATCCGCGGCGCCGGGGTGACCACCAGGGTCAGCGGGTAGTGGGTGGCGTCCACCCCGGCCGCCGCCACGATGCCGTGCCGTTCCCGCAGCCGGGCCGACTCCTCCTCGTCGACGAAGTTCTGCAGCACGTAGAGGGTGTCGAAGAGCCGGGTCTGTCCGACCGCCCGCTGCACCTCGCCGAGACCGAGGTGGTCGTACGGCATCAGTTCGGCCCGCTGCTCCTGCAGGCGACGCAGCAGCCCCGGCACCGACTCGTACGGGTCGACGGCGACCCGTACCGGCACGGTGTTGAGGAACAGTCCGATGATCTGCTCGACGTGCGGGACCTCCGGGTTCCGGCCGGAGACGGTCATGCCGAAGACCACGTCGGTCCGGCCGAGGTAGCCGCCGAGCACCAGTCCCCAGGTCGCGGTGAGCACCGTGTTCAGGGTGAGGCCCTGTCGGCGTACCGCCGCCCGCAACCGCTCGCCCAGCGGTGCCGGCAGCTCGGTCCGGCGGCGTTGCGGGACCACCGGGGCCAGCGTCGCCTCCGGCGCGACCAGCGACGGTTCGGCCAGCCCGGCGAGCGCGTCCCGCCAGGCCCGGACCGCGGGCGCGGAGGGTTGGGCGGCGAGCCAGTCGAGGTGGTCCCGGTACGACCCGGCCGGCGGCAACGCCCGGTCGTCACCGTCGCGCTCGTAGAGGGTGAACAGTTGCTCGACGAAGAGCTGTTCGGACCAGCCGTCCCAGAGCACCAGGTGGTGGCTGACCACCAGCCGGTCCCGGTTGTCGGCGAGCCGGATCAGCAGCAGTCGGCACAGCGGTGGCCGGGTCAGGTCGAAGCGACGGCGCCGGTCCACGGCCAGCAGTTCGGTGATCCGCTCCCGGGCGACCTGCGGATCCAGTCCGGAGAGGTCCACCTCGGTCACCGGCAGTTCGGCCGCCGCCGTGACGAACTGCACCGGCCGGGACAGTCCCTCGCCGGTGAAACCCGCCCGCATGCTCGGGTTGCGGGCCAGCAGCACCGCGCCGGCCCGACGCAACCGCGCCAGGTCCACCCGGTGGTCGAGGTCGAAGACGTCCTGTGCGGTGTAGACGTCGAGGGCGCCGGTGTCGTAGCTGGCGTGGAAGAAGAGCCCTTCCTGCAGTGGCGACAGCGGCCAGATCTCCGCCACCGGGGTCCCGCTGGTCCGCGCGACCTGGTCGACCTCCGCCGGGCTGAGGTCGACCGTCGCCCCGGACACCGGGCCGTCGGTCGACCCGCTCCTGACCGGCCCGGAACCCGTGGCGCCGGCACCCGCCGCGACGGGCACCGCCACCGACCCGGCGTCGGAAGTCGTGGCGGCGGTTGCCGTGGCGGCGGTCAGCTGGGCCAGCGCGGTGATCCACCCGGCGCCCAGCGTGCTGACGTCGGACTCGGTGAGCACCCCGTCCGGCCAGGTCCAGGTCGCGGTCAGCACCGGGCCGTCGGCGGTGTCGGCACAGACCACGTCGACCTGCAGCGGATGGGACAGGGCCAGGCCCCCGTTGAGGGTGGCGACGGCCGCCGACTCCGGTGCCGGCGCCCAGTCCCGCTCGGACTCACCCGGGACCCGCCCGTAGTAGTTGAACAGCACCTGCGCCGTCGACAGTCCGGCGAGGATCGGCGCGGTCTGCGCGTTGAGGTGACGCAGCAGCCCGTACCCGAGGCCGTTGTCCGGGACGGCCCGCAACCGCTCCCGTACGCCCCGGAGCACGTCGAACGGGTCGGCGCCGGCCGGCAGCCGGACCGGCTGCACGCTGGTGAACCAGCCGACGGTGCGGGAGAGGTCGACTCCGGGGTTGATCTCCTCGCGACCGTGCCGCTCCAGCTCGACCAGCAGGTCGTCGTTGCGGCCACGCCACCGGTTCACCGCCAGCGCCAGCGCGGCGAGCAGGATCTCGGTGACGTCCGCGCCGACCGCCGCCGGTACGGCGGTGAGCAGCGGCGCGGTCCCGGCCGGCCCGAGTCGTACGACATGCTGGCGCCCGGGTCGATCCGACACCTCGACCGGGTCCGCGCACAGTTCGGCGCCGGGCGCCAGGGTTTCCGCCCAGTGGGCAAGTTCGGTCAGCCGCTCCGGACGCTGCGCCTGCTCGGTCAGCAGCTGGGCGTAGTGCCGCAGCGAGGTGCCGACCGGGGCGAGTGCCGGCGACTGGCCGGTGGTGACCGCCCGGGCCGCCTCGGCCAGATCCGCGAGCAGGATTCGCCACGAGACGCCGTCGACCAGCAGGTGGTGGGTGGCGAGGAGCAGGCGTCCGGGTCGCGTCCCGGTGTCGAACCAGACCGCCTGGACCATCGTCCCGGTGTCCGGCGCGAGCCGCCCGGTCGCGGCCTCGGACTCCCGGGTGATGGTGGCCCGCAGTTCGGCGTCGTCCAGACCGGCGACGTCGACCCGGCGCAGCAGTCCGGCCGGATCCAGCTGCCCGGCCCGCGGGACCTCCAGCGACCAGAGCACCCCGGCGATCCGGCGCAGCCGCAGACGGAGCCCGTCGTGCCGGTCGAGCACCGCCCGCAGCACCGCGACCAGTGTGTCCATCGTCGACCGGGCGGGCGTGACGAGCAGCGCCGGCAGGGTGAACCGGTCGATCGGCTGACCGGTCTCCCGCAGCCAGTGCACGATCGGCAGCGGCGGAACCGGGCCGATCCCGTCACCGGTCTGCACCGACATCTCCGGGGCACCGGCCGGCGGGGCCGCCGATTGGTGTCCGGCCGCCGCCGGGCCGGAGGAGACTGCCGGGCCGGAGGAGACTGCCGGGCCGGAGGAGACTGCCGGGCCGGAGGAGACTGCCGGGCCGGACGGAACTGCGGCGGCGAGGGTACGCGGCGTACGGTGCCGGAAGAGGTCACCGGGACGGATCTCCAGTCCGCGCCGCCGGGCCCGGCTCGCCACCGCGATGCTGAGGATGCTGTCGCCACCGAGCGCGAAAAAGTCGTCGTCGGCGTCGACCCCGGAGCGGCCCAGCACCTCGGCGAAGATCGTGGCGAGCTGCCCGACCGCCGGATCCGCCGCCGGCCCGCCCGACCCGACGGGCTCGGGCGGCACCGGCCCGCCCCGGCCCGCCCGGTCCGGCGCGACGACCGGCGGCGGCAGCGACCCGTCCGGCTCGGCCGGCGGCGGCAGCGCCGCCCGGTCGAGCTTGCCACTCGGCGTCAGCGGCAGCGCGTCGAGCAGCACGAACGCGGCCGGCACCAGGGCATCCGGCAGCCCGGCCCGGGCCGCCTCCCGCAGCGCCCCGATCGCCGGCCGGGCCCCCGGCAGCGGGACGACGTACGCCACCAGACGGGACGGTCCGGCCCCGGCCGGTACCGTCACCACCACCCGGCCGACCCCGGGCTGCGCCGACAGCACCGCCTCGATCTCGCCGGGGTCGACCCGGTGACCACGGATCTTGATCTCGTGGTCGGTACGACCGACGTACTCCAGGACGCCGTCGGCCCGCCACCGCACCAGGTCGCCGGTACGGTACATCCGCTCCCCGGCCGTCCCGAACGGATCGGCGACGAAGCGTTCCGCGGTGATCGCCGGTCGCCGGTGGTAGCCATGCCCGAGCTGCGCCCCGGCGACGTACAGCTCACCGGGGACACCGGCGGAGACCGGCCGCAGACAGTCGTCCAGCACGTACAGCCGGGTGTTGGCGACCGCCCGGCCGATCGGTACCGTCGGCCCGGGTTCGCCGTCGTTCGCCCACCAGGTGACCTGCACCGCCGTCTCGGTCGGCCCGTAGAAGTTGTCCAGCGCGGTGCCGGTCCGGGTCCGCCACCGCCGGGCGAGTTCCGGGGTGAGCGCCTCGCCTCCGCTGGAGACCCAGCGCAGACTGGCCGCCCAGCCGGGATCGGCGGCGACCTCGTCGTCGAGCAGGAACGCCTCCACCATCGACGGTACGAAGGTGACCGCGGTGACCCGGTGCCGCCGGACCAGTCCGGCCAGCCGGGCCGGGTCACGCAGGTCGTCCGCACCCGGCAGTACGACGGCGGCGCCGGCGGTCAGCGGCCAGAAGATCTCCCAGACCGAGGTGTCGAAGTGCGGGGGCGCGAGCTGCAGCATCCGGTCGGCGGTGCCGAGCCGGAACTCGCGTTGCGACCAGGTCAGCTGGTTGACGATCGCCCGGTGGCTGACCAGCGCCCCCTTCGGGCGTCCGGTCGAGCCCGAGGTGTAGATCAGGTACGCGGGCAGCTCCGGATCCCTCGGCGGGGCCGGACGGAGGTCGTCCCGGCCCGGCGTCACGTCCCCGTCGACCAGCAGGCGTGTCAGGTCCGCCGGGCCCGACACCCGGTCGAGGTTGTCCACGGTGGCCACCACCGCCCGGGCGCCGGAGTCGGCGAGCACGGCGGCGAGCCGGCCGGGCGGGTCCGCCAGGTTGACCGGCAGGTACGCGGCCCCGGCCCGCAGCACGGCGAGCATCCCGACCACCAGTTCCGCCGATCGGGGCACCGCCACCGCGACCACGTCGCCCGGTCGGACTCCCCGGCCGACGAGTCGTCCGGCCAACGCGGCGGCCCGGCGGTGCAGGTCGGCGTAGCTCAGCTCCCGCCCGCCGTCGATCAGCGCCACCGCGTCCGGGGTGGCGGCGGCCTGGGCCGCGACGACCGCGTCCAGGGTCAGCCCCGGCAGCGGGGCGGTCGGCCCGGCCAGCCGGGCGAGGACGGCGGACCGTTCCTCCGCCGGCAGCAGGTCGATCCGGCCGACCGGCCGGGTCGGGTCGGTGACGAGTGTGTCGAGGATGCGGGCCAGTCCGGCGCCGAGCCGCCGTACGGTCGCCGCGCCGATCCTGGCCGGGTCGTACTCGATGGTCAGGCTGAGCTGGTCGGCCGCCGACACCAGCAGGGTCGCCGGATAGTGGGTGGCCTCCCGGAACTCGACGCCGTTGAGCTCGACGAGGCCGGACCGGTCCCGCAGGTCGCCGGTCGGCGGATAGTTCTCCACCACGACGAGGGTGTCGAAGAGCTCCCCGATCCCGGCCAGCCGCTGGATCGCGGGCAGCCCGAGGTGCTGGTGGTCGAGGAGTTCGGCCTGCTCGCGCTGGAGTCGGGCGACGAGTTCGGCGAGTGGCTCGGCCGGATTCCAGCGCAGCCGAACCGGCAGGGTGTTGATGAAGAGGCCGACCATCGCCTCGACACCGTCCACCTCGGCCGGCCGGCCGGCGACCGTACTGCCGAAGACGACGTCCCGCCGCCGGGTGTGCTGGCCGAGCAGCAGTCCCCAGGCGGCGTGGACAACGCTGCCGAGGGTCAGTCCGGCGTCCCGGGCCCGCGTCCGCAGTCCGGTCGCGACCTCGGCCGGCAGTGCCACGTCGGACCGGGCGGCGCCGCCGGGCCGAACCGGGTCGCCGGCACCGGTGGCGGCGTCGGCGCAGCCGGCACCGGTGGCGAGCCGGGTCGGGTCGTCGAGCCCGGCCAGCGCCACCCGCCAGGCCTCCCGGGCCGCCGTGTCGTCCCGGCCGGCCAGCCACTCCAGGTACCGCCGGTAGGGGGCGACCGGCGGCAGGCGGTCCGGCTCGCCGTCCGGTGCGTAGCCGGCGAGCAGATCCCGCAGGGTCAGTCCGGCGGACCAGCCGTCGGTCACGATGTGGTGGTGGGTGAGCAGCAGGAGGTGCCGGTCACCGGCGTACCGGACCAGTACGCCGCGCAGCAGCGGCGGGCGGGCGAGGTCGAACGGGGCGGCCCGCTCCGCGTCCGCCAGCGCCGCGAACGCGGCGTCGCGCTCGTCGGCGGCGTACCCGGTCAGGTCGACCTCGCGCCACGGCGGGTCGAGCCGGTCCGCCACCACCTGCACCGGTCGCCCGTCGGCGAGCTGCGGAAACGCGGCCCGCAACGGGGCGTGCCGGTCGAGTACGCCGCGCAGTGCCCGCCGCAGCGCGGCGGCGTCGAGCCGGCCGGTCAGCTCGATCACCTGCTGCACCCGGTACGGGTCCGCCCCGGCGTCCGGGCCGTCGGCGACCGCGTGGAAGTAGAACCCCTCCTGCAACGGGGTCAGCGGCAGCACCTCGACCAGCCCCGGTACGGCGGCGGCCAGCGCGTCGAGTTGTGGCTGGTCGAGTCGGACCAGCGGGAAGTCCGACGGGGTGTGCCCACCGGCGCCCGGCGCGGCGGCGTGCCGGACGATCGCGTCCAGCGCGGTGAACCAGCCCTTCGCGAGTTCCCGGACGTCCGCCTCGCCGAGCAGGGTCGCCGGCCAGGCCCAGGTCACCCCGAGCCCGGGCCCGTCCGGGCCGTCCTCGGTGAAGGCGTTGACCTCCAGGGTGTACGGCGCCACCGGCATCGCGTCGTCGAAGCCGCCGGCCAGTAGCCCGATCCCGGGCAGCGGACTCCAGGTGGTGTCCGGGTCGGCCGGCACGGCGAACCGGCCGAGGTAGTTGAAGCTGATCTGCGGCGTGGGCAGCGCGGCGAGGAGGGCGGCGGACTCCGGGTTGAGGTGGCGCAGCAGGCCGTAGCCGAGCCCGTGGTCGGGGATCTCCCGGAGCCGTTCCTTGACCCGCTTCAGCGCGGTGCCGGCGTCCGGGCCGCCGGCCAGCGCCCGGTCCAGGTCGATCGGCCCGGTCTCCAGTCGCACCGGGAAGACGCTGGTGAACCAGCCGAGGGTCCGGGACAGGTCCACGCCGTCGGCGACCTGTTCCTCCCGGCCGTGTCCCTCCAGGGCGACCAGGGCGGGCACCGGCTCGGTCACGCCCCGGCGACGCCGCCAGTCGGCCAGGGCCAGGGCGAACGCGGTCAGCAGGACGTCGTTGACGCCGGCGTGGAACACCGCAGGCACGGTGCCGAGCAGCGGAGCGGTCCGGTCGGCCGGCAGCCGCAGGGTCAGCCGGGACACGCTCGCCAGGTCGCCGACCGGGTCGAGGGGACGCGCCGCCAGGGCCGGGTCGGGGCCGCGCAGCGTCCGGGTCCAGAGCGGCAGCTCGGCCAGGCGCCGCGCCGAGTGGGCGTCCGCGTGCAGCAGCTCGGACCAGCGCCGCAGCGGCGTACCGACCGGTGCCGGGCGGGGCGTACGGCCGGTGGAGACGTCGGCCCAGGCGGCGGCGAGATCGGGCAGCAGGATCCGCCAGGAGACGCCGTCGACCACCGCGTGGTGCACCAGCACCACCAGGTGTCCGGGCCGTTCCGGGCCGGCGTCGAGCCAGACCACCTGGACCATCAGGCCGGACTCCGGGGCCAGTCGTCGCCCGGCCTGCCGGGCGGCGTCCTCGGCCCGGGCCCGCAGTGCCGCCCCGGCCAGCTCGCCGACCTCGATCCGGTGCAGCCAGTCGGCGGCCCGGACGGTGCCGGGCGGCGGCACCTCCAGCCGACCGGCACCATCCGGTGTGGATCGGACCAACCGGGACCGCAGGACGTCGTGCCGGTCGGCGACCGCCTGCAGCGCGGCGACCAGCCCGTCGGCGGTCACCTCGGCGGGAACCCTGACCAGCAGCCACTGGTTGAACGCGTCGATCTCACCACCGCACTCGTCCAGCCAGCGCAGGATCGGGGTGAGCGGCAGCGAACCGACGCCGGCCTCGGGGTCGTCGCCGGCCCGCCCCGGCGCCGAGGTGGCGACCGGGGCCAGCTCGGCGACGGTACGCAGCTGGAAGACCTGACGCGGGGTCAGCACCAGACCCGCCTGCCGGGCCCGGATGACCAGCTGGATGGAGACGATGCTGTCCCCGCCGAGCGCGAAGAAGTCGTCGTCCACCCCGACCTCGGGCAGCCCGAGCACCTCAGCACAGAGCGCGCAGAGCAGTTCCTCCCGGGCGTCCCGGGGGCGGGTGCCGCCGGTCAGGGCGGCGAAGTCGGGGGCCGGCAACGCGGCCCGGTCCAGCTTGCCGCTCGGCGTGACCGGCAGCCGGTGCAGCGGCACGAACGCCGCCGGCACCATGTGTTCCGGCAACCAACCCCGGGCGTACGTGCGCAGCTCCGCCATCAGAGCGGTGACGTCCCGGAACGGGGCCGGGCGGTTGGCGTACCGGGTCGGGTCGGCGGTCAGTTCCCGCCCCGGCCGGTACGCCGGCGGGGGCACCGTCCCGAGCGGGGTGAAGAGCAGCTCGAGTTCGCCCTCGGTACCGTCGCCCGACCAGGTCACCACCACCTCGTGGCCGTACCGGCCGGCCAGCTCGTGCACCGCCTCCGGGTCGACGGCCGGGCCGGCGGCAGCGGGTGCGGGCCCGGTGACCGGGTCCGGGTCGGTGAGGCTCCGCAGCGCGTGCCGGTCGGCGGTCAGCCGGGCGTTGGGCACGCCGGTGACCCGCAGTCCGTCGATTGTCGCGTCGGTCAGGTCGACGCGGTCGAGCAGCTCCGCCAGGCCGGCCAGCCCGCCGGCCACCTCGGACCAGGTGACCTCCCGGACGGCGACGGTGCCGGGCGGCGCGGCGGGAGCCGGGCCGCCGGCGGTCGAACCGGTACGCAGCACGACGTCGGATCCGGTGCGCAGCACGACGTCGTACCGGTGGCGGGTCAGCTCGTTGTGCGCCCGGCCGCGCTTGACCCGCAGGTCGACGACGTCGATCCCGGGTACTGCCCCGACCAGCGCGGGGAAGAAGTCGGGGTCGAGCAGCAGCTCCCCCTCCCAGGCCAGGCCCTGTTCGACGGCGGCCCGGGCGGCGGTCCGGGCGGCGGTCCGGCCGGCCTCGTCCGGCCGCCGCCGGGCGATCTCGATGGCGGCTCGCAGGAACCGGTGCGTCCGCAGGTTGCGGACGTCGCCGACGAACAGCGCCCCGCCCGGGACGAGCAGGCTGGTCAGTCCACGAAGGACGTCGAGCAGGTAGTCGGCGCTGGGAAAGTACTGCACGACGGAGTTGAGCACGACGGTATCGAAGAACCCGGCGGGCAGCCCGTCGCGCACGTCGGCCGGCTGAGTACGCAACTCCACCCGCCCGGCCAGCTCGGGCCGGCCCGCCACCTGCGCCCGCACCGCCTCGACCGCCGCCCGGGACAGGTCGGTGCCCCAGTACGCCTCGACCCGGGGCGCCACCCCGGCCAACAGCAACCCGCTGCCGACCCCGATCTCCAGGACCCGACGCGGGCGCAGCGCCAGGATCCGCTCCACGGTGGCGTCCCGCCACTCCCGCATCTCGGCGAGCGGGATCGGCAACCCGTCGTAGCTGCTGTGCCAGCCGGTTAAGTTCTCGCCGAACTCCTCGGTACGCCCGGCGGCGTAGAGCTGCTCGTGCAGCCGCTCCCAGTCCGCGACCCGGTCGGACTCGACCTCGACATCCCGCCCCGGGGAGTGTCCGGTGACCGGGACGGGTCGGTCCCCGCGTTCCAACGCCGGTACGACGTACGCGGCGAGCCGCTGCTCACCGGTCGGTCCCGGGCGGGCCACCACCGCCACCTGGCCGACCGCCGGATGCTGGGCGAGCACCGACTCGACCTCGCCCGGCTCGATCCGGTAACCACGGATCTTCACCTGGTCGTCGGCCCGACCGAGGAACTCCAACCGCCCGTCCGGCAGCCACCGGACCAGGTCGCCGGTGCGGTAGAGGCGCCCACCCGCCGGCCCGTACGGGTCGGCGACGAACCGCTCGGCGGTCAGTCCGGGCCGGCCGAGATAACCGCGGGCCAGCCCCGGACCACCGAGGTACAGCTCGCCGGTCTGGCCGACCGGCACCGGGCGCAGTGCCGCATCGAGCACGTAGCACCGGGTACCGGGGTCGGGCCGGCCGATCGGCACCACCCCGCCGGGCGGGGTCCGCGGATCACACTCGCCGAGGGTCGAGTTCACCGTCGCCTCGGTCGGCCCGTAGGCGTTGAACATGGGCCGGTCGACCGCCCAGCGGGCGACCAGCTCCGGGGAGACCCGCTCGGTGCCGGCGAGCAGGGTCGCGCCGGCCGGCAGTGTGCAGTCCCGGGGCAGGGCGGCGAGCAGCGCCGGCGGCAGGATCATGAAAGTCGCGCCGTGCCGGTGCGCGTAGCTGGTCAACGCCGGGCCGGGCACCCGACGCTCCGCCGGTACGACGATCAGCCGCCCGCCGGAGAGCAGGCCGAGGCAGAGGTCCCAGAACGCGACGTCGAAACTGGGCGAGGCGAACTGCAGCACCCGGCTCTCCGGGCCGACGCCGAGCCGGGCGCGCTGGGTGGCGACCAGCTGGGTGACCCCGGCATGTGACAGCACGACGCCCTTGGGCCGGCCGGTGGAGCCGGAGGTGTAGATGACGTAGGCCGTGTTCTCCGGTGTCAGCGGCACACCCCGGTCGGCGTCGGTCGGGTCCTCGGTCCGGTCCGGGTCCACATCGGTCGAACCGGTGCCGGTCACGGCACCGTCGACCGGACCGGCGGCCGGACCAGGTTCCGCCTCGTCCGGCAGGACCAGGCGGGGCAGATCCGGCGTCGCCGGCAGGGTGGCGGCGAGTTCGACGGTGGTGACCAGGCAGACCGGGCGGGCATCGGCCAACATGTAGCCGATCCGCTCGGCCGGATAGTCCTGGTCCAGCGGCAGGTAGGCGCCGCCGGCCTTGAGCACCGCCACCTCGGCGACGATCATCCCGATCGAGCGGGGCAGGCAGAGCGCGACCACCCGTTCCGGCCCCACCCCCCGGACGATCAGCGCGTGGGCCAGCCGGTTCGCCCGCCGGTTCAGTTCGGCGTACGTCAACTCGGTCTCCTCGAAGACCAGCGCCACCGCCTCCGGCGCCCGGCGGACCTGCTCCTCGAAGAGTTGCGGCCAGGTTGTCGGGGGCGCCGGTGTCACGGTCTCGTTCCACTCCACCAGGATCCGGTGTCGTTCCACCGTGTTCAGTTCGTCGTCGGTGCTGTTCAGGTCGATCGTGGGCACGACGAGGTACCGCCTCTCGGGAGCGGGTGGCCGGAGACCGGGTGGACGAGGTGGAGACCTGGCGGGCGGCTCAGGCGGTACCGAGCAGCGGCAGAATCTGGTCCAGCGCGTACGGGACGCTCAGCACGGTGCTGAAGGAGAGCGCGGCGCCGAGCGGTGGATTCTCGTACGGCAGGAACACCGCCCGGTTCTGCTTGGCGACGTCGAGGGTGGCGTACACCCGGTCGGCCCTGACCCGGGGCTCGGCGGAGGCGTCCGAGGTAAGGAAGAAGAGCCGGTCGACGTCGACCAGGTCGAGCCGTTCGGAGCCGATCTCGGCGGCGTACTCGTCGCCGGCGGCCTGCACGATGGTCTGCGGCACGGTGAGGCCGAGCTGGGTCATGAAGACCACCTTCGGGTCGCTCGGCGCGAAGACCGCGTACTTGCCCGGCTCGTACGGCTCGACCACCGCGACGGTCTTCCCGGCGAGTTCCGGATGTTCCTGGCGGGCTCTGGCGAACCGCGCGTCGACGTCGGCGATCAACTGCTCGGCCCGGTCCGCCCTGCCGAGGGCCCGGCCGGCCTGCCGGGTCAGCTCCTGCCACGGCGCGGCGTAGTCGGCGTGGCCCTTCGGCTGTGCGACCGTGGGCGCGATCCGGGACAGCTGCTGGTACTGCTGCTCGGTCATGCCGGAGTAGAGACCGATGATCAGGTCCGGCCGGAGCGCGGCGATCTTCTCCAGGTTGTAGTCGTCCCGTTCGCCGACGATCTCGGGTGGGGTGCCGCCCCACAGCTGCTGCGCCCAGGGCCACTTCCCGTACGGCCGTTCCAGGAACCAGTCGACGGCGCCGACCGGCACGGTCCCGAGGGCGAGCACCGGATCCTGGTCGCTGAGCCCGAGTGTCACCACCCGGGTCGGCTGGCGGGTTATCTCGGTGCTGCCGTACTTGTGGTCCACCGTCACGGGGAAGGCACCGGGGGCCGGGGCGGGCCCGGGTTCGTCTTTCCTGGTGTCGCCGCCGCAGCCGACGAGGCCGAGGGTGAGGGCAACCAGGGCCGCGGCCAACCGGCCGACCGGCCGGCGGTGGATCGGGCGGGCGGGTGTGCTGGACATCGGCTCCTCTTCGAGGGTCGGCTAGTGGACGTCCGGGACCGACGGTCGGCGCGACCGAGGGTGCCGGGGGACAACGACAGGCGAGCGTGGTGAGCGGCGACCGGCGCCGGCGTGGGTCGCCGGGCCCGGGTGGTCACCCGGTCTGGTGTGCGGTCACCCGGACCGGCGCGTGGTCCCCCGGGGCCCGGTGCGGAAGCGTCGGATCGGGCTGCGGACACGCCGGGTCGACGTCGACCCGGCGCCGGGTCGACCAGGGTCAGCGAGCCCGCTCCGGGTGATAGTAAGGTAATCCTTACCTAACCTCAACCGATTCGGATTTCCGCACAGCAGGACCCGTCCGAGCGGCGAACTAAGGTATACCTACCCTAATAAGATCGCCCCTCCGGTCGGTCCTACCCCTGAGCACAACAGACCCCTGAGCCAACGTGAGGACCGCGTGACAACTGACCAGGCAGCCCCGACCGGCCTCGGCCCGCCCCGGCCCGGCCCGTCGGCCCGCAGACCCACCGGCCCGCTGGCCATGCTGCTGGTCGCCACCGCCGTCCTGGTCGTCCTGTCACTGGTCTCCATCGCGGTCGGCAGCCGGTCCATCCCGCTCGACGAGGTGGTCCGGGCCCTGGTCGACCGGCACGCTCCCGGGATCGACCCGCAGATCGAGGCGATCATCTGGGGCGTGCGACTCCCCCGTACCCTGCTCGGCCTGCTGGTCGGCGCGGCGCTCGGGCTCTCCGGGGCGCTGATGCAGGGGCTGACCCGCAACCCGCTCGCCGACCCGGGCCTGCTCGGGGTGAGCGCCGGCGCCGCGCTCGGCATCGTCGTCGCGGTGGGCGGCTTCGGCATCGCCGCCATCTACGGCTACATCTGGTTCGCCTTCGTCGGCGCACTCGTCGCCAGCCTCGTCGTCTACTTCCTGGGTGGCCTCGGGCGGGGCGGCTCCACCCCGGTCAAGGTCGCGCTGGCCGGGGTTGCGATCACCTTCCTGCTCAACTCGGTGACCAACGCCGTCGTGCTGCGCGACCCCGAGTCGCTCAACCGCTACCGGTTCTGGGCGGCCGGTTCGCTCGCCGGACCGGACGGCACGACAGTGCTCCAGGTGCTGCCGTTCCTCGCGATCGGCACGGTCCTGGCGCTGGCCACCGCCCCCGCCCTGAACAGCCTCGCGCTCGGCGACGACGTCGCGACCGCGCTGGGCCGCCGGGTCCGGCTGGTCCGCCTCCAGGGCACCCTGGCGGTGACCCTGCTGGCCGGGGCCGCGGTCGCGGTCGCCGGCCCGATCGTCTTCGTCGGACTCGTCGTCCCGCACGTGGCCCGCCTGATCACCGGCCCCGACCACCGCTGGCTGCTGCCGCTCACCATGGTGCTGGCCCCGAGCCTGCTGCTGCTGGCCGACGTGGTCGGCCGGGTGGTCGCCCGGCCGGGCGAGGTCGGTGTCGGCATCATCGCCGCGTTCATCGGTGGGCCGTTCTTCATCGCGCTGGTCCGCCGGCGCCGGCTGGCGGAGCTGTGAGCCGGATGGGTCTGCTCGAACTGTCCCGGACCGCCGGCCGCACCACGTTCCGGCTCGCCCGGCCCGCGGTCTCCGGCGTGGTCCGCCCCCGGCTGCTGCTCTGCTGTGTCGGCGTCACCGCGCTGCTCTTCGTGGTCTTCTGCGTCGGCATCGCCACCGGCGACTACCCGGTCAGCCCGCTGCGGGTCGTACCCGCGCTGTTCGGCGCCGGCGACGCCGGCCAGGTCTTCATCGTCCAGGAGCTGCGCCTGCCCCGGGCACTGACCGCGGTGCTGGCCGGAGCCGCGTTCGGGGTCTCCGGCGCGATCTTCCAGACCATCACCCGCAACCCGCTGGCCAGTCCGGACATGATCGGCATCAACGCCGGCGCCACCACCGCCGTGGTGGCCGGAATCGTGCTCGGCGGGGGCGGACTGGCCCTGCCGCCACTCGGCCTGGCCGGCGGGCTGGCCACCGCCGGACTCATCTACCTGCTCGCCTGGCGACGCGGCGCGACCGGATACCGGATCGTCCTGGTCGGCATCGCGGTCTCCTGGATGTGCGCCAGCGCGACCGACTACCTGCTGACCCGGGCCCAACTGACCGAGGCGCAGAGCGCGGTCGGCTGGCTGGTCGGCAACCTCAACGGCCGGGGCTGGGAGAGCGTACGCCCGCTGACCGTCGCGGTGGTCGTCCTGCTGCCGGCGGCGATCCTGCTCGGCCGGTGGACCCGCACCCTGCACCTCGGCGACGACGTCGCCCGCGGCCTCGGCACCCCGGTCCAACTCGCCCGGCTCTGCCTGGTGCTGGTCGGCGTCGCGCTGGTCGCGTTCGCCACCGCGGCGACCGGTCCGGTGCTCTTCGTCGCCCTCGCCGCGCCGCAGATCGCCCAACGGCTCGCCGGGCTGCCCGCACCCCCGGTGGTCGCCAGCGCGCTGACCGGCGCGCTGATGGTCTCCGCCAGCGACCTGGTAGCCCGGTGGCTCATTCCCGACGTGGACCTGCCGGTCGGGGTGGTCACCGGGGCGCTCGGCGCCACGTTCCTGCTCTGGCTGCTCGTCCGGACCAACCGTGCCGGTTCTGGAGGTTGACGTGACCCTTCATCCGCTGCTGACCGGGACCGACCCGGCCACGCCCGCGTCGCTGACCGCTCCCCCGCCCACCCCCGCCGCCACGGTGCCGGCCGGAGCACACCCCGAACTGCGGGCTGAGGGCCTACGCCTGGCGTACGGCGACCGGGTCGTCGTCGACGACCTCGACCTGGTGGTCCCACCCGGGAAGATCAGTGTGATCGTCGGCGCCAACGCCTGCGGCAAGTCGACGCTGCTCCGGGCTCTGGCCCGGCTGCTCGACCCGACCGCCGGCAGCGTACGGCTCGACGGCCGGGCGATCCACACCCTGCCCACCCGGCAGGTGGCCCGCCAGGTCGGCATCCTGCCGCAGGCACCGGTCGCCCCGGACGGGCTGACCGTGCTCGACCTGGTCGGTCGCGGCCGGTCCCCGCACCAGACCTGGTGGCGGCAGTGGTCCACGGCGGACGAGACGGCGGTCGCCGAGGCGCTGGCCGCCACCGGCGTCACCGACCTGGCCGACCGTCCGGTCGACGAACTCTCCGGCGGGCAGCGGCAGCGGGCCTGGATCGCGATGGCGGTCGCCCAGCAGACCCCGGTGCTGCTGCTGGACGAGCCGACCACCTTCCTCGACCTGTCGCACCAGATCGACGTGCTCGACCTCGTGGTGGACCTGAACCGGCGGGACGGCCGGACCGTGGTGATGGTGCTGCACGACCTGAACCAGGCGTGCCGGTACGCCGACCACGTCATCGCGATGAAGGCCGGGCGGATCGTCGCCCAGGGGGCTCCGGCGGACGTGGTCACCGCGGACCTCGTCGAGGAGGTCTTCGACGTCCGCTGCGCGGTGACCGTCGACCCGCTGACCGGTACTCCCCTGGTCATCCCGACCAGCCGGCACCACACCGCTTCGGCGGGATGACCCGGCGGCGGGTGCTCGTCCGGCCCGGTCACGGCATCGGGTGCAGCCCCTCGTGGCGTACCGTCCAGCTGCCGTCGGTGGGAAAACCCGGCGTGGGGCGGCCGGCGTCGGCGTCGGCGCCCCGAGTCATCAGCGCGACCGCGGCGAGCAGCCCGCCGTTGCCGGGCAGGTAGATCGGCAGCAGGTCGGTCTGCCGGTTGTGTCCGTTGGGCAGGTACCCGTTCTTCTCCGCCGGGTGCAGCAGGGCGTCCAGCGCGGTCGCCGGCTCACCGAGCCGGGTCGCGGTCATCGCGATGGCCGGGTAGTCCCAGCCCCAGGTGGAGTCCCAGTTCCAGTCCGCCAGCACGGCGTGCAGGGTGGCCCGCATGATCTCCGGGTCGACCAGGTCCGTCGGCGGCACCACGCCGAGCGCGTAGAGCATCGACGGGTGGTCGTCCCGGACGGTGTACGGGGGCACGTCGATCGCGGTGTAGACGCCGTCCCGGACGTGCGGGCGGACCAGGTTGGCGGCGACCTTCTCCCAGGCCGGCTCGGGCGGCAGGCCGAGCAGTCGGCGCCAACGCTGGGCGACCCGCAGTCCCCACGCCCAGTACGCCAGCTCGAACGTCGGGTTGGTGGCCGTCGCCCGCAGCGAGGCGTACGACTCCTGGGCCGGGACCAGCGGCGGCCCAAGCTGGTATCCGCGAACGCCGCGGACCGGGTAGTCGGCCATGAAGGCCGCCGACTCCAGCACCACGTCGGCGTAGCGGCGGAGCGCGGTCGCCGAGTCCGTGGTGCGGCGGACCAGTTCGGCGAGGTAGATCGGGTGCGGCTGCTGCCAGATCAGGAACGTCCCGATCGGGCTGGGGCTCTCCCGGCCGTCGGGACCGACCTGTTTCGGCCACCGGGCCCCGGCGCAGCCCTGGCTCCGGGCGGTCTCCCGGGCCCGGGGCAGGATCCGGGCGTACCAGCCGAGGCTGCGTTCCAGCAGGTCGGCCCGACCCCAGAGCGGGAAGTGCGCGCCGTGCCACCAGTGCATCTCCAGGTGGAACCGGCCACGCCAGCTGTTCACCATCAGGCCGGTCTCCTGCGGCGGCAGGGATCCAGCGCAGTGCACCGCGGTGAGGTACTGGGAGAGCACCACCCGCCGCTCCAGTTCGGGGGCGCGCCCGTCGTGGCTGTCGGCCAGGTCGACGGCGCCGCCCCGGGACCAGAAGCCGGGCCAGTGCCGCCGGGACGCCGCCGCCACCGCGTCCCAGGACGGCAGTTCGGTCGGACGGGTGCCGGCGGCTCCCTCGCCAGCCGGGCCGACACCGACCGGAACGCCTCCAGCGCCGGGCGTGAAGCCGATGACCAGTTCCAGGACGCTCCGACCAGTGCTGACCAGGAACTCGTGTCGGTCGGTCCGGACGAACCGGGCCTCGGCCGAGGCTTCGACTCCCACCTCGTACGTCGTGTCGTCCAGCACCCGGCGCACCAGGTGCCCCCGGCCGGTGGGGTACGACGTCGACGTGTGCGCCTCCGGCCGGGACCAGTCCGCGGCGTTGTTCCACGCCTCGGCGCCGTACGGGAAGGCGATCCGGATCGCGAGGCCGTCGGCGAGCAGCCCGGACTCGATCCGCACCGCGAGGACGTCCCGGTCCGGGTGGCAGAGCGTCTCGACCCGTACCGGCGCGCCGGCCAGCCGGAACCGGCTGGTGATGGTGCCGCTCCAGAGGTCCAGCCGCTGGTGGAGGTCGGTCAGCTCGTCGGCCCGGGGAGCCCGTACCGGCCCGGCCGGGGCAACACCGTCGGCGGTTCCGGCGCCGGCCCGGGTCGGGTCGGCGGCCCGGCCGGTCAGCACCAGCCCGATCCGGCCGAGGTCGAGTCGGTGCGGGTTGTTACGCAGCCAGGACTCGGCGGCCGACTCCGGCGCCTCGCCGGTGCCGGTGACCTCGCCGCGCATGTCGACGTAGGGCACCGGACCGCGTGGGGTCTGGTATTCGCGGACGGTCTCCGCGAGGTCGTACCGCCGGGCGCCCGGCACGCTGTGCCAGCCCCACTGGGACTGGGTGGCGAGCAGCGTGCCGGGCGCGGCGTCGCCGTGCCCGGCCACCGGGTAGAGGTCCGGCAGGGTCTGCAGCCCGGTGACGTCGACGGTGTAACACAACTCGCCATTGCCCACCGACAGCGGCGCGGCCGGCAGGATGCGGGTGACCTCGACCGCGTGCCGGTCGACCAGCGCGCGCCGGTCGATTCCGGACCTCTCCCCGGTGTTGTTCACCTGCGGATCGCCGCCGCCACCTGCTTGATGAACTCGTCCGCCGCCTTGCCCACCGGCTGCCGGTTGAACAGCACCTCGGCGTTGAGCCGCTGCAGGATGCCGAGCGTGTCGGTCGAACCGGTCGGCCCGATCACCAGTGGCGGGCCGGCCAGCGGGCCGATCTTCTCGATGAACTTCGCCTGGGCGGCCTGGTCGGGGTCGAGTTCGGGGGTCACCGCGGCGAGCACGTCGTGGTTGGCCGGGATACCCCGGTCGGTGCGGACGAGTTTCCCGGCCTCCGGGCTGTTGATCAGGAAGTCGACGAACTTCGCCGCCTCCTTCGGGTGCTTGGTCCGGGCGTTGATGGTGTAGATCTGCGACGCCTGCAGCCACATGCCGGGGCGGCCGGCGCTCTCCCCCGGTGCCCGGAGCAGTTCCAGCGGCTTGCCGGAGGCCTTGCGCAGGGCGCCGAGCTGGTTGCTCCAGTCGAACTGCATGGCGGCGAGGCCACGGCCCATCAGGGTCTGCTCCGGTGCCGGCTGGCCCTCCAGTTCGGTGGTGAGCGAGGCCGGCGGGGCGGCGCCGGAGTCGCGCAGCCCGGTGGTCATGGTCCACCAGTCGACCAGGGTCTGCTTGGTGATCGCCACTGCGCCGTCCGGGGTGTAGAGGCCCTCGCCGCGCTGCCGGGAGTAGAGGTCGAGGGTGTCCGGCTTGGTCGGGTCGGCGACCGCGTAGGTGTCCTTCGGCGCCTTCGCCTTGATCTCGTTGGCGATCCGGACGAAGTCCTGCCAGGTCCAGGTGCTGTCGTCGGGCAGGGGCACGCCGGCGGCCTCGAAGACCGCCGGGTTGACCACGACCGCGAAGCTGTTGACGCCGGTCGGCACCCCGAACTGCTTGTCGTCGAACTTCCCGTTGCCCAGCGCGGCGGCGTCGATCTTGTCGGTCTTCAGGACGTCGCCGACCCTGGCCAGGTCGAGCAGGGCGCCCCGGCCGCCGTACTCTCGGGGGTAGGCGCCGCCAAGGGTGATCACGTCCGGCGCGTCACCGGCGGCGACCTCGGTGGCGAGCTTGTCGAAGTACGCGTTGAAGTCGGATGTGGAGCCGGTGACCCTGATGTCGGGATGCTGTGCCTGGAACGCCTCGATGATCTTCTGGGTGGTCGCCGCCCGGTCGTTGTTGCCCCACCAGGAGAAGCGCAACTGGACGGGGCCGCCGTCGCCGCCCGAGTCGCCACAGGCGGCGGTGGCCAACAGTGTCACGGCCGAGACGCAGACCGCCGCGAGGCGGTGTCGGAACGATCTGGCACTCATCGGAACTCCTTGGGGGATGGTGGGTTGAAACGGTTCAGTCACGGACAACAAGCGGTTCACTTCAGGCCGGTCGTCGCCAGCCCCTGGGTCAGGTAGCGCTGCCCGGCGAGGAAGAAGCCGAAGATCGGCGCGAGCCCGACGACGGACATGGCGAAGAGCTGCCCCCAGGCACTCTCGCCCTGGCCGTCGATGAACGACCGCAGCGCGACAGGGACGGTGTACAGGTCCGGGTTGGTCAGGAAGATGAGCTGGCTGAAAAAATCGTTCCAGGTCCAGATGAAGGTGAACAGGGCCGACGTGGCCAGCGCCGGCACGGAGAGCGGCATGATGATCCGCCAGTAGATCCCGAGGTGTCCGCAGCCGTCCAACCGGGCCGCCTCGTCCAACTCCCGGGGCAGACCCCGGATGAACTGCACCATCAGGAAGATGAAAAACGCGTCGGTGGCGAGGAACTTCGGCACGATCAACGGCAGCGTGGTGTTGATCCAGTCGAGCTGGGAGAAGAGCACGTACTGCGGGACGATCAGCACATGGATCGGCAGCATCAGCGTGGCGAGCATGGCGGCGAACAGGATCCTCCGCCCCCGGAACTCCAGCCGGGCGAACGCGTACGCCGCCAGCGAGCAGGAGAGCAGGTTGCCGACGATCGAGGCGATCGCGACCACCGCCGAGTTCCACAGGTAGTGCTGGAACGGCTTGCCCAGCGCGGTCCAGCCCTCGGTGTAGTTCGTCAGGTCGAACTCCCCGGGCCAGAGCGACGGGTCGCGGAAGATGACCTCCGTCGGCTTGAACGAACTGGAGAGCATCCAGAGCAACGGGTAGATCATCACCACGCCACAGACGATCAGCAGTGCGTGCTTGGCGACCCGACGCGTCGCCGAGCCACCGCCCCCCGGCCGTACGGCGTCCGAGGTCGTCGTGTCAGTCACCATAGAAGACCCATCGCTTGGCGAAGAGGAAGTTGAGACCGGTCAGCACGGCGATGATGACCAGCAGGACCCAGGCCATCGCCGAGGCGTAGCCCATCTCGAAGGAGCCGAAGCCCCGGTCGTACAGGTAGAGCGTGTAGAGCAGGGTCGAGTCGGCCGGTCCGCCGGAACCGCCACTGACCACGAACGCCTGGGTGAAGCTCTGGAAGGCGCCGATCATCTGCAGGATCATGTTGAAGAAGATGATCGGGGTCAGCAGCGGGATGGTGATCCGGAAGAACTGCGACAGTGTGCCGGCCCCGTCGACCGACGCCGCCTCGTAGTACATGCCCGGGATCTGGCGGAGCCCGGCCAGGAAGATCACCATCGGCGCGCCGAACGTCCAGGCGTTCAGCACCACCAGGGTGCCGAGGGCGAAGTCCGGATGCGCCACCCAACTGGTGCCCTCGATGCCGAACAGCCCGAGCACCTGGTTGATCAGTCCGTCGCTGCCGAAGATCTGCCGCCACAGGATCGCGATCGAGACGCTTCCGGCCAGCAGCGACGGCAGGTAGTACACCGACCGGTAGAAGCTCAGGCCCCGGACGCCCCGGTTGAGCAGCAGCGCCAACCCGAGGGCCAACGCCAGCTGCAGCGGCACCGAGACGAAGACGTACTGGAAGGTGACCAGCAGCGACTTGTGCAGCCGGGGATCCTCCAGCATCCGCTGGTAGTTCTCCCACCCCCGCCACTGCGGCGGACTCAGCAGCGTGTAGTCGGTGAAGGAGAGGTACAGCGAGGCCAGGATCGGTCCGATGGTGAAGACCACCATGCCGACGATCCACGGCGCGAGGAAGCCGTACGCCACCCGGTTCTCGTGGCGCCGGAGACCGGCCTGCCGTGCTCCGTCCGACCGCCGGAGCCGGACCGCCGCACCGGCCGCCGGGGACGGCGTCGGAGGTACGGGTTCCGACACCGGATCGGAGAGACGTGTGCCCATGCGATCGCTCATCAGAGCACCCTTCGGGATATGTCGCGAGTGGAGGATCGACCGTGCGCGCGTCGTACCCGCAGGGCCCACACCCGGGCTGAGTAACCAGTTTCTAACAAAGCCAACATCAACTGTCAACGACTCGACCACAAGTCGACTAGCTGTGAAAACGTCGTGACAGCAGCCCGGAAAGGGCACAGGAAACCGGTTGCCACCAAGATCGGGTAACCGGTATCTTCGGTGGCCGCACGGCGTTCCGCAAGACGCCGAGGGCCACCACCCGGGCCACCGACCAGACCTGTGTCACCGCCGGGCACCGGATCCGTCGCGCCGGAGGCCGGGCCGGTGGTGACCCACGCCCGCACCGGGTCCCCGGCTGACCGGGTGGCAGGCGACGTGCCGGCGCATGGGGAGAGTCGAGATGAGCCTGACCGGCAAACGTCCCACCGGATCGGACCGGCCGGTGCCGCGTACGTCCGGCCGGGGCCGCACCGGCGCGGACCGTGCCCCGGCGACGATCGGCCGGGTCGCCGAGGCGGCCGGGGTGTCCCGGGCGACGGTGTCCCGGGTGATGAACGGCAGCCCCACCGTCGCCCCCGACCTCGCCGCCCGGGTCCGAGCGGTCGCGGAGGCGATGGACTACCAGCCCAGTCCGGTCGCCCGCAGCCTGGCCCTCGGCCGGACCAGTACGGTGTCGCTGATCGTGCCGGATCTGGCCAACCCGATGTTCCAGGACGTGCTGCGCGGCCTCAGTCAGGCGGCCGGGACGTACGGTCACCGTCTGCTGGTCGCCGAGTCCAACGAGAACGTCGCGGAGGAGGCGATCCTCGCCGTCGAGGCCCGACGCCGCTCGGACGGTCTGGTTCTCGCCTCGTCCCGGGTCCCCGAGCCGGAACTCCGCGCACTCAGCGAACGCCTCGCCCCACTGGTGCTGCTCAACCGGGAACTGCCGGGCAGCACCGTGCCGTCGCTGTCGGTCGACTACGCCGCCGGGATCAACGCGATCGTCGAGCACCTGCGCGAACTCGGCCACCGACGCCTGGCCTACCTGGCCGGCCCACCCGCCAGCACCTCAGACCGGGACCGGCGGGTGGCGCTGCGGACGGCCTGGGCCACCGACCCCGGTTGTCAGCTGTCCGAACTGGACTGCGGCTCCACCTTCGACGACGGACACGCGGCGGCCCGGGCGGTGGTCGGCACCGGCGCCACCGCCGTCGTCGCGTTCAACGACATGGTGGCCTTCGGGGCGATGAGCGGACTGCACGAACTCGGGCTCGCCGTACCCGGGGACATCTCCGTCACCGGCTTCGACGACATCCCGTTCGCCCGCTACACCAACCCGCCGCTGACCACCGCCTCGATCCCCCGCAACGAGCTGGGCCGGCAGGCCTGGGACCGGCTGTGGGCACTGCTCGACGGCGGCCCCGCCGGGCACAACGTCCGTTTCCAACCCCGACTGCTGGTCCGGGAGAGCACCGGGCCCGCGCCGACCAGCGACTAGGAGCAGCAGTGGACTGGATCAGGGTCGAGGGCGACCGGCTCGTCGACGGGACCGGCCGGACCGTGACACTGCACGGTGTCGGACTCGGTGGCTGGCTGAACATGGAGAACTTCATCACCGGCTACCCCGGCACCGAGTCGCAGCAGCGGCGGGCCCTGTACGCGGCCCTCGGCGCCGAGGCCTACCGGCGGTTCTTCGACCGCTTCCTGACCGACTTCTTCGCCGAGTCCGACGCCGGATATCTCGCCTCGCTCGGCCTCAACTCGGTCCGGGTGCCGTTCAACTACCGGCATTTCGAGGACGACGACCGGCCGTTCGAGTTGAAGGAGGAGGGGTTCCGCCGGCTCGACCGGGTCGTCGACCTGTGCGCCGAGGCCGGCCTCCACACCATCCTCGACCTGCACGCGGTGCCCGGACACCAGAACCAGAACTGGCACAGCGACAACCCGACCCACTGGGCGCACTTCTGGACCCACCGGCACTTCCAGGACCGGGTCGTGCACCTGTGGGAGGCGCTCGCCGACCGGTACCGGGACAACCCGGCGGTCGCCGGCTACAACCCGGTCAACGAACCTGCCGACGCCTCCGGCGAGGTCATCGGCCCGTTCTACGAACGGCTGGAGCGGGCGATCCGGGCGGTCGACCCCCGGCACGTGCTCTTCCTCGACGGCAACCGCTACTCCACCGACTTCTCGATGTTCACCGAGCCGTACGACAACACCGTCTACACCGCACACGACTACGCGCTGCCCGGCATCGCCGCCGGCAGTGAGTACCCGGGGACGACCCGGGGCGAGTACTTCGACCGCGCGGTGGTCGAGCGGTCGTTCCTGCGGCGTACCGAGTTCATGCGACGTACCGGCACCCCGATCTGGATCGGCGAGTTCGGGCCGGTCTACACCGGCGAGCCGGAGCGGGACGCCCAGCGGTACCAACTGCTCCGCGACCAACTCGAGATCTACGCCGCGCACGGGGCGAGCTGGGCACTCTGGACGTACAAGGACATCGGGCTGCAGGGCCTGGTGTACGCCGATCCGGACAGCCCGTACCTGCGGCGGATCGCCCCGGTGCTGGCGAAGAAGAAGCGGCTCGGCGCGGACTCCTGGGGCGGGGTGGACCGGGAGGTACGCCATCTCCTCGATCCGGTCGAGGCGCTGTTCGACGAGGAGTTCCCGGACTTCGACCCGTACCCCTGGGGTCGGAAGGCCTGGATCAACCTGCTGGTCCGCAACATCCTGCTGGCCGAGCCGCTCGTGCGGGACTTCGGCCGCGCCTTCGCGGACGTCACCCCGGACGAGGCGGAGACGCTCGCCGGATCGTTCGCCTACGACGGTTGCGTACGCCGGGAGCGGCTGGCCGAGACGCTGCGCAGTCACCTGGCCAGGTAGCTCTCTGGTGCGGTAGGTGGGCGGGTGGCTCCGGTGCGGTGGTTCGCCGGGTGACCCGGTCGACTCACGGTTTCGCGCCACATCACCCGCCGCGACCACCTGATCTCACCCGGTGCTCCCATCCTGGTCCGCAGAGCCCCGCCGCCACCCTGTCCGTCCGGTATCGAGGGTGGCGGTCGGCACACCGACCAGGAGGTACCCATGCCGCACATCCGACCGGTACGCCCGCCCGTCGCACGCGGACGCCGCCGGGGCGTCGTCGCCCTGGCGGCGGCGCTGCTCGCCGGCGCCCTGCCCACACTCGCCCCGTCCCCGGCCCAGGCCATCGTCGGCGGCAACCCGGTCGTCGACGGTGACCTGCGGTTCGTGGCCGAGGTCCGCAACACCGCCGTCGGCGGTCTCTGCACCGGCTCGCTCGTCCACCCCAGTTTTGTGCTCACCGCCGCGCACTGCGCGGCACCCACCTCGGTCGGTGACGTGAGCGTCCGGATCGGGAACACCGTCTCCGGCACCGGTGGCGAGGTCCGCCGGATCGCCCGGATCGCGAGCCACCCGCAGTACGTCGGCGGGCACAACGACCTCGCGGTGCTCGAACTCAGCTCGCCGGTGACCAGCATCGCCCCGGTGCGGCTGGCGAAACCGGTCGAGGGTGCCCTGTGGGACGGCTACCAGGCGGGCCCCTTCACCCAGTACGACCAGGGCATCGCCACCGGCTGGGGCCGGGACGGCTCGGGCGGCCTGCCCAACCGGCTCCAGTTCGTCGGGGTGTTCATCACCCCGCCGCAGCCCGACAGCCTCGGCATCAAGCGGATCATGGTGGACCGTGGGCCGTGCCAGGGTGACAGCGGCGGCCCGCTGCTGGTCTCCGCCGGCGGCACGCTGGTACAGGCGGGCGTGCTCAAGGGGGCGAGCTGTACGGGTGCCGCCTCCTACAGCGAGGTCGGCGCGGGCGGGAACCACATCTGGGTACTCAGCAAACTCCCGGCGATGCCCTACACCCCGTTCGGGGCGCTCGACTGGGACGGCGACGGCCACCAGGACATCGTCACCCGGGAGAACACCACCGGTGACCTGTGGCTCTACCCGGGCGAGAGCCGCCGCGGCCTGTCGACGACCCCACGGGTGCGGATCGGCAACGGCTGGAACGGCTACACCTTCTTCGGCGCGGCCGACTGGGACGGCGACGGCCACCAGGACATCCTCACCCGCAACGACACCACAGGTGACCTGTGGCTCTACCCCGGCCAGAGCCGACGCGGCTACTCCAGCCTCGCACCGGTACGGTTGACCACGGGTCTGGCCGGTCACACCCCGTTCGGGGTGACGGACTGGGACGGCGACGGCCACCGGGACCTCGTCGTCCGGCAGGACGGCAACGGCAGCCTCCTGTTGCAACCCGGTACGGGTTCGCGTGCTCCGCTAACCACGGCACGGGTACAGATCGGCGTCGGCTGGAACGCGTACAGCCCGTACGGACTGACCGACTGGGACGGCGACGGCCACCGGGACGTTGTCGCCCGGGACAACGACACCGGCGACCTGTGGCTCTACCCGGGCGAAAGCCGCCGCGGCATGTCGACGACCCCACGGGTGCGGATCGGCAACGGCTGGACCGGCTACACCCTCTTCGGTGCCGTCGACTGGGACCGTGACGGCCACCAGGACGTCGTCACCCGCAACAACACCACCGGCGACCTGTGGCTCTACCCGGGCGAGAGCCGCCGCGGCATGTCGACGACCCCGCCGGTCCGGATCGGCTGGGGCTGGTAGCCACGCTGGTCCCCCGGACAGGTCAGCGCGACGACGGTGGGCCGCCGTGCCGGGGGTTCGGCACGGCGGCCCACCGTCGTGGATCACTTCGCAACGGGTATGGCGACCTCGGGACCCGTTCCACCGATCGGGTGCGACGGGCCGGAGCACGGGTCGGACGGCCCTGAGGTCGGGTGGACCGTCAGGTGTCGCCGATCAGTGGCCTCAAGGCCGCACAGTGGTTCTGGTAGGCCGTCTGCCCTGCCCGGGTTATCCGGTAGGTCGTGCCACCTCCTCGGCCGTAACCGACCTCCGTCGAGCTGACGTAGCCGGCGGACTCCAGGGTGGACATCTGTCGGGAGAGGTCCGAATCGCTGATCCGCAGGTGTTCCTTCAGAAACCGAAACGTGACGGTGGGCGCGTTGGCCAGTGCGGCCATGGCCGCCAGGCGCTTGGGCACGTGGATGACCGGATCCAGCCCGTCGATCATGACAGACGCGCCCGAGTCCTGGCGGCGGGCCCGGCATAACGGCGCTCGTAGCCGGTTAGGCGTACCACCACGGTGTGGCCGGGCCGCTCTCGCGAGTAGAGGCTGGCCCACCGGCCGGGCCCCTTGTCGGGACCCCGACACCGGGTCGCTCCGTGCCAGGCGGGCAACAACCTTCATCGCGGTGACCGGCACCGACCCATGGCGCACCACCGACAAGAGCGGGACATCGACGGTGGCGACACGCTGTTACGGTTCGGATACCGGACAGCGTCGGGGGGGGGACGAGGATGACCGAGTCGATACAGGTCAGGCCGGAACTGCTACGCCAGACCGGGCAGATTCCCTGCCAACTCGCGGCCGAGCTGCGCGGTGTCCGGGACCGGTGGAACACGGTCGTCGGCTCGCCGGGCGACGCCCTCGGCCTGGTGGAGGTGGCCACCGCCTTCGACAACCTGCACGACCGGTGGTACGACGAGCTCTCGGTACACATTCGGCTGCTCGAGGAGTTGTGTCGGGGTGTTGTCCTCTCCGCCGACGAGTACACGACCAGCGACGACAACGCGTCCACCCGGCTCGGCGACGACGACCCGGCCAAGAAGGTGTGAGCCGTCATGACCACGACCGACTACGTCCAGGTCAGCACACTGATCAACCGATTACGGCAGGTCCTCGAGGCGCTCAACCCGGCCAACGCGGTCAGCGCCGTGGTCACCGTCATCGGCATGGTGTCCGAGCCGCCCCCGGGTGACCCGGACCGGATCGAGGAGTTCGCCACCGCCTTCGCCGTGGCCGCCGGCGACGTCGGGCCGGTCGCCACCGACGTGCAGCGGCTCGGCACGCAGAGGCTCCCGGAGATCTGGCGGGGTGTGGCCGGGGTCAGCGCCGCCGAGCTGATGATCGCCACCGGCCGGCTGGTCGAACAGACCACACCACAGTTCACCCGGACCAGAGGCGCACTCGAGGCGTACGCCGCCGAACTACGGACCCTGCGTACCCAGCACGCCGATTTGCACGCGGCGCTGCACGACGCCTGGCGGGACGCCACCCACATCGCCGGGTTTCCGGTCCCGGACCCGACCGCCCTGGACGACCTGGCCCGCAGTCTGGCCCAACTCATCGCCGGTTGTATCGAGGTGTACGACCGGTACGTCGTCGCGGGTGACGCGCTCGCGATCGCACTGGGCGACGTCGCCGGAAAGGCCCGGGCCGGCGCGATGGCCGACTCGAACCTGCCACCGGCGACAATCGTGCTCACCACCGGCAGCGGCGTCGACGGCAGCCTCAACGGAGACAATGCGATCCTCGCCGGCGCTCAGGCGACCCGGGCCGCCGACCGGTACGGCCAACTCGGTCCGGAGGACCGTAAACGCTTCGACGAACTGCTCAGTCAGGCGCCCAGCCAGGCCCACCGGGCGTACCTGCTCAAGGCACTCGCCGCCGGCCATCCGATCGACGACGTGGTGGCGTTCGGCCGGACCATCAACGGCCGGACCGAGTCCTGGCTGCACCAGCACCTGAGCCTGGTCAACCCCGGCCAGACCGGCACCGCCATGTACGACGGTAAGAGGCTGGATCAGTACAACGGCGTGACCTGCGGATCGATGACCACGGTGGTCCTGCGGTCCATGGCCGATCCGCTGTACGCGCTTCACCTGACCACCGGTGGTCAGCCCGACAATTCAGAACTCACCAATATCGAGGCGGTGCAGCGGCGACTCGAAGAGGAGCAGCAGGCCACCTACGAGCGGTCCACCCGAAACTGGCCTCCGCAGCTCGGCACTCCGCCGTGGGGACTGATCGGCGAACTCAACAGCCACGCCGACACCCTCGGCACCGAGTACGAGTTCCGGCTCGTCGACGACACCGACGCCGGCAGCGTCAACCCGGCGCTGCGGGACGCGGTGACCGCCGTCAACGCCGGGCACACCGTACCGGTGCTGGTCGGCGACTCGTATCCGGCGCACTACGTGCTACTCATCGGCCACGAGGGCTCGGATCTGGTCGTCTACAACCCTGGCAACGGGCAGGTGGGCCGGGTGGGCCAGGACGACTTCCGCAACGGCAACCTCGGCGCGGCAGCGGGTTTCCGGCACGCCAACGGTGTGGCACTGCCCAGCTAGGCCGGCCGGTTGACCACTAACGAACCGACGGGTTCGGAGCCGCACCGCCGGTGTGGCTGGAATCCAGCTCCAGATAGGTCCCGTCCTCCTCGACCGGATCTGGATCGCCCGGCCGCTCGATACAGCTCCCGCCCACGGCCAGGCCTGGTGGCACGTCGGCGAACGGATTCGCCGGGTCGCGACGATTCGGCGCGCGAAGCTCGACCGAAGCGCTGCCCTTCCCGTTCGACCACACCTCGGCCCGCAGATCCAGGAACAGTCCCACCCCGGACGTCACCTTGTACGCGAAGACGACAAATTCACGTTCGCCCTCTTCGAGGGCACATCGGGTGTGCAGCACTGTCCAGCCAGCATCGCGAACCGACTGCAGCAACGCGCCGACCCGCGACTCTGCTTCCGCGCTGGAGATGCCCCCAGGAACCGGCGCCTGCCAGGTGGCGAGCCCGGCGCTCGCCTCCGACCGCCGCCAACTGGTGTCGTTGATCTCCCACCCCGGACGGACCCGGACCGGCTTCTCCGCGTCGGCGAAGATCGGGTCCGCGGCCAGTAGCTCGGCCCGTTCGTTATCCACTTTGCTCTCTCCGAGCCGCCCCGGACATCCGGTGAGCAGCCCGAGGACCAGGACCAGGCCCGCCAGTCGGAGACCACGGCCCACCCCGTCAACCAGCACCGCCCCATGGTGGCGTACCGGCTCAACCGGGGCGACCCGCCGCACCCGAGTCCCGTAGCCGCAACAACGGGATCCGGGGGCGTCCGACGGTCCGTCGTCCAGCCGACCAGCGGGCCGGTCGCAGCCGCGCCGCCAGTGTCCAGAGCACCAGGGCCACGTCCAACAGCGCACCGGCGACCTTGGTCTTTGTCACCAGTCCGAGGCTGTCCGGCAGGGTGAGCAGCACCAAACCCGCCGAGCCGGCGTCGACCAGGTCGCCGAGTCGTCCCGGCCGCTTCGGCGCGGTGGCCAGCACGGCGACACCGGCGAGCGCGTACCAGGCGTAGAAGACCGGACCGAGCAGGGCGGTGGCCAGCAGGGCCAGTCCGGCGGCGGGGACGGCGGCGCCCGGTCCGCCGCGTACCGCCCGGCGGAGCAGCAGCACCAGGACGGTCGCGAGGGCCACCAGTCCGGCCGCCCGGGCGGCGGTGACGGCGTCGCCGAAGAGATCGGGGCGGCCCGCGACCCTGAGTCCGTAGCCGACCGCCATGCCGATCCCGGTCGGGATCGACGACCACTGGACGTTGCCGGCGGTCGCCGACCAGCCGTGCAGGAACCCGAACCCGTGCCCGGTCAGCATCGCGAGCAGCCCGAAGGTCCCGCTGGTCGCGCCGAGCACGACCAGGCCGGCGGCAAGCCGACGCCGGCCGGTCCGGGCCCACGGTACGACGGCGACCGCGAACGGTACGACCACCAGCGTGGTCGCCTTGACCGAGGCGGCCGCACCGAAGGCGGCACCGGCGAGCACCAACCGGGTCGGTACGGTCACCCGTTCGGTGGCGGCCGCCGCCAGCCCGGCGACGACCAGCCCGGCCAGCAGCGCGTCGTTGTGTGCGCCGGAGACGACGTGGACCAGGGTCAACGGGCTGATCGCGGCGAGCCAGCCGACCCGGGCCGGGTCGCCGCCGCACCGGCGGGCCAGCCGGGTGCCGGCGACGACCGCGAGCAGGGTGCCGCCGATCGCGACCAGCCGCAGCACGGTCAGGGCGACCGGCAGTCCGCCGGCACCGAGGAGGCCGGCGGAGGCGGCGAGGCGCTCCACCACCAACCAGAGCGGGCCGTACGGGCTGACGCTGTCCCGCCAGGTCGGGGAGACGTGCTCCAGCCACCGACAGGGCAGCGCGGCCGGCCCGGACCGGTACGGGTCGAGTCCGGCCGCGACGAGTTCACCCTGGCAGGCGTACGCGTAGCTGTCGTGGCTGCCGAGCGGTGGTGCCAGTAGCAGGGGCAGGGCCCAGAGTGTGCCGGTGACCAGCAGCCACCGGAGGTCGGTGACGGTCCGCAGCCGCCACCAGACGGCGAGCAGCCCGCCGACGCCGGCCGTCCAGAGCGCGACGCCGAGGATCCAGCCCGGTCCGCGTGAAGACGGCGTACCGGCGAGGTGGGCACTCGTCGCCATCGCGGTGGCGCCAACCAGACCCAGCCAGCGCAGCCCGGCCGGCGTCGCGGAGCCCTGCATGGGGGCATCGTGGCCGGGGCGGGTGAAGGCCCCGGGCGGGACAGGCTACCGGCCGACGAACAGCGTCCGACCACCGGACGTCGGCGGTAACCGGGTCAGCTGAGACAGCCGGCGTCGGCGTCGGCGGTAACCGGGTCAACTGAGACAGCCGGCGCCGGCGTAGACGGGACGGCGGGCGGTGACCGGACGGTGCTGGTCGGAGTCGGCGGCGTGGGCGGCGATCGAGGTGAGGATCTCGGCGGCCCGGATGGCGGTGTTCGACAGCAGCGAGGAGGAGATGCCGTGGCTGTGCTCGGTGCCGCCCTGCAGGTAGATGCCGGCGCGGACCTCCGGTCGGGTGCGTACCCGGTAGTCCCGGTCGACCTGGGCGCGTCCGGCCTCGTCCCGCAGGCAGAGCCCCGCCGCGTCGCCGAGCAGGGCGAACGGGTCGGCCGGCCGGTAGCCGGTGGCGAAGACCACCACATCGGCGCTGAGCACGGTCTTCTCGTTGGTCACCAGTGACTCGACCACCGTCCGTACCCCGTCCGGGGTGCGGACGGTCTCGGTGACCCGGGACAGGTTGAGGATCCGCAGCCGCTCGATGCCGCGTACCTTCTCCTGGTAGACCCGCCGGTACAACTCGTTGATCAGGTCCTGGTCGACCACCGAGTAGTTGGTGTTGGCGTGGTAGCCGAGCATCATCTCCTTCACCGCCGGCGGCGCGGTGAAGTACTCCCCCACCGCCGCCGGGTCGAAGATCCGGTTGGCGAACGCACTGTCGTCGGCCGGGCTGTAGCCGTACCGGGCGAAGACCGCGCAGATCTCGGCCCGGGGGTAGCGGGAGTGCAGGTGCTCGACGGTTTCGGCGGCGCTCTGCCCGGCGCCGACCACGACGAACCGGGTCGGTGCCGACGGCACCAGACTCCGCAGGTTCGGCAGCAGGTCGCGGTTGTGCCAGATCCGGGTGTCCAGGGTGATGCCGTCCGGCAGGTACGGCCGCAGGCCGGTGCCGAGCACCAGGTTCCGGGCCCGGTGGACGACCAGGTCGGAGGCGCAGCCGCCGGTGCTGGCGAGCACCTCGAAGTGGTCCACGATCCCGTCGACCCGGACCGGACGGACCTCGGTCACCTCATGCCCGTACCGGACCAGGTCGTCGACCTGCGCCGCCGCCCACTCCAGGTAGTCGTGGAACTCGACCCGGGACGGGAAGAGGTTCTTGTGGTTGATGAAGTCGATCAGCCGGCCCCGGCTCTGCAGGTAACAGAGGAAGCTGAATCCGCTGGCCGGGTTTCGCAGGGTCACCAGATCCTTGAGAAACGACACCTGCATGGTGGCGTCGTCCAGCAGCATGCCCCGGTGCCAGCCGAACCGGGGTTGACGTTCCAGGAAGACCGCACGGCCGGCAAGGTCGGCCGCACCGGCGGGGCCGGCCGGGTCGGTGTCCGCCTCCCGGACGGCGATGGCCAGGGCGAGGTTCGACGGGCCGAAGCCGATGCCGAGCAGGTCGTACACCGGAACGTCGGTGCTGCGATCGGTTTGTGACATACCTGTCCCATCTCCTCTGCCGGGCGGCCCGGGCGGGGTGATCGAGGGCCGGATCCGTCGGAACCGGTGCGGTGGCCAGGCAGTCGACCAGCCACAAGATTTAGGTTAGGCTAACCTACGCCCTGGCCGAGAACAACATGGACCATCCGGCATTCACTCCGGGTCGGCCAAGCTCGGGAACGTCAAGGAGGAGACCGCCGATGCGGGTTGTGATGTTCGGCTACCAGACCTGGGGACACCGGACGCTGCAGGCGCTACTCGACTCCGAACACGAGGTCAGCCTGGTCGTCACCCATCCCAAGAGCGACCACGCCTACGAGAGGATCTGGGACGACTCCGTCGCGGAACTGGCCGAGAAGCACGACGTACCGGTGCTGGTCCGGCAACGTCCCGGCGACGCGGAACTGCTGGACCGGCTCCGCGCGGCGCGACCCGAGATCATCGTCGCCACCAACTGGCGCACCTGGATCCCGCCGGAGATCTTCAACCTCCCGCCGCGCGGCACCCTCAACGTGCACGACTCGCTGCTGCCGGCGTACGCCGGATTCGCCCCGCTGATCTGGGCGCTGATCAACGGTGAGCCGGAGGTCGGGGTGACCGCCCACATGATGGACGAAACCCTCGACGCGGGTGACATCGTGCTGCAGCGGGCCGTCCCGGTCGGACCGACCGACACCGCCACCGACCTCTTCCACCGGACCCTGGAACTGTTCGGCCCGATCACCGTCGACGCGCTCGCCCTGATCGCCACCGGCCGGACCGACTGGGTGAAGCAGGACCGGTCGAAGGCAAGCTTCTTCCACAAGCGGTCGGTCGAGGACAGCCGAATCGACTGGACCCGCCCCGCCGACGAGATCGAGCGCCTGGTCCGGGCCCAGTCCGACCCGTACCCGAACGCCTTCACCCACCACGACGGTGCGCGCCTGCGGATCCTGGGCGCCCGGGTCTCGCAGGGCCGCTACGGTGGCACGCCCGGCCGGATCTTCTACCGGGAGGGCGACGGCGTGGTGGTCGTCGCCGGGCCCGACGCGCACCGCGGCCGCAACCACGGCCTGGCCATCACCCGGGTACGCACCGACGACGGCCGGGACCACGCGGCGACCGACTACTTCCGCAGCATGGGCGGCTACCTGACCGCCCACCCGGACCGCCGGTAGGTCGGCCGCCGGGAGCCGCGTCCCGCCGGACGCGGCTCCCCGACCGACCAACCGACTACCGGACCCCCGGCTCCACGGTCAGCGTTCCCGCCTCCGCGTCGATCGTGGCCCGTGCTCCGAGCGGCACGGTCAACTGCCCGGGACCGTGCCCGAGGCGCAGCCCGCCCAGCACCGGCACCCCGAGGTCGCCGAGGCGATCCCGCAGCACCGCGACGGCGTCCCACTGGTCCGGGGCGCCGACACTGTTGGTGATCTGGCCGATCACCACCCCGGCGATCCGGCGCAGCACCCCTGTCCGGCGCAGTTCGGTGAGCATCCGGTCGATGCTGTACGGCGGCTCGTCCACGTCCTCGAAGAAGAGCAGCGCGCCGTCAAAGCTCGGCACGTCGGCGGCGCCGATCGAGGTGGAGAGCATCGTCAGGCAGCCGCCGAGCAGCCGCCCGGTCGCCCGGCCCGGCACCAGCACCGGTGCGGCGGTCTCGCCGGGATCGCGGGTGATCACCACCGGGTCGGTGGTCATCACCGCCCGCCGCAGCGACTCCACCGACTCCGGACCGGTCCGGCTGTCGGTCCAGTTGACCATCGGGCCGTAGAAGGTGACCAGCCCCGCCTCCCGCCACAGCCGGCCGTGCAGGCTGGTGATGTCACTGAACCCGACCACCACCCGGGGGGCGCGGCGCAGGCCGGAGAGGTCGATCCGGTCGACGATGCGCTGGGTGCCGTACCCGCCCCGGGCGGCGAAGACACCGCGGATCCCGGGATCGTCCAACGCCGCGTCGAGATCCGCCAGCCGTTCGTCGTCGGTGCCGGCCAGGTAGCCGTACCGGGCGTAGACGTGCTCGCCGAGCTCCACCTCCAGGCCCCAGCCGCGCAGGATCTCGATCCCCCTTGCCATGTTCGTCGGGTTCGGGCTGGCTGCCGGCGCCACCACCCGGACCCGGTCCCCCGGTCGCAGCGCCGGGGCACGTACGGCCCGGACGCCTCCCTTCGGACCCGCCTGGGCCGGCACCGCCGGCGCCGCGCCGAGCAGCAGTGACCCGCCGGCGGCCGCCGCCCCCACCCCGAGCATCCGCCGCCGGGAGACGGCGGTGCCCGCCACCTCGGAACGCTGTTCGTCGTGGTGTTCACGCTGACCGTGGCCGTTCCTCTGACCGTCGTGCACCGGGCGCCCCCTCGTCGTCGCCGAACCGGCGTCGATCTCCGCCGGCAATCCATCGTGCACCGACGATGGCCGAGGTTCCAGACCCGATTCGCCTCGAAGAGCAGAGCGACGCACGATTCGGACGTCACGGGACGGCAGCCCGAACACGGTGCGGATGTCGCCGCGCCGGCGGGGTCAGCCGGTCTGCCGGCTCCGGGCCGTGCCGGAGAGCAGGGCGAGACCGGTCTCCGGGTCGACCCGCTTGGCCAGGCTCTCGGCGACCTCGGTGATGATCACCTCGAGCGTCGGCCACACCTCGGCGCGGAGCAGGTGACCGCCGACCGTGCTGCCGTCGCGCCGGCCGAGCACCGCGTGCACGTGCAGCGCGGGCTCGCCCCGGAACTCGGCGATATCCCCGGTCAGCGCGAGCACCTCGACCTGTTCTGGCACCGGGATCCGCTGGTAGTCCCGGATCCGCCAGTCGAAGTAACCGACCTCGGCGGTGCTGAAGCCGCCGACCGCGGTGACCTGGGCCGCGAGAATTCCCCGACGTCGGGCCACCGCGTTGACCGCCGCGACCGCCTCGTCGCCCTGGTCGAGGACCACCACCACAACCCGCCGGTCGTCGCCGGAGAGTTCCACGTCCCGCATCCCGTCCTCCTCCGCGCGTCCGTCAGCCGCCCGCCCATCGCCGCTACGGGTCCCCTCCCCTTCTGCCCGGCTTTGCCCACCACATGCCTGCCCTGGCGTCCCGTGGAGGACCGGCGCCGTAGGGTCGGACGACCCGAACCGGCGAAACCGTCCCAGGCCGACGCCGGACAACGGAAACGGCGCGGTGGGGACGGGTGGGCGTGCGCCGCCCGGAACGGACACCCGCCGGTCGCCAGCTTCCGGTTTCCCCGCCGTCGCCCGGCGGATGCTGCCTAGGCTGACGGACAGCAGCAGCCGCGGCCTCTCGGCCCTACGGGCACAGGCGCACCATTGCACGAGAGAGTGGGCCATGACAGGAACGAACCCGTTCGGCAGCCCGGGCGGGCTGCTCGCCGGCAAGGTCGCGTTCGTCACCGGCGCCGGCCGGGGCATCGGCGCGACCGCCGCCCGGCTCTTCGCCCGGGAGGGTGCCGCGGTGGTGCTCGCCGCCCGCACCGAACACCAGCTCGCCGACGTGGTCGACCTGATCCGGGCCGACGGCGGGACCGCGGACTACGTACTCACCGACCTGACCAATCCGGGCAGCGTGCAGACCGCCGTCGACGCTGTGATCCGGCTGCACAACCGGCTCGACGTCGCCTTCAACAACGCCGGGGTCTCCATTCCGCACACCCCGATGGTGAACGCGACGACGGAGAACTTCGACCTCGTCACCACCGTCAACTACAAGGGTGTCTTCCTCTCCATGACCGCGGAGATCCGGGCCATCCGGGCTACCGCCGGCTCCGGGGCGATCGTCAACAACAGCAGCGTCGGCAGTTTCCGGGGCGCTCCGGGCCTCGGGCCGTACGCGGCCACCAAGCGGGCCGTCAACAGCCTCACCGAGACCGCCGCCGCCGAGTACGGCCCGGAGGGGATCCGGGTGAACGCGATCGCCCCCGGCACCACCATGACCGGGGTCATCCGTCGCTGGGCCGAGGAGGAACCGGCCGCGGTCGACCGGCTCAACTCGCTGACCCCGCTGCGCCGGGCCGCCGAACCGGAGGAGATCGCCGAGGTGGCCGCCTGGCTGCTCAGCGACCGTGCCTCGTTCGTCACCGGCGTCTGTCTGCCGGTCGACGGCGGCCTGCGCGCCTAGGCACGGCCGATTCCACCCGGTCGGGGCCGGCGGCCCGGTCAGCGGCGCAGCGGCAGGACCGAGTCGGTGAGTCGCCCGCCCGGCCGGTAGACCGCACACATCACCGTACGGTCGCCGTCGGCCCAGGTCTGGGCGGTGGGCAGGACCGGATAGAAGTCGAGCGTGCCCCGGTCACCGTCCGGCCAGCGTCGGTCGAAGAACCCGCCGCAGCCCTGCCAGGCGTACGCCGCCAGGGTCGGTCGGTCCCACGGCCCGTCGGCGGCCCGCAGGAAGGCGTACGACTGGTTGTCCGCACCCTCCTCGCAGGGCTGGTACCGGACCATCACCTCGGCCACCCGGGCCGAGTAGGCCGGGTCGGTGAAACACTCCCCGCCCTCGATGGTGAGGATGCCGCTGGTCTCCGCGGTGATGAAGGTGTCCGTCTTGGTCAGCGGCGCCGACACCGACGGCTCGATCGCGAAGAGCGCGGCGAGGGCGCCGACGGTGGCGGCCACCGCCCAGCGGCGGGACGGCAGGTTCATCGGGCTCCGAACTCTCGACCGGCGACGGCGGTGATCGTAGGTGGGCCCGGGTGAACCGTCGGCCACCCGCGGATGACGGGAGCTCGCCCGGAGCGTGAAGCTTCCCGATGTGTCGACGGCGGACGACGGTAGTTCACGTTCCGGTCAGATTGACGTCCACGGACTTTTGATCGTCTCTGGGTGAATGCGCGTGATCCACCGGCCGTCGGCCGGTGGCGAGTGCCAACCTCACCTGGAAGGTGGCTTTCGTTGAGTGACGTCAAGCGACCCTGGATCGTGGGTTCGCGACGGGCGCGGCTGACCGCGATCGGCGCCGCGGCCCTGCTCGTCGGCGGTTTCGCCCTGACCCCGGTGGCGTTCGGTGACGCCGCGCCCGGCAAGTACCCGGCGGCGGAGATCCACCGGCCGTCCCCGGTGCCCGACCGGATCATCCTCACCCCCACCAGCACGCCGTCCACCTCACAGCGGGTGACGTGGCGGGCCGAGGCCAGCGCCGAGTGGGCGCAGGCGGAGATCCTGGCGGCGCCGGCCGCGCTCGGCCAGGTGGCGCCGGCCGCCGGTGCGGTCACCGTCGTCAGGGCGATGGCGACCACGCCGGTCACCACCTCGCTGGGGTACGACTCGACGTACCACACGGTGGAGTTCACCGGCCTCAAGCCCGGGACCCGGTACACCTACCGGGTCGGTGACGGCACCAACTGGAGCGCGTGGACGGACTTCACCACCGCCGCCGCGGACCTCCAGCCGTTCTCGTTCATCTACTACGGCGACGCGCAGAACTACCTCGACTCGGCGCTGCCCCGGGTGTTCCGGCAGGCGTTCGCCGACCGACCCGAGGCGAAGCTGATCGTCAACGCCGGTGACCTCATCGACTCGGCGAACAGCGAGGAGCAGTGGGGGCAGTGGTACCAGGCCGGCGGCTTCATCGACGGCCAGATCAACAACATCTCGATCCCCGGTAACCACGAGTACAGCGGCGGTGCGCTCTCCTCGTTCTGGGCGCCGCAGTTCCCGTACCCGGACAACGGGCCGGCGGACTGGCCGGCCGAGCTGGACCGGACCGCGTACACGGTGGACTACCAGGGCGTACGGTTCATCGGCCTGAACACGAACGTGCAGGGCATTCCGGAGATCATGGCCGCCCAGACCGCGTGGCTGGAACAGCAGCTGAAGAACAACCCCAACCGGTGGACCGTGGTCACCTTCCACCACCCGGTCTACTCCACGGCGGAGGGTCGGAACAACCCGGTCGTCCGGGCGCAGTGGGGTCCGCTGTTCGAGAAGTACGGTGTCGACCTGGTCCTGCAGGGTCACGACCACACCTACGGTCGGGGCAGCGTCAGCTCCTCCCGCAGGTCGCTGTCGGTGCACGACAGCACGGTGTACGCCGTCTCGGTCTCCGGCGGCAAGATGTACGACGTCGACGGTTCGGTTTGGACCGGCAACGGCGCCGACATCATGAGCCAGGCCGAGGACAAGCAGCTCTACCAGCTGATCGACGTCACCGGTGACACCATCCGGTACGAGGCCCGGTACGCCAACGGCCAACTCCACGACGGCGTCACGATCCGGAAGAACGCAGCCGGCGAGCGAACCGTCAACGAGTTCCGTACCCCGGAGAACACCACCGGCGAGCAGGCCACGGTCAACAAGACCATCGTCGAGGCCAAGGGCCGGGTGAAGGTCGCCGCGTACGGCTACGACCCGGGCGAGGAGGTCACCGTCTACCTGCGCGACACCAGGGACGGCGCCGAGAAGGACGGCGTTTTCATCGGCTACCGGAAGGCGGACGAGCTGGGCCGGTTGGAGTACGGCTTCGCGCTGCCGCCGTCGGCGAAGAAGAACAGTACCCACGTGGTCTACCTGGAGAGCGAGAACCAGCAGATCACCAGCCCGGTCATCACCGTGACCAAGTGATCCCCACCGGGCGCGGTCGGCCGGTCGGCCGGCCGCGCCCGGTCCCGCCGCTCAGGAGAACGCGCCCGTGACTGCCCGTACCCGGACCCGTCCGGTCACCACCCGCCGCACCGTTCGCGCCGCCGGTGCCGCCCACCGCGCCGGTCGCACCGCCGCCGCTGTTGCCGTCGCGCTGGGCGCCAGCGCCCTGATCTCCCTCGCCGGACCGGCCGACCCGGCCGGCGCCCATCCGTTCGGCCCGCCGTCCACGGCGCGGATCAGTGTCGAGGGCTCCCGGGTGGCGATCGCCTGGATCGCCGCCGAGGACGACTGGGTCGCCCTCGGCCGGTCACTCGGTGCCTTCGACGATCCGGCGCTAGCCGCGGTGGCGGGCGAGCTGACCGGCGAGCAGAAGCTGCAACGCTCCACCCGGGTCCACGACTACCTGCTGGACCGGATCACCATCCGACAGAACGGTGTGCCGTGCCCCGGCCGGCTCGCCGCGCTCGACCGGCTGCTGGACGAGGGCGCCCAGCTCGACTTCGACTGCCCCACCGAGGTGGTCGACGTCGAGGTCACGCTCGGCGCGCTGACCGATCTGAACGAGGCGTACCGGACGATGCTCACCAGTCAGACCCCGGCCGACCCCGGCCGTACCCTGTTCACCTCGACGGAGCCGACCCAGCGACTGCGGTTCACGTCGGACGGGGCGGACAGCGGAGGCGCCGGCCGACGCGGTGCCCTGGTCGGCGGCGGCGTCGCCCTGTTCACCGCGCTGGCCACCCTGGTCACGGTACGGCTGCTACGCCGGTCCCGGAGCCGGCCGTGAACGGGCTCGACCAGCGACTGGTGACGCTCTTCGACGGTCGAGGGGTGTTCTGGCTGGCCCTGCTGGTGGCACTCGGCGTCGGGGCGGCGCACGCGCTCGCCCCGGGCCACGGCAAGAGCATCACGGCGGCGTATCTGCTCGGCACCCGGGGTCGGCACCGTGACGCCGTCCGGCTCGGCGTGATCGTGGCGGTGATGCACACCTTCTCCGTCCTGGTGCTGGCGCTCGTCTGGGTCGGGCTCAGCGGGGTGGCGAGTCTGGGTACGAAGACGCTGACCGCCTGGATGCAGGTGGCCGCCGGGCTGCTCGTGATCGGTGTCGGCGCCCACCTCACCTGGCGACACCTGCGCCGCAGCGGTCACCACGACGCGCACAAGCACACCCGTCCGGCCCAGACCCACCCGACCCACGACCGTCCGCCCGTCCCCGTCCCCGTCCCCGTCCCCGTCCCCGTCCCCGTCCCCGGGCATGGTCATCAGCACGACCCGACCCTGCTGACCGACCCCTGGTCCCGGCGAGGGCTGGTGGTACTCGCCCTCTCCGGCGGGCTCCTGCCCTCGCCGTCGGCCTTCCTGGTCCTGGTCAGCGGTCTGCTCACCGGCCGTGCCGTCGACGCGGTGCTGTTGGTCCTCGCCTTCGGTATCGGGATGGCCGACACCCTCACCGGTGTCGGGGTGGTGACGATCCGTGGTTCCGCCCTGATCTCCGGTGGTCTCCGGCGCTGGCCGGCGGCGACAACCGCGATCGCGTGGCTGCCGACGGTCGCCGGGGTCGCGGTGAGTGTCGGCGGCTGCCTCTATCTGGTCGCCGCGATCTCCGTACTCTCCGGTCCGGCCGGGTAGGACCGCCGTGGCCCGCGCGGCGGCCCGGCATCCCCCGGACCTCCCGCGCTGACGTCACTGCCCGAACGGCAGGGTCGAACCGGCAGTCGGAGCAACACCGGGCACCCGCCCGGCAGGGGCCGGATTCCCGGTCGGCGATCCCGGACCGTGTCCTAGGCTGCCGGAGAGGACAACCGCGTATTCCAGGAGGCGACAACCGATGGCGGACGGACTGCGGGTGGCCGTACTCGGGCTCGGCGGCATGGGCCAGCCGATGGCCGCCAACCTGATCCGGGCCGGCCTGTCCACCGTCGTCTGGAACCGCCGCCCCGGGCCGGCCCGACAGCTCGGCGGGCAGGGGGCGGAGGTCGCCGACAGCCCGGCCGAGGCGGTCCGGCACGCGGACGTGGTGATCACCATGGTCACCGACGCGGACGCGGTGCAGGCCATCGCCGCCGACCAGGGCATGCTGGCCGCGATGCCGGAGGGCGCGATCTGGGCCCAGATGAGCACCATCGGGGTCGCCGGCACCGAACGCCTCGCCCGACTGGTCAGCGAGCAACGCCCCGACGTCGTCCTGCTCGACGCACCGGTGGCCGGCAGCCGCGGCCCGGCCGCGCAGGGTCAGCTGGTCATCCTCGCCTCCGGACCGGAACAGGTCCGGGACCGGATAGCACCGGTGTTCGACGTGCTCGGCCAGCGGACGGTCTGGGCCGGTCCGGTCGGAGCCGGCTCCCGGATCAAACTGGTCAACAACCTGTTGCTCGCCTTTCTCGCCGAGGGCATCGCCGAGGCGGTCGCGCTCGGTGAGACGCTGGGCCTGGACCGGTCGGCGGTGCTCGGCGCGCTGCGGGGCAGCCCGCTCGTCTCGCCGTGGGCGGCCGAGAAACTGGACCGGATCGGCCGGGACGAGTACCACCCGCAGTACTCGCTGGCGCTCGGGCTCAAGGACGTCAGACTCGCCCTGCGTGAGGTCGACGTCGACCGGTTCGCGGTGGCCGGCAGCCTGGCCGGGCAGTGGCAGCGGGCGGTGGACCGGGGCCTCGGCGACGAGGACGTCACCGTGATCACCCGCGCGCTCCAGCACTGACGTGGGTCAGGTCTGGGCCGAGTGGGGCGACGTACTCACCGTCTCCGCGCTGGCCGTCCCGGTCACCGCGCTGCTCGCCGCGCTGATCGTCGCCACCCGTCGCGCCGCCGGCGTGTCACCCGAGCGGGCCCGCCGGGCGACCCTGACCGAGCTCGGCATGCTGCTCGGCACGGCGCCGTGGCTCTGGATGATCCTGACGCCCCGGGGTGACGGGCGGGCCCTGTCCCCGGTGCCGCTGCGTGAACTGGTCGCGCAGCTCGCCGGGGACCCCAGCACCGCCGTGGTGCAGATCGGCGGCAACCTGCTGGTCTTCGCCGCCTTCGGCGCGCTCGCCCCGGTACGGTGGGGGATCGGCGTCCGCACCGTGCTGGTCGTCGCCGCCGGCGCCTCGGTCACCGTGGAGGCGCTCCAGTACGCCGCGCAGATCGGTCGGGTGACCAGCGTCGACGACGTGTTGCTGAACGCCGCCGGGGCCGGGCTGGCCGCGTGGGCGACCCGGTCCCTCCGATGCCGGAGCAGCGATACCCCCACGCCGACCACGACAGGGGCGGGCGTCGAACACTCCGTTCGGTGAACCCGGACATCACACTCTGAACTATTTCTGAGCCGCTCCGGGAACAATCCAGACCGAGTATCCACCGGAAGGTGCCGAAGACTTCTCCCGTCCGGACGGTGCCGCGGTTGTCGCAGGTGACGGCGGTACGTGACGGCGGAGCATCCACAGTGGCCTTGACCCCACCCGGAGATGTGTTTAGATTTCTCATTCCGGAACGCTTCTGAAAATTTCGCCCGTACCGCTGACCGCGCCCGGTCGCGTCCCGGGCGGCGACGGTCCCCGGCTGGAGTACGACCTGACCCTCACCACCACCGGGCCGGTGCGAGTGCTGACGTACCTGTCACCGCGCAACAACGTGCTGCCCGCCCAAGGGCTCCGGTACGCGGTGTCGCTCGACGACGGCCCGCCGCAGGTGGTCAACGTGACCACGGCGACCGGGGCGAACGACACCTCGATGAACCGGCAGTGGGAGCGGAACACCTCCGACAACGTCAACGTCACCGCCACCACTCACCTGGTCGACCGGCCCGGGCGGCACACCCTGACGTTCTGGATGGTCGACCCGACCGTGGTGCTGCAGCACCTGGTGGTGGACACCGGCGGACTCCGGCCCAGCTACCTGGGCCCGCCGGAGAGTTTCCGGGCCGGCCACTAAAACGTCTCAGTCCCCCGTACCGACACCTCAGCCGACAACACCAACCACGCGGTCCGTTCCGATCCGAGAGGGTCGGGGCGGGCCGCACACCACTTGGAAAGGAAAGATCGGCATGCGTCGAAGTTTGCGGCGGTTGCTCACCGCCACGGCCCTGACCACCGCTCTGGGCCTGGTCGCCGGATGTGGCGCGCCGGAGGGATCGGGTCCGGCGTCCACCGGCGGCCCGGTGCCCGACAAGCCCGGCTCGCCGGTGGTGCTGAACATCCTGGACGTCGCCGGAAACCTGCAGCTCACCCAGGGGATGATCGACGAGTTCGCGGCGAAGAACCCGGACACGGTCTCCCGGGTGACGTACTCGAAGTCCCCGGCGCCGGAACTGGTCGGCAAGGTCAAGGCCCAGCAGGACGCCAACCGGGTGGAGATCGACCTGGTGCTGACCGGGGTGGACGGTCTGGCCGCCGGTATCGACCAGTCGCTCTGGACCCCGCTGCTGCCCACCCACGCCAACCGGCTGACCGGGATGGCGAACTACCTGCCCGGCGCGGCCAACATGCAGAAGCTGGCCGGCGACTTCGGGGTGACCGTCACCTACTACCCGTCCGGTCCGCTGATCGAGTACCTGCCGTCGAAGGTGCCGAACCCGCCGAAGAGCGCGGAAGAGTTGCTCGAGTACGCGAAGGCGAACCCGGGCGCGGTGCAGTACGCCCGCCCGTCGAACTCGGGGCCGGGCCGGACCTTCCTGATGGGTCTGCCGTACCTGCTGGGTGACTCGAACCCGAAGGACCCGGTGAACGGCTGGACCAAGACCTGGGCGTACCTGGCCGAGTTGAACAAGTACGTCGAGCTCTACCCGTCCGGCACCGGCGACACGATGAAGAACCTGGCCAACGGCTCCGCGAAGGTCATCGTCAGTACGACCGGCTGGGACATCAACCCGCGGGTGCTCGGCACCGTGCCCGAGGAGGCGAGGATCGGCACCCTGGCCGGCTTCCACTGGGTCACCGACGCGCACTACGCCGTCGTGCCGAAGGGCGTCTCGACGGACAAGCAGGCCGCGATCCTCGCCCTGCTGAACTGGATGCTCACCCCCGAGCAGCAGGCGAAGGCGTACGACCAGGGCTACTTCTACCCCGGGCCGGCGATCAGGGACGTGCCGCTGTCGATGGCGCCGGAGGAGAGCCGCAAGGCGATCGAGCGGTACGGCCGCCCCGAGTACGAGCAACTGATCGCCAACAACCCACTGGAGGTACCGCTGGACGCCAAGGCGCTGGTCGAGGCGTTCAGCCGGTGGGACCGCGAAATCGGCGGCGCCAAGGTGTCCAAGTGAGGCGCGAGCCCGGCGGTCGCGAGCAAGAGGTGGGATTCAGTGAACTTTGCTGAGCTGCGGCTGGAGGACGTGACCCGCAGTTTCGCCGGCCACGACGCCCTGGTCGACCTGAACCTGACGGTCCGACGCGGAGAGTTCATCGCCCTGCTGGGGCCGTCCGGCTGCGGCAAGTCGACGGCGTTGAACTGTCTCGCCGGGCTGCTGCCGCTGACCCGGGGCAGCATCTGGTCCGACGACACGCGGCTGGACACCGTACCGGCGGAGCGGCGGGGCTTCGGCATGGTCTTCCAGAACTACGCCCTCTTCCCGCACATGTCGGTACGCCGGAACGTGGCGTTCGGGCTGCAGATGCGCCGGCTGCCCCGGGCCGAGGTCCGCCGTCGTACCGAGGAGGCGATCCGGCTGGTCCGGCTGGAGGAGCACGCCAACAAGCTCCCCGGTCAGCTCTCCGGCGGTCAGCAGCAGCGGGTCGCGATCGCCCGGGCGGTCGTACTGGAGCCGTCGTTGGTGCTGATGGACGAGCCGCTGTCCAACCTGGACGCCAAGCTGCGGCTGGAGATGCGGACCGAGATCCGACGCCTGCACCAGTCGTTGGGGCTGACCACGGTCTACGTCACCCACGACCAGGAGGAGGCGCTCTCCCTTGCGGACCGGCTGGTGGTGCTCCGGGCGGGCCGGGTGCAGCAGGTCGGCAGTCCGGAGGAGTTGCACACCCGGCCGACGAACTGGCACGTCGCCGACTTCATGGGCTACCGCAACCTGTTCCGGTTGCGGGCCGGGAAGCGTACCGGCGACGAGGTGGTGGTGACCGGCCAGGGCCTGCGCCTGGTCGGTACCGCGGTGGGGACGGTCGCCGCCGGGGCCGAGGTGATCGCCGGGGTACGCCCGGAGGACCTGCGGATCACCGACCCGGGAACGGGTGTGCCGGCCACCGTCGAGGTGGTCGAGTACCAGGGCCGGGAGGTGGCGGTCGAGGCACGGACCACCGACGGGGTGCAGTTCAACCTGCGTACCGAGCAGCGGCCGGCGGTCGGCGACCGGATCGGGATCAGCGTCGACCCGGCCCGGCTGCTGGTCTTTCCAGCGGATCCGGACGCGCCGGCTGCGGATGGGGCGGCTGCGGAGATGGCCGCTCCGCAGGGGGCGGCCGCGACCGGCGCTGCCGGGCCGGCGGGTGAGGCCGCCGCAGGCGGGCCGGTCGAGGGCGCTGCCGCCGGGCCGGTCGAGGGCGCTGCCGCCGGCGAGGCGGCGGGCGGGGCCAGCATCGGGGGGACCCGGTGAGCGCGACCACAACGCCGGGACGGACCGACGAGCCGACCGGGCAACGGTTGGACGTCCGGCCCCGGGCCCGGGTCGCGCTGCGGCACCGGCTCGCCGAGCGTGGCGTGGACCGGCAACTCCTGCTGCTCGTCCCGGCCGCCGTGTTCATCCTGGTGTTGTTCATCTACCCGTTCGGGTACGGCGTCGGGTTGTCGTTCCAGCCCACCGAGGGTGGGCCGTTCGCGGCGTACCAGGAGTTCTTCTCCGACCCGTACCAGCGGGACACCATCTGGACGACGCTGCGGCTGTCGCTGCCGGCGGCGCTGCTCAACGTCGCGGCCTCGGTGCCGATCGCGTACCGGCTGCGGGGACGGTTCCGGGGCAAGCGGCTGATCACCACGGTGCTGGTGGTGCCGATCACCCTCGGCACGGTGCTGACCGCCCAGGGGCTGCTGAACTTCCTCGGTCCGACCGGGTGGTTCAACCGGATCCTGATGACGGTCGGACTCACCGACGACCCGGTACGCCTGACCAACAACTACTGGGGTGTCTTCTTCTCCATCGTCATCACCGGGTTCCCGTTCGCCTTCCTGCTGGTGCTCTCGTACCTGTCGGGGATCGACCCGACCCTGGAACGGGCGGCGGCGACCCTCGGCGCCGGCTGGTGGCAGCGGTTCCGCCGGGTCACCCTGCCGCTGCTGGCGCCGGGGCTGGCGACCACCTTCTGCCTCACGTTCGTCCTGGCGTTCAGCGTCTTCCCCTCGGCGGTGCTCGTCGGTGACCCGGCCGGAACGACCCGGGTCATCTCGATCGCCGCCTACGACGCGGCGTACGTCCGGTACGACTACCCGTTGGCAGCCACCATCGCGGTGCTGATGGGTCTGGTGGAGCTGCTGGTCATCGCGGCGGTGCTCGGCTGGCGGGCACTGCTCTACACCGGCTCGACGGCGGGAGGGAAGGGCTGATGGTCTCGGTACCCGCCCCCGCCCGCCGCCGGCGGCGCCTGGTGGCCAGCCCGGCCGGCTGGCTGATCTGGGGCGCGGTGGTCTTCTTCTTCGTCAACCTGGCCGGGCTGATCGGCTCGGTGCTGGTCAGCTCCTTCGGCAGCCGCTGGTACGACACCTGGCTGCCGCAGGACTACACCACCCGCTGGTACGGCCAGGCCTGGCAGGAGTTCGGGCTGTTCCAGGTCCTGCTGGTGACCCTGCAGGTGTCGCTGCTGGTCGTCGGCATCTCCGTCCTGATCGGGGTGCCGGCGGCGTACGTGCTCGCCCGCCGGTCGTTCCCCGGCCGGCGGCTGCTCTACCTGCTGTTCCTGCTGCCGATCCTGATGCCGCCGATCACCTACGGCATCCCGTTGGCCACGGTGCTCTACAAGTACGGCTTCGCCGGGCACCTGTCCGGGGTGGTGCTGGCGAACCTGGTGCCGTCGGTGCCGTTTGTCATCCTCACCATGACGCCGTTCATCGAGCAGATCGATCCGGCGCTGGAGCGGGCGGCCCGGATGTGCGGGGCCGGGACCCGGCAGATCTTCGTCCGGATCCTCGCCCCGCTGCTCACCCCGGGGATCCTCGCCGCGTCGATCCTGGTGCTGGTCCGCACCGTCGGGATGTTCGAGTTGACCTTCCTCACCGCCGGGCCGGACTCGCAGACCCTGGTGGTGGCGTTGTACTACTCGATGTCGGCGGCCGGGATCCGGGCCCAGCAGTCCATCGACGCGATGGCGGTCATGTACACCACGATGATGCTGGTGCTGCTGGTGATCGCGCTGCGTTTTGTCAATCCGACCCAGTTGGTGGCCCGGGTGAAGGAGGACGTCGAGTGAGCGGTGGCGGCCCGGGTGGCGGAGGTCAACCGCCCGGGTCGCCGCTCGCGCCGGTCGTGTCCGGCGGCGTCGCCGGGCAGGTGGGGAGTCCGTGTGGCGGGTCGGGCCCGGGCTCCTTGGGCAGGTTCGTCCAGAGGTCCGGTATCCATCGGCCGTCCTCCAGTCTGTTCCAGACCGGCCACCGCGCCGGCTGGCCGGGCGCCGGATCCACGTCGGCGACAAGCTGCCCGTTCCGCTCCTGGCAGACCACCCGGACGAGGTCGTTGTCGAGGTACCCGTCGCGGTACCGGGACCGGGTGTTCGGTCCCGCGTACGTGTACACGCCGTCACCACCGGTGTTGACCACGGTCGCCGTGACGACAGCGGCATGAGCCGGCGAGGCGTTGCCGGTGACCACGACCTCCGGGCCGGCGGGCGGCGCCGCGCCCACCGTCCGGTCAGCGTCGGACGGGGCGTCGGCACCGCCGGGCAGCCCGTTGGTGACGATGGTGCCGAGAATGGCGAGCAGCCCCCCGACAACGGCGGCGGCGATCTCCTTGTGTTCCCTGGCGAATGTGCCGAGCCGGCGGGGCAGCCGGGCGAGACGGTGACGCGTTCGGGCGAGGTGCCGGGACGCGGTCCGCCAGCCGCCGGCCCCGCCGGATGCCACCACCACGGACGCCGTCGGCGGGGCGTTGGGCGGTGCGGGCTCGACGGTCGCGGACGTCTCGGCCGTGAGCGGGACGTGGGACGGATCCGGCTGGGTCATGGCAGCCCTTCGCGACAGGGGGTACGCGCAGAACCTCCTACTACAGAGCGAGTTTATCTCGTCACCTCTTGCGATCACTCCACTGTGTTCGGTGCGCCCGGACGGGCCGGCGGATTCAGTCGGTGAACATCCCGGCGAGGATCCGGGCGGTCTGTTCCGGGTTGCTGGCCACGAAGTAGTGGTCGCCGCTGACCAGGTGCAGGCTCGCCATCCGCTGCGCGGGCAGCAGCGCGGCGATCGCCTCCCGGGTGCAGAGCCGGTCGTCCGTGCCGAGCAGCACGTGCACCGGACGGCTGCGGACCCCCTGGAAGCCGTCGGGCGCCAGCGAGATGTCCCGACGGAACCGGGGCAGCAGCAGGCGGCTGATCTCCTCCGCGTTCAGCGAGGTCGTCGGAAGCAGCCCGGCGTCACGCAGCCCGGCCAGCAGGACGTCGTCGTCGTCCGAGACGAGCACGGGCCGGTCCGGCCCCGCGGTCAGCACCGGCGGGGCGGAGAGGACCACCTGTGCGCCGCCCAGTCCGTCACCGGCGGCATCGGCCACCGCCGCCGCCAGCACCGCGCCGAGGCTGTGGCCGAACAGCACCGACCGGTCGCCGAGGTACGGGGCGCCCGCCTGCCACCAGGCCCGAGCCGCGTCGTTGACGGTGGCGCCGTCGTGGTACACCGCCTCCCCCGCCACCACCCGCCACGATTCCGGCAGGTGGCGGGCCAGTCGGGTGAAGGCTCCGGAGGAGCCGCCGGCGTACGGGATGCAGACCAGGGTCCGGCCCGGCCCGTCCCGGAGCATCCGCATCCGGACCGCCACGGGTCCGGCCCCACCGCCCTGCCCCGCCTCCTGACCTGGTCCTCCGGACCCGCCAGCCGCTCCCCCGACCTCGCCGGGCCGGTGCGCGATCCCGCCGGGCCGGGCGGCGGGGACGGCGGGACGCGTCACCGGGTCGGCACCGGGACCCGGGCGGGTCCGGAGCCGGAACCGGGCCAGCTTGCCGGTGGAGGTGACCGGCAACTCGTCGACCACCTCGACCACGGCCGGTCGTTTGAACGCCGGTAGGTTCGCCCGGAACGCCGCCCTGGCCGCCCGGCGCAGCGCCTCCGGTCCGGTCCCCTGCGCCGGCACGAGGTACGCGACCGCCTGTTCCAGCCCGGTGTCGTCGCGCCCGCCGACCACCGCACACTGGGCCAGCCCGGGCAGGTCGCGGACCGCCGCCTCGACGTCGAGCGGAGAGACCTTGTAGCCGCCGAGGTTGATCAGGTCGTCGTGCCGGCAGACGTACCCGAGTTCACCGTTGGGTTCCTGACGGACGATGTCACCGGTGTAGGCACCGCCGTCGGCGAAGGTCCGGGCGTTCGCCTCGGGTCGGTCGAGATAGCCGACCGCGACCGAGGGGCCGGCGACGTGCAACCGTCCCTCCGCGCCGACCGGCAGGACCCGGCCGGCGTCGTCGCGTACCGTCAGCGTCGTATCCGGCACCGCCCGCCCGGTCGAACCGGGCCGGCTGCTCCGGGTCGACGCCACGATGTGCAGCACCTCCGTCGCGCCCAGCCCGTTGAGCAGCGGGACACCGAAGGTCCGGTCGAAGTCCACGCAGAGCGAGGCCGGCAGGTGTTCCCCGGCCGAGACGGCGAGCCGTACCGAACCGAGGTCGAGTGCCGGCTCCCGGCCCGGCTCGGCGGTCTCCGACCGACGGGCCCGGTCCAGCAGCGCGGCGTAGATCCGCGGCACCGCGCAGAGCACCGTGGGTCGGTGGCGGGCGATCGTCGCGGCCAACCGGAACACGTCCGGCGGCCCCTGGTGGAGGACGACCCGGGCACCGGCCGCGAGCGGGAACAGCAGAGAGTTGCCGAACCCGTAGCCGAAGGAGAGTTTCGCCGTGGAGAGCACGGTGTCCTCGGGGCGCAGGTCGAGCAGCCGGCCGAAGCCGTCCAGCACACCGTCCACCCCGGAGGCCGCGTGCAGTACGCCCTTCGGGTCGCCGGTGCTGCCCGAGGTGTACTGGATCAGCAGCACCTCGGCCGGCGGATGGCTGGCCGGCGGTGGTGCCGGGTCGGCGCCCGGCTCCGTCCAGTCGGCGCCGCCCCGGGGTAACCCGGCCAGTCCGGCCCGGACCGCCAGGTCGGCGCCGCGTTCGTCGGCGTGCAGGAAGCCCGCCCGGCAGTTCCCGGCGATGAAGCTGATCTCCGTTCCGGTCAGCATCGGGCTGACCGGGACCGCGACCGCGCCCCGCCACCACAGGGCCAGGACCGCCACGACGGTCGCGACGGAGTCGTCGGCGAGCACGAGTCCCCGGGTTCCGGGTTGGACCCCGGCCGCGGCGAGCCGCGCCGCATACCACCGGACGGCCCGGTACAGCTGGGCGTAGCTCAGCTCACCGCCCGGGTCGACGTACGCCGGCCGCTCGCCCCGTCCGAGTGCGAGTTGTCGGCCGAGCAGCCGCTCGACAAGGTTGACGCTCCCCACGATGACACCTCCATGATGGCCGCGTTTCCGCACGGCTCGACCGCCAGGACGAGCAGAGCCGTCGGCGAGGGTGAGTTGAGACAGTGGGCCACGGCACAGGTCACGGCGATCAGACCCCCGGCCGCGCCGAAGTCGCCCAGCACCCGCTCCAGGTGCCAGACCGGCTGGGGATGGTCCTTGGCCAGGGCCTCGACCAGCTCGACGTCCGGGGTCGAGACGACCAGCGGACCCGGTACCGGCCCGTCCGGGACGACCGCGCCCCGGACCAGGTCACGTGCCTGGTTGACCAGGTCGCCGGCGGCCAGGCCGGTCCGGTGGAACCGGCCGAGTCGCACCCCCGGCTCGACGTCGCGCCAGGGCCGTACGGCGAGGCAGCCGGCGCCCTCCGCCGCCACGAGGTGCCCGCTGTGGGCGGCGAGGCTCCACCGGCTCACCGTCGCCGAGCCGCCGACCAGCGCCCGGACCGCCGCGCCGTCGGCGACCAGGCGTCCCGCCTCGACCAGGGCGGACAGTCCGGCGGTCGGGCCACCGGTGACCGTCTCGTTCGGGCCGTCGAGGCCGAGCCGGATCGAGACCGTCGCGGCCGGACCGTTGAACGAGGAGGCCGGGCCGAGGGTGGGGTTGCACAGCCCCGGTTCCAGGGTGGCCGCCTCGACGCAGACGGTGCCGTACTCGGCGAGCCCCGAGGTCGAGCTGGCCCAGAGCACCGCAGCCGGCCCCGACGCGATCGCGGTTGCCTCCGGGCCGGCCCCGGGCGGCGCCGGCGGCGGGCCGTCCGCCTGCCTCCCGGCCGGAATCGCCGCCTGGCCCCTGACCGGACGGGTCGTCTGTTCCTCGGCCGAGACCGCCGCCGCGAGCGCGAGCCGGGACTCGTGCGGCAGGGCACGGAGTCCCCGGGCCGGAACGCTCGCCGGCAGATCGGGCTCGACCGGCGCGGTCACCCGCCACTCGACCGGCGCCAGGTCCGTCCCCGGGGCGTCGTAGCGGTGCCGCACCGGGGGCGGTGGCTCCGCCGCGCCGAAGCGCCGGCCGAGCGCCTCGGGCCGGGTCACGCCGGCCAGCCGGAGTCCCAGGCCGGTGACGGCCAGCCAGTCGCCGTCGGCGCACCGCCCGTCAGCCGGTCGTCGCACCGCTCGGCCTTCCGAACAGGACGGTCGAGACGCCGCCACCGAACCCGAACGCCTGACTGAGCACCGCCCGCACGGGGGTACGCCGGCCGCCGGGCTCCACCAGGTCGATGCCGGCACAGTCCGGGTCGGGCTCGACCAGGGTCACGTTCCCCGGCACGAGGTCCTCGGCCAGGGCGCGTACCGCGATCACCGCCTCCAGGGCGGCGGCCGCCCCCTCCGCGTGGCCGAACTGTCCCTTCACCGAGGAGACCACCGGGCGGCGGGGCCCGGGCAGCGCCCGAGCCACCGCCCTGGCCTCGATCCCGTCGCTGGCCGGCGTGCCGGTGCCGTGGGCGCAGATCCAGTCCACGTCGTCGGCGGTCAGTCCGGCCCGGTCGAGGCAGCCACGCAGCGTCGTCACCAGGCCGTGCCCCTCCGGGTGCGGCTGGGTGGGGTTGTGCGCGTCCGCCGCGGCGGCGCAGGCCAGCACCTCGGCGGCGGGGAGGCGCCCCCGGGCCACGACCCGGTCGGCCGGTTCCAGGACCAGCACGGCCGCTCCCTCGCCCGGAATGGTGCCCCGCCGGTTGACGTCGAACGGCCGGACCGTCTCCGGTTCGAGCGCCCGCAACGAGGTGAACATCGCGAGGATCTCCAGGGAGAGTTCGGAGACCCCGGCGCAGACCGCCACGTCCACCTCGCCGGCGGCAATCGCCCGGCAACCGGCGGCGATGGCGCTGTTCCCGGCCGCGCAACCGGGGGCGAGCAGAACGGTGGGGCCGGTGACCGCGACCGCCGCGCGCACCGGCGCCAGCAGGTCGTCCGGGCGGGCCCAGCCGCCGTCGGGCGGCACCACGAGCCGACCCGGGCCGATGCCCCGGTCGAGACCCGGCCGGGTCGCCATCACCGTGCCGACGAACAGACCGAGCCGGTGCCGACGGGTGCGGGCGGGCAGCCCGGCGTCCCGGAGGCCTTCCAGGGTGGCGGCGACGAGGTAGCGGGCCGCCAGCGAACCGGCAGCCGGCACCAGCGCGGCGAGCGCGGCCAGCGTCTCCGACGGCACCTCGGCCGCGGACCGCGCCGGGTAGCCGGAGAGGTCGAACCGGGTCACCGGTCCGGTCAGCACCCGCCGCTCGGTCACCGCCCGCCACAGCGCCTCGCTGCCGAGCCCGGCGGCGGAGACCGCGCCGACCCCGGAGACCACCACGGCGGGACGCCGGGCGGCGCGCGTGCGGTCACGGTCCAACGGAGATGCCCCGATTCCGGAGTACGGTGAGCGCGTCGCCGAAGTCCTGCAGACCGGCCGCCTCCTCGTCGGTGAGCCGTACCCCGAACTGCCGCTCGACGCGGACCACGAACTCCACCTTCTGCACCGAGTCGATGCCGAGATCCTCGTAGAAGGCCGCCCGCTCGGTGATCTCGTCCGGGCTGACCTCGAAGATCTCGGCCGCCAGGTTCCGTAGTACGGCGGCCGAGACCGCGTCCCTGTGTGCCAAGTCCGGCTCCTCTCCCGATCACCGCGTGCCACGTCCGTGGAAGTTGCGGGTCGGCTCCGCTCTGGGTTTTCCGAGGGGCCAACGACCGGGACTCACTTCGGATGCGACCGGATCGTTCGATCGAGCTGACCGAACAGGCGGTTGCCGCGATCCGATCAGGTCGATGCACCGCATCGACAACGGCGGCCCGCGACGGCCCGCCGGCCGGTCCGCGACATTCGTGGCCGACCCGACGCCGCAGGTCAGGGCAGCAGTGCCACGGGTTTGGCGTCGATGCGGACCCGGAACAGCACGTACGGTTTCTGACGGCGGTCCACCCCGCCGCAGTACGTCGCCTGTCGGTGCAACTGGTTGGCGGTGACGTAGAGGAAGCCGTCGGCGGCGACACACATGGTGTCCGGCCAGAGCAGCCGCGGGTCGTGTACCAGGGTCTCGAAGCCGTCGTCCGGCTCACGGCGCAGGATGGCGTTCTGCTCGTACGCGGTGAGGTAGAGCCGGCCGGCGTCGTCGCTCTCCAGTCCGTCGGAGCCGCTGCTTTTGTCACCCTCGTCCCGGACGGTCGCCTGCACCTGTTCGTCGTCCATCGACCGGTCCACCAGGGCGTGCACCGCGACGCTGTAGAACTGCCGGGACATCAGCGGGCAGTAGAAGAGTCGGCTGCCGTCGGCCGAGATGGCGATCCCGTCCGCGCCGAAGGTGAGCGGGCTCGGCGGACCGTCGGCCGGGCGTTGCAGGAAGGGCCGCCCCTCGACGATGGGCCGGAACGTGGACAACGGTGCCGCCTTGGTCGACGGGTCGTCGTGCAGGCGGCGCCAGCACTCGCCGGTGGCCAGGTCGACCACGATGATCCCGTTCGGCCCGTTCATGGCGGAGTCGGTGACGAAGGCGGTGCCGGCCGGCCCTCGCCGCAGGTCGAAGCGGACGTCGTTGACGTACGACGTGGGGAGCGCGACGTCGGGCGGGAAGACGATCGTCTGGGCGACGGTGTCGGTGTCGAGGTCGATCCGGACCAGCTTGGCGCCACCGGTGCGGACCGGCTGGAGCAGTGGGCTGCCGGTGTCCAGTACCCAGAGCCGGTCGGCCGGGTCGACCACGACGCTCTGCGCCGAGACGAACGCGCCGGCGTCGTCGTCGCCGGACGGACTGTTCCAGGCCTGGTCCGGGTAGGGCCGGCAGGTGCCGTCGCGCAGTTCGGCGACGGTCGCCTCGACGTCGTCGCCCCACTTGGGAAAGGTGACGAAGATCCGGCCGCGTCGGGAGACGGTGACGCCGGTCGGCATGGCCCCGGTGAAGGTGTGCACCACCTCGAGTTCACCGATCGGCTCGGCGCCGGCCAACTGGTCGCTCATCCGGACCTCTCCTCGGACGTCACGGCCGGGAACCAACGTGTCCGACCCGGACTCCGGGCCGCCGACCCCGCCGGGACCTCGGGCCGCCCACCCGACCACCGGGCCAACCCTAAGTCAGCACCGGCTGCGCCATGACCGGAATCGGCGAGTTCGTACCGGACACGAGGGCCGGCGCAGCGAGATCGGTCTATGTAAGAGTCTTACCATAGCAGATTAAAATTGGTTAGATACCTTCACGTCAGGCTCCCCTGCGTCGGGAAGGATCACCATGCCGAACAGATACACCCGCGGCCTCACCGTCCTGCTCGCCACCGCGCTCACCGCCGTCGCCCTGGTCCCGGCCAGCCCGGCCGCGGCGGCGACCGTGACTGTCGACAACGCCACCGCCGGCCGCTTCACCGCCAGCACCAGTTGGGGTACGTCCACCTGGTCCAGCCAGCGCCAGGGCCCCGACTACCGGTTTGCCACCCCGGACACCACGGCCAGCGACGCCGCCTGGTTCAAGATCGCCGTACCGGCCGCCGGCAGCTACCTGGTCGAGGTCTGGTACCCCGCCGATCCCGGCTACAACAGCGCGACGCCGTTTGTCGTGGTCACGACCGGCGGCAACCAGACGATTCCGGTGGACCAACGCGGCAACGGCGGGCGCTGGGTGAGCCTCGGCACGTTCCCGCTGGCCGCCGGCGACTACAACGCGGTCGGGGTCAGCCGGTGGACCAGCGGCACCGGCTACGTCGTCGCCGACGCGGTACGGATCACCTCGGCCACCGGCGGCACCACCTTCGCCATGCCGCTGCCCCGGACCGCCCTGCCCCGCAGCGAGTACGACGACCCGCACCACGACTACCCGGCGATCGACCTGCCGGTGCCGACCGGCACCCCGGCATACGCGGTCCGGGCCGGCACCGTGGTCCGGGTCAACGACAGCAGCTGCGGCCAGGGAATCAACCTGACCGGTACGGACGGGGCGGTCTACACGTACTGCCACTTCTCCGCCTGGTCGGTGGCGAGCGGGGCCACCGTCACCGCCGGGCAGCGGATCGGCACGACCGGCAACACCGGCAACTCGACCGGACCGCACCTGCACTTCGGCATCCGGACCGGCAGCACCCTGCGCTGCCCGCAGGCGTACCTGCTGGCCCTCTACGACGGCGTCACCCCGCCGGCCGCGAGCAGCCTGCCCACCAGCGGGTGCAGCTACTGAGCCGCCAAGAGGGGCCTCTCCGGTCGCCGGGCGGTAGCTGGTGGCGAGGGAGGGGCCCTTCCTGACAGTGGCGGCGCTACGGCTTCCGGGCCACCACGATGTCCCGGACAATCGCCTGGTCGACCCGGTGCACGAAGTCCAGGTACGGGTCCGCGGTCATGACCTCCAGCCCGGCGTCGGCGAGCACGGCCACCGCCTCCTCCCGGCGGGCCACGTTGGTGTTCCAGGCAACCCCGAGCGCCCCGCCGGGCCGGAGCAGGTCGGCCCAGACCGGCGCGGCCGCGGCGAGCAGTTCGAGCGGGCTGCGGACCAGCCGGTCGCCGCTGCGGCTGCCGTGCTGTACGCCGTACGGCGCGTCCGCGACGAGCAGGTCCTGGCTGCCGGGCCGGAAGAACTCCAGGCTCCGGGTGGTGTCCGCGTTCACCACGTCCAGCCGCTGGGTGTCGCCGGCGCGGTACGCCTCCTTGTCGGCCGCGAGCGACACCTGCAACCGGCGGCCGACCACCTTCCGCTCCCGGCGCACCGGCCCGGACTCGGCCCGGTGCTTGAGCCGCTTCCGCTTGAGCCAGGTCTGGATGTACGTCGCGTACGCCTCGAAATCCTGCTGGTCGCGGTCGACTCCGGCGGCGTCGAAACCGTACATGAGTGCCTGGTTCAGGGTGGTGCCCCGACCGCAGAGCGGATCGAGCACCCGAAATCTGCGGTCCAACATTTCCGGGGCCAGGTCCGAGGAGAGCAGCGTCACGTTCAACAGCAGTTTGGTGAACTGCTCGTTCGTCTTCCCGGGATACTTCGGAATGGTCACCAGATCGTCGTCGAAACGGTCGAGCCGGTGCAACTCGACCGGACGGAGCAGGCCGTCGACCACCTCGAACAGGGTGTAGATCGACGAGAGGTTGGCCAGGAACGCCACGTCCCGGTCAGTGAGGCCGTCGGCGGTGAAGGTGACGTAACGGACACCGCCGATAATCGTTTCCGCCGGTTCCGACAACCGGCCGCCGAGGACGGCCCGGTTGAACACCGCCAGTTCCGCGCGGGTCAGCGCCACCGAGGCGTCCGCGTAGACCCGGTTCGACGACGGAAGAATCAACAACGTGTATGTGCCCATGTCCCCTGCAGCATTCTTGGTCAACGGCCGGGATGATCGTAGAGGACGAGGTGGGCGGAACCGATGGACGGTTAACCGGGGCGCACGAACAAGGTGAAACCTGCGCCAGGACAGCGTGAACCTGCCGTGGGCCCGGGCCGGCCGGGTCGCGGCGCCGGTCAGGGACGGCGCAGCAGGCCGCCGTACTCGAAGAACCGGGTCTCGTTCGCACCCTGGCCGAGGTAGGGCCGGAGCGCCTCGTCGACCGGCGCGAGCGGCGGCTGGCCCGGATCGGGCCGCCAGGTCTTGACGTCGACCAGGCCGGGCTCCACCGCATCCCAGCCGGGCAGGAACGCAGCCACCTCCGCCGTGGTGCGGTTACGCCACGGGATGCCCATCTTCGCCACCATCGCGTTGCCCTCGGCCACCCCCGCCGGATCCGGGCCGGCCAACTGCGAGTACGCCAGGTAGCTGTCCGGCACGACCGCATCCCGTACCGTGTCGAGCACGTGCTGCACGGCCGCGTCGTCGACGATGGAGTGGGTCACCGACAGCAGCAGTACGCCGACCGGCTCAGAGAAGTCGATCATCTCCCGGACGGTCTCGTCGGCGAGGATCGTCTCCGGCTCGGTGACGTCGGCGGCGATCACCGTGGTCGTCTCGTCGTCGGCCAGCAGGGCCCGGCCGTGCGCCAGCACGATCGGGTCGCTGTCGACGTAGACGACCCGGGCCCCGGGCCGGAACTCCTGTGCCACCTGGTGCACGTTCGCCTGGGTCGGCAGGCCGCTGCCCAGATCGAGGAACTGCCGGATGCCCAGATCACGGGCAAGGAACCGGACCACCCGGTAAAGGAATCGACGGTTCTCCCGGGTGACGTCGAGGCTCGCCGGGTACTGCCGGCAGACGTGCAGGACCGCCGCCCGGTCGACCGGAAAGTTGTCCTTGCCGCCCAGGTTGTAGTCGTACATCCGGGCCGACGTGGGCACGTCGATGGAGAAGGCCGGAAAGCCTCCGTCGTTGGGGGCGGTCACAGATCAGCTCCGTGGTTCTGGTACGGACATCCGGGTAGCCACGCTGCTCGGGAAATCGTACCCAACCGGGAGCCGGGCCGGACCATCCGGTGTGGACGGTCCGGTCCGGCCCCCGACAGCCCGGTCGGACGCTGCCCCGCCCCGGTGGGTGCCGGACCGGACCTCAGCGTCCGCAGCCGATCCGACGTTCGCCCAGCGCCAGGTCGTCCAGCCAGAGGTCGAAGTGGTCCGGCACCGGTCCGGGCTGGTAGAGCTGCCAGCCGATCTTCACGGTGTCGGCCCGGGGCAGGACGAAGTCGACCGGGTTGCCGCCGTGCTCGGTGGTGGTGACGGTCAGATCCGGTTGCGGCACTCCGTCGATCCAGACGCCGATCCGGTTGTCGGTGGCGTCCCACTGCCACTCGAAGCACTGCCAGCGGTCCTCGGTGGTCGGCGCGGACTCGCGCCAGTTGGTCCAGTCGCCGGTCGGACCGCCGTCGGCACCGACCCCCCAGTACGACCCGCCCAGCGGCGGCGCCCACTGGCCGCCGATCGGCCGGACGATCTCGGCGCTCCCCGATCCGGTCGCCTCGACCAGGGTGAAGTGTGCCCAGTCGGGGGCGGTCGGGAAGGCGTCCACCCGCAGTCGCATCCGACCGTAGAAGCTGTTGCCCGGGGCGGCGAAGTCGTCGACCCGGAGGAAGGCCCGCCCGTTGCCCTCGGTGTGCACCCGCAGCACCTTGTCACCCCGGTGCCGTTCGACGGTGAGGGTGCCGTCCCTGGTGTCGATGCCCCAGGCCAGCGTCGCCGCGCCGCCGGTCGGCAGCCGCTCGAAGTCCTCGCAGAACAGCAACGCCCGCCTGCCGCAACCGTCGCCGTGTCCGGCACCGCCCCGGTCGTGTCCGGCACCGCCCCGGTCGTGGCCGCCGGCGGCCACGCCGTCGCCGGCCAGCGCCACCGGACCGCCGGCCAGTACCACACCCACGGTCAGAAGGAGGGGGAGCACGCGTCTCGTCAGGGCCACCATGGCGCAAGAGCATGACAGATATCGATGGACGACACCAGCGCCCCACGGAATCTGTCGACATCGAAGATCCTCTCTGGTTTACTGACATCCCGGTCGGTATCCGCGCCGCCGCACGGCGTGACGTCGGACGTGATGGCCGGCGCTGTCTGCGGAGGTGTGTGCCATGACCCGTGGGTCCGAACCGGATCCGCTCCCGGCCGAGTCGCCCGGGCCCGAGCCGACCGTGTCCCGGCGCGGCGTGCTGCGGGGCACCGCGGCCGCCTCGGCCGGGGTCGCCGTCGGTGCGGTCGCCGCCCCCACCACCGACCTCGCCCCGACGCTCGCCAGCACGGCCACCGCCGCTCCCGTCCCCGAACTGGCCGGCGACCAGCTCGTCGACGTCCGGGTCACGATCAACGGCCGGGCCGAACAGCTGCGGATCGACCCGAGGGTGACCCTGCTGGACGCCCTCCGGGAACGCCTCGGCCTGACCGGCTCGAAGAAGGGTTGCGACCGGGGCCAGTGCGGTGCCTGCACGGTGCACGTCGACGGCCGCCGGGTGCTCTCCTGCCTGACCCTGGCCGTGACGACCACCGGTCGCCAGGTCACCACCATCGAGGGTCTGGCCGACGGGGACCGACTGCACCCGATGCAGCAGGCGTTCATCGAGTGCGACGCCTTCCAGTGCGGGTTCTGCACCGCCGGCCAGATCATGTCGGCGGTCGCCCTGGTCGAGGAGGGCCACACCGGCTCCGACGACGAGATCCGGGAGCAGATGTCCGGCAACATCTGCCGCTGCGGGGCGTACGAACACATCGTCGCCGCGGTCCGCACGGTCGCCGGGGACGGAGCCGGACGATGAGGGCGTTCGAGTACGGGACCGCGCAGAGCCTGCCGCAGGCCCTGGCGCAGGGCGGCGACGACACCGCCTACCTGGCCGGCGGCACCACCCTGGTCGACCTGATGAAACTCGAGGTGCTCACCCCCCGCCGGGTGGTGGACATCAACCGGCTGCCGCTGCGCGGGATCTGGGCCGACCGGGACGGACTGCACCTCGGCGCGCTGGAACGGATGAGCGACGCCGCCGCCCACCCGCTGCTCACCGACCACTATCCGCTGCTGGGCCGGGCCCTGCTCGGCGCCTCCCCACAGCTGCGCAACATGGCCACGCTCGGCGGCAACCTGATGCAGCGGACCCGCTGCGGCTACTACCGGGACACCGCCACACGGTGCAACCGGCGCGAACCCGGCTCCGGCTGCTCGGCAATCGAGGGCGAGAACCGGGGCCACGCGATCCTCGGCACCAGCGCCGCCTGTGTCGCCACCCACCCCAGCGACTTCGCGGTGCCGCTGGTCGCCCTCGACGCCCGGCTGCACCTCGCCGGCCGCGGCGGAACCCGACAGGTCCGGATCGCGGACTTCTACCGACTCCCCGGCGACACCCCGCACCTGGAGCACGACCTGCGGCCCGGTGAGCTGATCACCCGGATCACCGTGCCCCCACTGACCTGGGCACGCCGGTCGACGTACCTGAAGATCCGCAACCGGCAGTCGGTCGAGTTCGCGCTCGCCTCGGCCGCGGTGGCGCTGGACCTGCGCGGCGGGCTGGTCCGCGACGTACGCCTGGCGGTCGGCGGCGTCGGCACCCGACCGTGGCGGCTGCCCGTGGTGGAGGACGCGCTGCGCGGCCGTCCGCTGCGGACCGACGTCGCCGAGGCGGCCGCCGAACGGGCCGTCGACGGGGCCCGGCCCCTGGCACACAACGGCTACAAGACGACCCTGCTCCGGCGCACCATCGTGCGCGCCCTGATGAGCCTGGCGGGATGAGGATGCCCGACTCTGTGAACCGGACCGTCTCGGTCAACCGGGTGGACGGTCGACTCAAGGTCACCGGCGGCGCCCGGTACGCCGCCGACCAGCCGGTCGCCGCCGTGGCGCACGGCTATCTGGTGCTCAGCACGGTCGCCCGGGGCACGATCCGGTCGATGGACGTCTCGGCCGCCGAACGGGCCCCCGGCGTGCTCGCCGTCTTCACCCCGTTCCGGGCGCTGGAGCTGCGCGGCAGCGGTAACCCGTTCAGCGTCGGGCACAGCTGGCTACCGCTGCAAAACACCGAGGTGCACTACCACGGTCAGGCGATCGGCGTGGTGATCGCGGAGACCTTCGAGCAGGCCCGGGACGCCGCCGCGCTGGTCCGCACCGGCTACGACGTCCGTCCGCCGGCGGCCTCGCTGCCCGGCGGCATCCCGGACGCGACCGACCCCGGGCCGATCATGGGCGAGCCGGCGAAACTGGAGTTCCTCGCCGAGGGCGTCGAGTCGATCGACGCGGCGCTGGCGGCCAGCGAGGTGACCGTCACCGGGCGCTACACCCAACCGATGAAGCACCACACCGCGATGGAGCCGCACTCGGCGGTCGCGCAGTGGCAGGGTGACCAGCTCACCCTCTACTGCGGTACGCAGAGCGCGACCCTGACCGTCGGCACGATGGCGGCGGCCCTCGGCGTGGCACCGACCCAGGTCCGGGTGGTCAGCCCGCACGTCGGCGGCGGCTTCGGCAACAAGGTCGCCACCTGGGCACATCCGCTGCTCGCGGCGGCGGCCGCCCGGGTCCTGGGCCGGCCGGTGAAGATCGTGCTGAGCCGGGAACAGACGTTCACGATCACCGGGAACCGCTCCGCGGTCGACCAGACGGTGACCCTGGGCGCCCGCCGCGACGGCACCCTGGTTGCGATCAAGCACGGGGCGTACGCCACCCAGTCCGCCTCCGGCGGAATCTTCGAGTCCCCCGGACACACCACCTCCCGGTACCTCTACCGGTCCGAGAACATCCACCTCGACCAGCGGATCGTCACGCTCGACATCCCGCCGCCCACCGTGATGCGCGCCCCGGGCCAGGAGTCCGGCTCGTTCGGTCTGGAAACCGCGCTCGACGAGTTGGCGATCAAGCTGGGCGTCGACCCGGTCGAGCTCCGGCTGCGCAACAACGCGACCATCTTCCCCGGACGCAACGTGCCGTGGTCCAGCAAGCACCTGGACGAGTGCTACCGGGTCGGCGCGGAACGGTTCGGCTGGCACCGGCGGAACCCGGCCCCCCGGTCGACGGTGGACGGCGACTGGCTGGTCGGCACCGGCATGGCCAGCGCGAACTACCCGGGTGAGCGATTCGCGGCGTCGGCCCGGATCCGGGTCCGGGCCGACGGCACGGTCAGCGTCGACAGCGCCACCGCCGACCTGGGTACGGGGATGTGGACCGTGCTCGCCGTACTCGGTTCGGAGTCGCTCGGCCTGCCGATCGACCGGATCCGGCCGGACCTCGGCGAGTCCACCCTGGCGGCCAACGTGGGAGCGTTCGCCTCGGCGGCGACCGCGAGCACCGGCCCGGCGGTGGCGGCCGCCGCCGAGGCCGCGATCGCCGAGCTGATCCGGGTCGCGGTCACCCACCAGGACTCCCCGCTGTACGGCGTACCGACCGGCGACGTCGGATACGACCACGGGCAACTCGTCGCGCCCGGGCGCCGGATCGGCTTCGCGGCCCTGCTCGACGCCCTCGGCCTCGACGTGGTCGAGGCCACCGGCAACGCCGGCCCCGGCCCGGAGCACGGCCGGTACGCCTTCACCTCGTTCGGCGCACACTTCTGCGAGGTACGCGTCAACCGCTGGACCGGCGAGCCCCGGCTGAGCCGGATCACCACGGTGATCGACGCCGGCGCCATCATCAACCAGAAGACCGCGCGCAGTCAGATCGTCGGTGGGGTGATCTTCGGCATCGGTCAGGCCCTGCTGGAGGGCGCCCACCTCGAACCGGCGACCGGCCGGATCGCCAACCCCAACCTCGCCGACTACCTGCTGCCGGTCAACGCCGACGTACCACCGGTCGACGTCCACTTCCTCAACCACCCGGACACGCTGTTCAGTCCGCAGGGGGCGCGCGGGATCGGCGAGGTCGGCACGGTCGGGGTCGCCGCCGCGATCGGCAACGCCGTCCACCACGCCACCGGGCGCCGCATCCGCGACCTGCCGATCACCCTGGACAAGCTGCTGTAGTCGACCGCCTGCGGACGGGACCACCAGCCCACCGTCGACGCGTTACCGTTGAGTCACCCAAAGTTGTCTATGGGTACGTCGAACGGGGACCACCTGCGGATGGGACACACCGGGGAGGAACTCGGCGCCGACTGCGTCGACCTCTGGGAGGGCGGCTACTTCGAGCTCAAGCCGCTCGGTGCGCAGTTCGGGGAGGCCGCCGGCAGGCTCGCGCTGACCGAGGGCCACGAGGGCTGCTTCTGGCGCAGCAGCGAACTCGGTGGACCCTACGGTCCGGTCCGGCAGGTCTGGGCCGACTTCAGGGACGAGGTCCACGTGATCCTGCGGGAAACGGCGGAAAACCTCGACCTGACCGGTGACGCGCTGATCCTGGCCGCTAACGAGTACCTGGAGACCGACACGGTCGCGAAGCGGAAGTTCGAGGAGCTCAAGCCGGCGGTGATCGACGCGTACGTGCGGGGCGACGGGATGGAGCCAGGGAGGTGAGCTACGAGCAACTCGCGCAGCACGCGGCGGAGATCGAGCGGACCGCGATCGTGAAGTCGATGGAACGACGTGGCTTCACCCAGGACTCGCAGGGCGTCTGGCAGGCCGGTTCGGATGTCGAGAGAGCGCGGGTCGCCGGCGAACTGACCGTGTCCCGGTTCCAGGGTGTCTCCGACATGTTCACGCCGTTTCTGAACATGCCGGACCCCGCCAGGTTCGATCCCCTTCTCACACATCTGGGTGAGACCCTGAAGATCCTCTCGTCCGGCAACACCGAAGCCGACCCTGTTTACCGAGCGGGCGTGGCGGCGAACGATGACCTTCTTGGCATGAACACAGTCGGTAAGGCCCTACAGGACTGGCGTGGTTCCGCCGCCGCCGCTTTCCGGCAGAACTTCGTCGAGCCGTTTCCGGCAGTCACCACAAACCAGTTCGCTCTCGTGGCCACGCTACGGGGAGCTGTCGATGCGGAGCAGGCGATGTGGAGCAGGCGATGTGGAAGGCCGCCCGGGACAGCGTCGACGACATCGCCCACAAGGCGCAGGTGGCGTTGGACGCGGTGAACGACTGCAGCACAAAGGAGCAGACCGCGCTGCTGACCGTCGCCGCGTCGGCGTTCGCGATCTCGGCTGCGGTGGCGACGGCGGGCAGCGCGACGGCGATCTCGCTCACGGTGGTCGGCGCGACCGCGCAGGTCGCCGGCGCCGTCCCTCGGGAGGACCCGGAAAAGGTGCACTTCGACGGCAAGACTGCGGAAGAGATCGTCAATCAGGTGCAGGGGGCGTTGAACAGGCTCGTGGCTCAGTTGGATGCCAAGGAGCGGGAGATCGCGGACGCCATGTCCGAATCGACCGGCTACCTCGCCGCCAACCGGACGAAATTCGTTTCCGCTCGGCCGTCCCTCGCGGACGCCACGGCCGCGACCATCACCGGACCCACCGGTCTGGGTGAGGCGGTGTGAGGTGATCAACTTTGGGTGAACTCGCAGACCGGGTCCAGGCGATGCGGGTCCGGGCCTCCACACCTGACGGCATGATGACCGCGGAGCTGCGCAACGGCAGCGAGGTGGCCCTCTCCCTCGTACCCGGCTGGTACGACAACTGTCACGAGAGCGACCTGGAGCGGCAGCTCACCAGGCTGGGCAGCCTGCTCTGGGGGGCCAGGACACGCGAGTACTGGGCCACGGTCAGTAACACCACCGGCGAACATGTCGCTGGCGAGGACCGGCCGATCAGTCCCCGTGACGTCGAGTTCACGGAGGCCCGCGAGACGGTGGTTGCTCGGGGTCGTTCGACAGACGGGCACGTCACTCTCTCCGTCGAAGGCATGCGTCGGTGGACGGTGACGATCGCACCGGGCACGGTTCGAGGGCTGAGCGAGCGCGACTTCGTCAACGCGGTCCGCCAGGCGGCGAGCGGGTTGATCCAGGACCAGCTCGCACAGATCACGGCGCTCAAGTACCGGATCTACGGATGACGGGACGACCCAGCATGCCGGTGCGACGCGGAGTGTTGTGGATGAGTCTCGGCGTACTGGTGGTCGTCGTCGGACTCGTCCTGCTGGCACGCGGCGGAGACGACGGGCCGCCAGCGCCGACGTGCCGGATCGTCGGTCCACCCTCCCCGCCGTCCGCCGCATCCGACAGCGGCGGCCTGCGCATCGTCGAGCAGGGCTACAGCCGCCTCCTCGCGAATGCCACGACCGTCAGCATGGGCGTCGTTCTCGAGAACACCACCGACAGGGTCGCCTACCGCACCCGCGTGACCTTCGACGTCCTCGGCGAGTCGGGCGAGAGCCTCGTCTGGGAGAGGCACCGTCCCTGGCTCGTACAGGAGGTGCCGGTGATCCTGCCTGGAGCCAGGGTCTCCGTCGGAGATGCGGTGGCACTGAATGATCGGGCGCCACGACCGGCCGCCTCGGTCGCCCGGATCTCGATCACACCAGTCGTCACACAATGGCTCCCTGCGGGCGACGGGCACACCGGGCTCGCGCCGGTAACCGCGAAGCCCGTTCCCGGATCCAGTCAACGAGACGAACAGGGAACAGGTTCGGTGAGGTACATCTCGGAGTCCGCGAACTGCGCGGATCTTTTTTCCCGGGGCGCCTCACTCGTCTTCCGTGACGAGTCGGGCCGGATTGTCGGCGGCAACGTCGACAACCAGCGGCACCTTTCAGCCTGCGACGCCGGTACCGGCCACCAGGCTCTCGCGCACGCCGGCCTCGACACCATCCCCGCGTCGGCCGATCTTGACCGGACCGACGTGACCGTCTACTGCGACTTCTCCTATCCGGTCCGCACCGGAGAGTCCGGCGAGCCGATCAACCTCTGACGGGCTCTTCAACCACGAAGCGGCGACATCCGCAACCTAGGAATGGGAGGAAGGTGAGCTGTCGACGTACGCCGGGAGGGTCGGCGGTGACGCCGGCGGTGGCGGGCACGACCAGCCGGACCGCCCCGATCGCCGCGCCGACCGCGACCACCACGACGATCAGGAGGTACGACCAGCGGGCCAGCCGGCGGGTGACGGCGGAGGCGTGAGACACCCCGCGAGAGTAGGTCGTCTGTCAACATGGACCGGACGTGTCCGTCGCGCTTCGGGGGACGACTGGTGAACTGGGCTGAGATGCTCGCGTACTGCCTGGCCAAGCCCGGTGCCTGGCAGGACGAGCCGTGGGAGGGCGACGTTGTCGTCAAGGTCGGGCCGAAGGTCTTCGCGTTCCTCGGTCCGGAGGCGCGGTCCAGCGTCGGGGTCAAGTGCGGGCCGAATCGGGAGATGGCCGACGAGTGGCTGCGGCGTTACCCGGAGGACGCCTCGGTGATGGCCTACATCGGGCGGTCGGGCTGGAACACGTTGCGGATCGGGGCGGGCATTCCGGCCGACGAACTGCGGGAGGCGGTGGACTCCTCCTACGAGGCGGTGGTCAGCAAGCTGCCGAAACGGGACCGACCGACGGTCTGACCCCACGGACGTCGGGCCGGGCGGCGACGCGGGCGTCTCCCGGCCCGTCCGGGTCGTGCCGCTCGTACGGGTCAGCGGGACGCGGTCACCGGGACGAGTTCCTCGACGGCGGGCCGTGGCGTACGGCGGGCCGTCCGGCGGGCGGTGGGCACCGCCACCGCCGCCAGGACCGCGGCCAGGGAGAGCACGGCGAGTGTCGCGAACCCATGGGTGAATCCCGTCTCCCGGGGCAGCCCGTTCGGCAGCGGATGGGCGGTGATCACTCCGCTCATCACCGCCGCGCCGATCGCGCCGCCGATGGTACGGATGTTGGCGTTCATCCCGGTGGCGACGCCGGTCTGCCCGGCCGGGACGCTGCGGACGATCAGGTTGGTCATCGACGCGAAGGCCAGACCGATACCGAGTCCGAAGACGGCGGCGGCCACCCCGATCTGCCACCGTGTGTCGTGGGCGAACACGAGCATCGCGCCGGAGACGGTGCCGAGCGCCGCGCCGCTGATCAACTGGGCCCGGGCGGTGAACCGGGGCTCCAGCCGGCCGCCGACGATACCGGCGACGAACATGGCGACCAGCATCGGCAGCATCAGCAGACCGGCCTCGCTGATACTCGCCCCGAAGCCGTACCCGGCGCCGCTCGGCGTCTGCACGAACTGCGGCAGGAAGGCGTAGATGGCGAACATCGCGGCGCCGAAGAGCAGCGCGACGAGGTTCGTCGTCCAGACCGCGGGCAACCGCATCATCCGCAGGTCGATCAGCGGGTTGGCCGCCCGGTTCTCGGCGACGAGCCAGGCCACCGCCAGGACGACGGCCAGCAGCAGCAGGCCGAGGACCCGGCCCGACGACCAGCCCCAGGCCGGAGCCTTGCTGACCCCGAGCAGCAGCGCGACCAGCCAGCCGGAGAGTAGTACGCTGCCACCCCAGTTGATCCGGCCGGGGGCGCGTACCCGTGACTCGGGTACGAGCAGCGCGGCGGTGAGCGCCGTCGCCGCGACGACGATCATCGGGATCCAGAAGAGCCAGTGGTAGTCGAGGGCGGCGACGATCGGGCCGGCCATCACCACGCCGACCCCGCCGCCGGCGGCGATGATCGCCGACATCGCGCCGATGGCCGAGGACATCCGCGCGGCCGGGAACTCGTCGCGGATGATGCCGTAGGAGAGTGGGAAGACGGCGCCGCCGATGCCCTGGACAACCCGGGCGATGATCAGTACGCCGATGGTCGGCGCCAGTGCCGCCAGCAGGCAGCCGACCGCGAGTGCCGCCATGGCGACGACCAGCATCCGCTTCTTGCCGACCATGTCGCCGACCCGGCCGAGGATCGGCGTGAAGACCGCCGCGGAGAGCAGGTAGGCGGTCAGCACCCAGGTGACGGTGTTCTGTGAGGTGTGCAGGTTGTGCTGGATCGTCGGCAGCACCGGGCTGATCAGCGACTGCAGCATGGCGAAGAAGCCCGCGCCGGCCGCGAGGACGGCGAAGGTCAGCCTCGGTGAGGTGGATCGGAGGGTCCGGATCACGAGGGTGACTCCAGTTCCGTGGGTTGAGGGGTGGATCGGATGTGCCGGGTGGTCACTCGGTGGGCTGGCCCGTGGCCGCCGCCATCGGTGCCTGCGCGGCACCGGGGAAGTCGGCGGCGGCGCTGACCTCGGCCCACTGCCGGGCCTCCGCGGAGCGGATCTCCGCCGCGTCGAGGGCGGAGGTGACCGCGGCGGCGCCGAGCAGCAACCGCAGTGGCGGCTCGGCCAGGCGTACGGTGTCGACGATGATCCGGGCTCCCCGGACCGGGTCACCGGGCCAGGTGTGCACGGTGGACTCGCGGTAGCGGTTCATGGCGCCGACGGTTCCGTCGTACTCCGCGCCGACCTCGACGGACGGCATCGAGGCGCCGCCCCAGTCGGTCCGGAAGCCACCCGGCTCGATGATCGTGACCTTGATCCCGAACGGCTTGACCTCGCTGTTGAGCACCTCGGAGAAGCCCTCGACCGCCCATTTGGCGGTCTGGTAGGCGCTCAGTCCAGGGCTGCCGCCGACCCGTCCACCGATCGAGGAGAACTGGACGAAGTGCCCGGACCGCTGCCCGCGCAGCACCGGCAGGGCGGCCCTGGTGACGTTGACGACGCCGTAGAGGTTGGCGTCGATCTGGCCGCGGAACTCCTCCTCGGTCATCTCCTCGATGGGCCGGGAGATGGCGTACCCGGCGTTGTTCACCACGACGTCGAGGGCGCCAAACTCGTCGACCGCAAACCGGACGGCGGCCCGGGCGGCCTCGGCGTCGGTCACGTCCAGGGCGAAGGGACGGATGTGGTCGCCGTACTCCTGGACAAGATCGTCGAGTTGTTCGGGCCGTCGGGCGGTCGCCACCACCCGGTCGCCGTCGGCGAGTGCGGTGCGGGTGATCTCCCGGCCGAAGCCCCGCGAGCTTCCGGTGACGAGCCAGACCTTGGACATGGTCGGCTACCTCTGGTTTCTCTGGGTGGCCGCGCGCCGGTTGTCTGCCCCGGTGTCGGCTGCGGCGGATGTCCCCGTCTCACGGGGTAACGTAGGCGGAGGCAGCGCTCCGGTAATTTCCGGAGGGGTGCCTCCGCAAAACTACCGGAGGGTTGCCTCCGGCTGCAACCGACCCGAGGTGACATACGCCATGACCAGCGGCGACCCCACGCCGGAGCGCCTCGTCCGCCCAAAGCGGGCGGACGCGCGCCGGAACTACGAGGCACTGCTGGCCGCCGCCCAGGAGGTGTTTGCCGAGCAGGGCGCGTCCGGCTCCCTCGAGGAGGTGGCCCGCCGGGCCGGCGTGGGCATCGGCACCCTCTACCGGCACTTTCCGACCCGCCGCGACCTGTTCGAGTGCCTCTACGCCGGCGAGGTCGAGGCACTCGGCCGGACCGCCGCCGAACTCGCCGACCTGCCACCGTGGGAGGCACTGGCGGGCTGGCTGCAGCGATTCGTCCGGTACATGGCAACAAAGCGGGCAGTGCTGGAAGAACTGGTACATCAGTCAGAGTTCTTCGCCAGCTACCGGGGCATGATCTACACAGCCGGCGAGCCACTGCTGCGACGGGCACAGCAGGCCGGGGTGGCTCGGGCCGACGCGAGCTTCGACGACACGCTCCGGCTGATCAGCGGGATCACCGCGGTCCAGTACGTCGACGCCGAGCAACGGGACCGGGTCTTCGGGTTCGCACTCGACGCACTGCGCCCCCGGTCGGCCGAATCCGCAGCCGCCCGGCCCGACTGACCCCGGCTCTGCACAGCCCGCCCGCCGTCCGGCGGCCGACGGTCCCGGTCACCCGCGCCACGTCGCCGGCGCCGGACCGTCGTCAGGGCCGGACGGTCCTCACGGCCGGGCCGGCTACGGTACGACCGGCGCGGCCCCCGGGTCCGCGTCCGGCCGGGCGGATGGTTCGTGGTGGAAGGGAACGAGGTCATGCGTCTTCACGTGGGCTGCGCGATGTGGACACACAGGTCGTGGCAGGGCCGCCTGGTGGCACATCCGCTTCCTCCGCACGAGCGGCTGCGGGCCTACGCCGGCTGGTGCAACGCGGTCGAGGGAAACACCACGTTCTACGCGACCCCGACCCGGGACGCCGTAGCGTCGTGGGCCCGGCAGACCGATCCGGATTTCCGGTTCGTTGTCAAACTTCCGAAACCGATCACCCACGAGCGCCGTCTTGTGGACGCCGACGAGGAACTCCGGGTCTTCCTGGACGCGATCGCGCCACTCGGCCCTCGCGCCCATGCCCTCTGGGTCCAGTTGCCGGGATCGTTCACCCCCACCGACGTACCCGTCCTCGCCCGGTTCCTGCGCCGGCTTCCCGACACCCACCGGTACGCCGTGGAGGTCCGCCACCCCGCGTTCTTCGACGACTCCCGGGCGGCACGACTGCTCGAGGACACGCTTGCCGCCACCGCCACGGAATGGATCCCGTTCGACACCACCGGCTTCTTCCAGGATCCGCCGACGAGCGACGCCGAACGGGACGCGTGGACCAAGAAACCACGGATGCCACTGCGGACCCTCGCACTGACCGACCGGCCGATCGTCCGCTACCTCGGTCGGGACGACCCCGCCCGCACGGTAGAGGGCTGGCGGCACTGGGTCGACGTCACCGTCGGGTGGCTGCGGGAGGGTCGCTCCCCGACCGTGTTCATCCACACCCCGGACAACGCCGACGCCCCCACGCTCGCCCGACGCTTCCACGACGAGGTACGGGCGCGGCTGCCCGAACTCGACGCGCTACCCGAACCGGCACCGGTGGAGCCGCTGACGCTCTTTTGACCAGGGAGCCGACGAGCCCTCGTTTCGCCGGCACCCCTGCTCCCCGCCCTACCGCGCGCCGCCGTTGACGTACAGCGTCTGGCCGCTGACGTACGACGCGTCGTCGCTGGCCAGGAAAGCGACCACCGAGGCGATCTCCTCCGGTTGGCCGACCCGGCGCAGCGGGGTCTGCTCGGCGACCTGTCGCTGGCGCTCCTCCGGGCTGGCACCCACCCGCTCGGCGGTGGCCGCCGTCATCGCGGTGGCGATGTAACCGGGAGCGACCGCGTTGACGTTGATGTTGAACGGGCCGAGTTCGATGGCGAGGGTGGCGGTCAGGCCCTGCACGCCGGCCTTCGCCGCCGCGTAGTTGACCTGCCCCCGGTTACCCAGCGCGGAGCGGCTGCTCAGGTTCACGATCTTGCCGTAGCGGGCCGCCACCATGTGCCGCTGCGCCGCCTGACAGCAGTGGAACATGCTGGTCAGGTTGGTGGTCAGTACCGCGTCCCACTCGACGGCAGGCATCTTGAACAGCAGGTTGTCCCGGGTGATGCCGGCGTTGTTGACCAGGATGTCCAGCCGGCCGTACGCCTCGACCACCTGGTCGAACAGCGCGGCGACCGCCGGGCCGTCGGTGACGTCGCACGCGAAGCCCCGGGCCCCGCCCCCGGCGGCGGTCACCTCGGCAGCGGAGCTGATCCCGTCGGCCGTCGCCCCGGCCCGGTCGGCGTCCAGGTCGACCACGGCCACGGTGGCGCCCTCGGCGGCGAGCCGGCGGGCGGTGGCCGCACCGATCCCCTGACCGGCCCCGGTGACCACGGCGACCCGATCGACAAATCTGCGCACGTCCGACTCCTCGCTCGCTGCTGTCCCGGCCACCCTTGCGGCCCGTTGTCCCGGCCACGCCGGCCGCCTGCCGTCCCGGCGCCCGTGACCCGCCCTTCCGGCGGATCGTCCTGGCCGGCTCCGGATCACGATGGTGCTGGAAGTTCTATCACGTCGGTCCCGGGCGGCGTCCGGTGCCGACCGGCGCGGTCAGCGCGGGACCGGTCACCCGACATTCGGCAGTGGCCGGCCGTGGGCCTCGCCGAGCTGGGACCGGAAACCACCCGACAGTCACTGCCATCGATTCGATTGCTGACTCAGCGTCATGGAGGGCTTTGCGGAGAGCTGTTATCGTGCAACCGTGACCAAGACCATCGTGGCCCGGATCATGGTCATCGACGTCCTCGTCAGACGGGTACCGCGTAACTGACCGATGAGACACGCGCTGATCATCGCGACCGGGACCTACCGCCCTCCACTGCGGGATCTCCCGGGTGCGATCGCGGACGCGGACGCACTCGCCGAGGTGCTCGGGGACGACAGGATCGGCGGATTCGCCGTGGAGGTCCGCAAGGACGGTAGGGCGCACGAGCTACGGGCGGCCATCGCGCAACTCTTCGCCCACCGCACCCGGGACGACGTGCTGCTCCTGCACTTCTCCGGCCACGGACTCAAGGACGACGACGGTGAGCTCTACCTCGCCGCGACGGACACGAACCCGGACCCGGAATGGCTGCGGGCCACCGCCCTGCCGGCAGCCGATGTCCGGCACGCGATGGCGACGACCGGTGCCGGATGTGTCATCGTGCTCGTCGACTGCTGCTACAGCGGGGCGTTCCCCCGCGACGGCAGCCGTGGCGGGGACCCCGTCGAGATCGCCGACAAGCTGGTCGACAAGGGAGCCGCCGCCCCCGGCCGGGGTCGGGTCGTCCTCACCGCGTCGACGTCCCTGGCGGCCGCCTTCGAGCGGAACGGGCACGGCGTCTTCACCCAGGCGGTCGTCCAGGGGCTCCGGTCCGGCGACGCCGCCCGCGACGGTGACGAGTACGTCTACACCGAGGACCTGTGGCACCACGTGTGTCGGGTCCTCGACCAGCAGCCTCGGCACCAGCAACCCACCTACTGGACACACATCGAGCGGCGGGTCTGGATCGCCCGCAACCCCCACCCCCGCCGCCCGACGTATCCGGCAGCCGCGCCGGACGTACCGGACCGGGAGCCGGTGACGTCCACGGACCCGCCGGCCACCCCGGGGCCGGCACCCGGGTGGCCGACCCGGCTGCGGCCGGTCAAGGGCAGCGCAGTCGGCCGGCTCCGCCTGCTCGGCCTCCGCACGATGGACGCGATACCCGCACCGCTGCCCCGGGGCACCGCCGCCGGCATCCTCACCCTGCTCGCCCTCCTGCTCGGTCTGGGCGCGGGCGCCGACGCCGCCGCCCCCGGGTTCGTCCGCTGCGTCCAGCCCGCCGAACTCCGGGTCGCCACCTCCGCCGCCGGCTACCTGCCGTACCGGGAGGTAGCCGACGCGTACGAACTGTGGACGGCGGCCCGGCACGACGGCTGTCCGTCGGCCCGGCTCTACCTCTACCCCGCCGCCGCCGAGCGGGTACGCACCGGGCTCCGGCTCGGCTGGGCCGAGGACGACCACCAGAATCTGCACCACCTCCGGGACGTCGGTCCCCAGCCGGACATCTGGCTGCCGGAGTCACCGAGCGACCTGGACGACCTGCAACTCGGCGCCGGCAGCCCGACGCTCGGCGAACCGGCCCGGATCGCCTGGTCACCGCTGGTACTGGGGGTACCGCAGGGGCGGGTGGAGCCGACCCGCGACGCCGCGCACCGCAGCATGGAACTCAGCTGGCGGGAACTGTTCGCCAAGGCCACCCGTCCGGACGGCGCCGGCTGGGGTGTCGTACGCGCGGATCCACGGTCCTCGACCACCGCGCTGGTCGCCACCTCCGCCCTGTACGAGGAACGCACCGGCGGCATACCGGCGTTCCAGGCCCGGCAGGAGATCGAACAGAGGCTGGACCGGTCACTCGACGCCGGCCGGTACCCGATCAGCGACGACCTCGCCCTGCTCTGCCGGCACCGGGCGCTCACCACCGCACCGGCCGGCCCGGCGGCACCCGCGGTGATCCTCTCCGAGCAGGCGCTCATCCGGTTCAACCAGGGACGTTCGCTCGGTGGCGGCTGCGGAGCCGGACAGCCGCCGGCGGAGCGGAACCGGATGCTGGCCTTCTACCCCTCCGACTCCCCGCTGGTCGTCCAGACGGTCGTCCGGCTGCACTGGCCGAACCCGGCCCAGGGTGACCGGGTACGGGCGGCCGCCGACCACTTCGTCCGCTGGCTCAGCACCGCGCCGGAGGGCAAGCGGGCACTGCTGACGGCCGGGCTGCGTCCGGCCGGCTACGACATCGGCGCCCCGGTGACCCCGGCGAACGGGGCGCTGACCGAGTGGCCGTTCGGGCTGCCCCGGGACATCGCGGGCACCCCACGGTCCGAGCAGGACGCGGCCCGGGCACGCTTCGCCGAGGCGCACCGGCCGGGCCGGGTGCTGGTCGCGCTGGACGCCTCGGGGTCGATGCGGGAACCGACCGGCTCCACCGGCCGGAGCCGCTTCGAGGTCGCCCTGCGGGGCCTCGAACGCTCGTTGGCCCGGATGGGCGAGCGGGACGAGTTCGGGCTGCTGAGTTTCTCCACGACGAGTGGGGACGACCGGGTGCTGGTGCCGGTCGGCCGGTACACGTCGCAGCGGGCCGCCCAGGTCCGCGACACCGCACGCCGGATCCGCCCGGCTGGCGACACCCCGCTCTACCAGGCGCTCCGTCGGGGCGCCGGACTGCTGCGGGCCGGCGACGACGAACCGCTGCGAGGGCTCGTGGTGCTGACCGACGGTGAGGACACCAGCGGCAGGCCGGCACCGACCGCCACCGACCTGGCCGGCGTACGGGTCTACTTCCTCGCCCTCGGCGATGTCGCCTGCGCCGGATCGGCGCTGGACCGGCTCGCCGACGGCACCGGCGGCGCCTGCCTCGACACCACCGCCGACACCGTCGACGACCGCCTCAACCAGGTCTTCGAGAGCCTGTGGAAGGGAGCGCGCTGATGGCGCCGACCGGACCGCCGACAGCGCCACCCCGGGGTGGCCGGCTGAGCCGGGCGGGACTGCTCCGGCGGCCGTGGCTGATGTTCGCGCTCGGCGCGCTCGCCGGTGCGCTGGTCGCCTCAACACTCTCCGTCACGCTGACGCGGCAGGGTTCGGAGCCGGAACTGGAGCCGGGTGAGCTGCGGATCCTGAGCGGCAGTGACGACAGCGTCGGTCGGCAGCGCGAGGCGCTGATCGAGGTGTGGAACGCCGCCCATCCGAGGAACCCGGCCCGGATCGTGCCGCTCAACGAACGCTCGGACGCCCAGCACGCCGAGATGGTGAACCGCGCGCAGAACGACCACGAGATCGACATCTTCAACCTCGACGTGACCTGGACCGCCGAGTTCGCCAGCGAGCGGTGGCTGCGGCCGATCGACGAGTCCCTGCTGTCGGAGGAACCGGACGGGGTCTTCCTGGCCAATCCGCTCGCCACCTGCCGGTACGACGGTCGGCTCTGGGCGTTGCCGTTCAACACCGACGCCGGGTTGCTGTTCTACCGAACCGACCTGGGGCTGCAACCACCGTTCGACTGGCAGAAGATCACCACGGAGGCCAACCGGGTCCTCACCGAACGTCCGTCCGGGTCGTCGCTCCAGGCCGGCTACACCGGACAGTTCGCCGACTACGAGGGGCTGGTGGTCAACGCGTTGGAGGCGCTCTGGTCCGCCGGTGGCACGATCGGTGTCGACGACGAGGGCACGGTTTCGGTTGATCCGCGGCTGTGGGCGGAGGCGTTGCGCCGGTTGACCCCCGGCGGTCGGACCGGGGACGGGGCGCCACTGGTGCATCCGGAGGCGCGAGAGCACGACGAGACCCGCAGCCGGGAGGTCTTCCGCTCCGGCCGGGTCATGTTCATGCGCAACTGGCCGGTCCAGTACCGGAGCCTCATCGCCGACGACACGGCCCCCGCCTCGCCCACGGCGACGCCGTCCGGGCCGGCCCTGGAGTTCGACGTCGCCGCGTTGCCCGGGCCCAGCGTCCTCGGCGGGCAGAACCTGGCGATCGCGCGGCAGACCGGTCAGCCGCGCGCCGCGCAGGCACTGATCGGATTCCTCACCGGGGAGGAGAGTCAACGGCGGCTCTTCCAGCGGGGTGGCTTCGCCGCCACCCGGGCCACCGTCTACCAGGACGCGACGGTACGCCAGGAGTACCCGTACGCGGCTCTGCTGCGCGCCGAGATCGACCGGGCACGCCGCCGGCCGGAGTCGCCGCACTATCCGACGTTCAGCCTGGTCCTGCGGCGGTACGTCATCGCGGTGCTCAATGGTGGGGACATGCCGGCCGACCTCGCCCAGCGGCTGACCGACGCGCTGGCCGGGAAGCTGCCGCGCCCGGCGGCCACACCCTCGGCCGGCGGCTGACCCGCCAGCGCCCCGATGCCCACCGCCCCGCCAGTGGGCTGTCAGGCGGTCAATGTCTCCACGAGCTCGTCGGCGACCTCGTCGGTCAGCGGTGCGTGACCGAGGAGGAGGCGGTACCAGAAGAGCCCGTACACCTGGTCGACCATCAGGTCGAGGTCACGGTCGGCGGCCACCTCGCCCCGCGACCGGCCACGCTCCAGCACCGTCCGCAACACGCCGCGTCGTGCCTCGGTGAACTCTCGGACCAACCCGGCGGTGGACGGGTCCCGGGCCGCCTCGGTGGCGAGGGCACGCAGCAGGGCCGACGTCGACGGCTCCCGCCCGCGCCGGAACGTCGAGCGGAGGAAGTCCCGCAGATCCTCCCGCAGCGAGCCGGTGTCCGGCACCGGCACCAGGGCCTCGCTCCAGCCGGTGAGCGCCTCCAGCAGTACGCCGCCCTTGGACGGCCACCAGCGGTAGATCGTCTGCTTGCCGACGCCGGCCTCCCGGGCGATGACATCGACCGTCAACGGCCCGCGGTTGGCGCTGGTGAGCAGGCGCAACGCCGCGTCGAGAATGGCCTGCCGGGCCTCCTCGTTGCGGCGTCGGCCGGTGTGGACCCGGCGTGGCGGATCTGGCGGTGCGGTGGTGGGCATGGTCACAGCATACCCGCTTGTCGAAACTGACCGTCTCGGCAAAGCTTGTCGAGACAGGCAGTCTCGACAGGGGATGGATCATGGAACACGTAGTGGTGATGGGCGGCAGTTCCGGAATCGGCGAGGCGACCGCTTCACTGTTCGGGGACCGGGGTGCCCGGGTCACCGTCGTCGGGCGGGACCGAAAGAAGCTGGCGCAGGTGGCGGACCGGATCACCGGAGAGGTCACCACCCGGGCCGTGGACGCGTCCGTACCCGACGAGGTAACGGCCTTCTTCGCGGAGGTGGCCGAGATCGACCATCTGGTCGTGGCGCTCAGCGGCGCGGCCGGCGGCGGCCCGTTCGCCTCGCTCGACCTGGCCGAGCTCCAGCTCGGATTCGAGGGCAAGTTCTGGCCGCACCTGCGGATCCTCCAGGCGGCACTGCCGAAACTCCGGCGTACCGGCTCGGTCGTGCTCGTCACGGCGGCGTCGGCCCGGGCCGCACTGCCCGGAACGGCCGGCCTCGCCGCGATCAACGGTGCCCTGGAAGCGGTCGTCGGCCCGCTGGCCACCGAACTCGCGCCGCTGCGGATCAACGCCGTCTCCCCCGGCGTCATCGACACCCCGTGGTGGGACCGGGTGCCGGCGGAACAGCGTACGGCGGTGTTCGAGGGGATCGCCCGGACGATACCGGCCGGGCGGGTCGGGCGGCCCGAACACGTCGCCGAGGCAATCCACCTCCTCGCCACCAACCCGTACGTGACCGGGACGGTCCTGGAGGTGGCCGGCGGGGCACACCTGGCCACCGGCCGGTAACGGACGTAGGCCGGCTGGCCGGGCGACGCGGGGTCCGGGACACGCGGCCGGATCGGGGAGAATACCCGGATGTCGCTGACTGCGTCCCAGCCCCGTCGTGCCGTTGTCATCGGCGGCAGCCTCGCCGGTCTCTGCGTCGCCCGGGCCCTCGCCGACCATGTGGACGAAGTGACGGTGGTCGAGCGGGACCGGTTCCCGGACGAGCCGCGGGTACGCGCCGGCGTACCCCAGGCACACCACCTGCACGTACTCGTCACCGCCGGGCAGCGGGCGCTCGACCGGCTGTTTCCCGGGCTGGTCGCCGAACTGCACGAGCACGGAGCGGTCCGGGCGTCCACCCCCACCGATGTCCTCTACCTGAGCACCACCGGCTGGCGGGACCGGTTTCCCGCCACCCACGAACTGGTCGGGGCGAGCGGCGAACTGATCGACTGGGTGGTCCGGCGTCGCCTGCTCGCCGATCCCCGGATCCGGTTCCTGGCCGGGCACGAGGCGGTCGGGCTGCTCTCCGACAAGGAGGCGACGGCCGTCACCGGGGTGGCACTGCGGCCGCGCGGCGGTGTCGACGGTGTCGACCGGCTCGACGCCGACCTGGTGGTCGACGCCAGCGGTCGCGGCTCCCGTACCCCGGACTGGTTGGCGGGGTTGGGTTACGGGCGTCCCGACGAGATCCAGGTGGACTCCGGACTCGGGTACGCGAGCCGGCGCTACACGCTGCCGCCGGGGGTCGGCGACGACTGGAAGAACATCCTGCTCATGCCGAAGCCACCAGAGAACCCACGCGGGGCGGTACTGTTCCCGATCGAGAACAACCGCTGGGTGCTCACCCTCGGCGGCATGGGTGACGACGTACCGCCCACCGACGAGGCCGGCTTCCTCGAGTTCGTCCGCGGCCTGCGAAGTTCCATCGTGTACGAGGTGATCAGGGACGCGAAGCCGGACGGGCCGATCCACGGATTCCGGCGTACCGCCAACCACCGTCGACGCTACGAGACGATGCCGCGCTGGCCGGACGGATTCCTGGTGGTGGGGGACGCCGCCTGCGCGTTCAACCCGATCTACGGACACGGCATGACGGTCGCCGCGCAAACCGGGCTCGTCCTCGGCGAACACCTGCGGGCCCACCGGGGTGTCCTCGGTCGGGCCGCGCAGGCGGCGGTCAGCCGGTGCAGCACCACCGCCTGGGACGTCGCCACCGGCGCCGACCTGCGCTATCCGACGACCGTCGGAAACCTCGAACGCCGCCGGGGCAGCCGACTGTCCCGCTGGTACCTGGACCGGACGTCGCGGGTCGCCGACCGGGACCCGTACGTGGCGAGGGCCTTCACCGACGTGCTGCACCTGGTCGAGCCGCCGACCACCCTGTTCCGGCCCGGTGTCGTCGCCCGAGTGCTGCGGGGACCCACCCGCCCGCCGCTCACCACTCCCCCACTGACGCGGGTACCTCCGCCCGCCGGGTAGGACGGCGGACCCGAGCAGACCAGTGGCGCCGGCGTTGGCCTGCCGTCGTGGCCAGGATCCAGCAGATCTGACCCGGGGTACGGGACGACCGACGGGCCGCCGACTTCTGGCGAAGGGCGCTGGGGTACGTCCGCCGACCACCCCGGTACGACGGCGACGAGTGGATCGTCCTCGATCCGCCCGCCGGGGTCGCCGACATCCCGCTCGCCCTGGACCTCAGCGAGAGTCCGCCCCGGAAGTACCCCCGGATCCACCTCGACCTGGAGGCACACACCGGGAAGCTGGACGAGGAGGTCGACCGGCTCCTCGCGCTGGGCGCCCAGCGGGTCGACTGGCCGCATTACCCGACCGACGACGACCCGGAGCCGCCCGGGGTACGAGCGCGGTACGTCGTACTGGCCGATCCGGAGGACAACGTCTTCTGCGTGGCGGAACGGCAGTCAGCACCGCCGGGCTGACCCGTCTGAACGCTAGTGTTCTGTCTCAGTTTTGAGTAGTCGCTTGTTGGAGGGCTACTCGTCCACGTCGGACCTTGGCCAGGATCGATTCGGCGGTGGCGGTCCACACGAACGGCTTCGGGTCGTCGTTGTGCACGCGCAGGTACTCCTCGATCGCGGTGACGAGGTCATCCACGCTG
>NZ_JBDPLT010000060.1:0-50814 GCF_039871775.1 Plantactinospora sp. B5E13
GATGCTGTCGTCGATCTTCACGTACAGTGCGGTCAAGAGGGTGTCCAGGTCTTGCGTCACAACATGATCTTGGATGCCCTCTCCTCATGCCTGGACATCGACCCCTGACTTCGGAACTACTCGTCTAGGACGCGGTAACGATGGGGATACTAGGAACTGTTCCCGCATGGTGCGCTCATCACCGCCTTACGACAGGAAACCCGACCACGCATCGATCTTCGCATGACGGTCCGCACGGCTCGGCGCATGATCACGTGCGCGGTTCTAGCCGCAACCCGCGTGCTGACCGTGCCGGCTGGTAACCCAGCGTAAGGGGACCGCCGACGCCAACGCCGCCCGAACGGTACGACGCGACACCTGATGCCGGCGCGCCAACTCTCGCTGAGACACCGACGGATCTGCCCGCCGATCAGCCCGGATGCGCTCGAACAACTCGACACGCGTGAACACCCCGGCCTCCCGATATGATCGGGATCAACCTAAACCCGGCGATATCAACAAGTCGAATAAGAAAGGCATAGCAGGCATCCCGCGTGTCAAACATGGTGCCGAAACAAGTTGCCGATCTTTCCTATCGACGAATGACGACCGCTAGTGCCGTCGGCCCCCCTGGTGCCCAAAGAACCTGCCGGAGTGGTCCCCGTTCGACCTGCCGGAATCATGGTGGTGACCGGTCCGGGTGAGGTGCTGCTCCGGGACGAGGAGGCGGCCCCGCTGACCGGGGGGACGTTCCGGGTGGAGACGCTGTCAGTGGGGTGTCGGCCGGCACCGAGCTGTCGTACCTGAAGGGGACGAACCCGTACCTGTCGGCGGGCTGGGACGCCGAACTGGGGCTGTTCGTGGCGGGCGGGGCGGCGTCGCCGTACCCGGTGACGAGGCTCGGCCACATGGAGGTCGGGCGGGTGACGGAGAGTCGTACGTCGGCGGTCACCGAGGGCGCGACGGTGGCGATGACGTACGGGCACCGGACCGGGTTTCGGGGTGATCCCCGGATCGACCGGGTGGTGCCGGTGCCGGAGGACCTGGACCCGCTGCTCGGGATCTACCTGGCGCACATGGGCCCGATCTGCGCCAACGGGCTGCTGCACGCCGCCGCCGACCTGTGCGGCCAGGCGGTCCGCGACCTCGCCGACGGCGTACGTGGTCGACGGGTGGCGGTGACCGGGGCGGGTGTGGTGGCGCTGCTGACCGCGCTCTTCGCCCGGCTCGGCGGGGCCGCCTCGGTGGTCGTACTCGACCCGACGCCGGAGCGGCGGGCGGTGGCCGAGGCGCTGGGGTTGGAGACACTCGACCCCGACGGTGCGGACCCGGCGGTGGTGTTGAAGACCCGGTGGCGGCACGCGGCCGGCGACCGGGGCGCCGACGTGGTCTTCCAGTGCCGGGGTCAGGCGTCCGCGCTGCACCTGGCGCTGCGGCTGCTCCGACCGCAGGGGACGGTGGTCGACCTCGCGTTCTACCAGGGCGGGGCGGACGCGTTGCGGCTCGGTGAGGAGTTCCACCACAACGGGCTGTCGGTGCGGTGCGCGCAGATCGGCCGGGTGCCGCGCGGGTTGGCCTCGACCTGGGACCGGGACCGCCTGTCGGCGGAGACGGTCACCCTGCTCCGCGAGTACGGAGACCTGGTACGCAAGCATCTGGTCTCGGCGGTGGTGCCGTTCGACGAGGCGGCGACGGTGCTGCGGGAGATGGCCGCCGGCCGCCGCCACGAGTCGCAGGTGGTGCTCGCCCGCTGAGTGCCGTCCGCGCACCGCCGCCACGCCGGGCCGCGGTGCGCGGACCGGCCCGGGGTCAGCGCACCCGGTCACCCGCCCGTCGGGTGGGTCGCCAGATCAGTGTCAGCACAGCGATGGTGAGCAGGGCGCCGAGGACGAGCAGGGCCCTGATCCAGGTGTCGGGGATCAGGGTAAAGACGACGCACCGGCCGGCCAACTGGATGCCGAGCAGCACGGTCAGCAGTACCCGGTGGGCGCGTCGACCGGTGGGCAGGCATAGCGCGAGCCAGGCGTACGCGGCCCCGAAGGTGAGGTGGAAGACGTGCTCGACGCCCAGCTCGTACGGCGGGGTGACGAGCGCGAACACGTGCTCGACCACCAGCACCCAGACCAGCACGGCGGCCGTTCGCAGTCGGCGGGGCGGCACCACCGTCGGCGCCGGCCCGCCCTTCCCGTCCGTTCGGCTCGCCGTCGTCTCGGTCATGTTCGTCGTTCCATCCGGCACGACAACCCCCAAAGCTCTCATCCGAGATAGTCTCGGCTGAGAGTATCTGTCTCGGGTCCTAGAATCCAGAGATGACCGCCGCCCGATCACCGTCCGCCCCGGCTCCCCTGGGCTTCCTGCCCCCGGACGTCGCCACCGGGATGCTGATCAGCACGGTCCACCGACGCTGCCAGAAGCTCTTCAACGAGTCGTTACGACCGCTCGGCATCGAGGAACGGCACTTCGCCACGCTGGCGGTGCTGAACGGCACCGGGCCGCTGACCCAACGCCGCCTCGCCGACCTGCTCGACCTGGACAAGTCGTCGCTCGGCCGGATCGTCGACGACCTGGAACGGCAGCGGCTCGCCGAACGGCGTCCCCTGCCGGGTGACCGGCGCGCCCACGCGATCCACCTGACCGAGCAGGGCCGCCGGCACGTACGCGACGGCCAGCGGATCGCCGCCCAGGTGGGTCGGCAGCTCTTCGGGCACCTCGCGCCGAGCACCCGCGAAACCCTCGACCACGCCCTGCGCCACATCCTGACCGCGTCCGGAGCCGACCCGTCAGCGCCGGCCAATCCGTCCACGGCGGACGATCCGTCCGGTACGGCCGACCAGCCTCGGCGATAGGCTGCCCGACCACCGCGCAGAGAACGGGAAACGATGAACAACGGGGACTGGAACACCTGGCACGAGCACTACGCGGACCCGGACAGCACACTCGCCCGCCGGCTGGTCGTGGTCCAGCAGCGGATCCGGGAGTTCCTCGACGAGGCGCCGCCGGGGCCGCTGCGGGTGGTCAGCATCTGCGCCGGCCAGGGCCGGGACCTGCTCGGAGTGCTGGTCGACCATCCCCGCCGGGACGACGTCACCGCCCGGCTGGTGGAACTGGACGAACGCAACGCGGAGGAGGCCGCGACAACGGCCCGGACGGCCGGACTCGACAACGTCGAGGTGGTGACCGGCGACGCCGCGCTGCCCGGGCAGTACGCCGGCCTCGTACCGGCGGATCTCGTACTGGCCTGTGGGATCTACGGGAACATCTCCGACGCCGACATCCGTCGTACCGTCGCGGGCTGTGCCCAACTCTGTGCCACCGGCGGCACGGTGATCTGGACCCGGCACCGCCGGATCAGCCCGGTCGACATGGTGCCGCAGATCTGCGACTGGTACGCCGAGGAGGGCTTCGAGTTGCGCTGGCTCTCCGACCCGGCGGAGCGGTTCGGGGTGGGCGTGCACCGGTTCACCGGTACGCCCCGACCACTCGACCGCGGCGTGCGGCTCTTCACCTTCACCCAACCGCCCGCCGGCTGAGCCCCGCTGCGGCTCTGCTCCCCCGACTCGGGCGCTGGTCCCGACACAGGTGCGGAACGCGTGGAGCACCACGCCCGCGTACCGGCGCCGCAGCACTGGGTGCCGCCGGTCGCGTCTCGGAAATAGTCTTGCAGGTGAGAATCGTACGGCGAAGAATCGCGTGCCGTGTCGATCGTGGGTATGGATGCAGAGGTCCTGCCCGGCACCGTCGTCGTCGTCATCGATGTCATCCGTGCCTTCACGACGGCCGCGGTCGCCTTCGAGCGTGGCGCAACGGAGATACTCTGCGCGCCGTCGACCAAGGTCGGCCGAGATCTCCGGCGGCTGCACCCCCGACCACCTGCTCGTCGGCGAGACCAGTGGGCTCAAGCCCGCGGACTTCGACTTCGGGAACTCGCCGTTCGAGATGTCGACGGCACAGCTGAACGGCCGACGTCTGATCCAGGCGACATCGAACGGTACACGCGGGCTCCTCCGGTATCCGGACCCGGCGGCGCTGCTCGCGGCGTCAGCGCCGAATGTCGGCGCCACCGCTCGGTGGATCGGGACGAACCAGGCCGGGGACTCCGTGCACTCTCGTCTGCACCGGACAGACCCCCGAGGACCAGGCCTGTGCGAGATACCTGAGCGACCTTCTCCAGGGGGCAGAGCCGAGGCGGGCGGACCTGGTCGCGGGAATCATGGAGGGCGCCGCCGAGCATGTCCGTGGGTACGCACGGCAACCCGTGCCCGAACGCGTTGACCTGTCGAAGGATCTTCCGTTCTGCTGCGATGTCGACCGGTCCGAATTCGTCCTGGTCGGCGAAATTCGCCGGGAGCACGTCGCGCTCACCAAAGTGCCATGCTGAACGCGGCAGTGCACCGCGACAACCGTCTCGTGGCTGTGGCCGACTCACCCACCGCTGACGGCGTCGGCGCTCCCTGACTGCTCCAGGTCGACGAGCATCGCCGCGGCCTGCTGAAGTTGCCCTTCGTGGAACACCGGAATGCCGTGACGCAGCAGTTCCTCTGCGGCTACTCCCCGTCCCGGTACGGTGCGACCGGTGAACGAACCGTCATAGACGACGCTGCTGCCGCAGGTGGGGCTGCCGTCGACAAGGACCGCGAGCGCGACTCCCGCCTCTACTGCCCGTTCCAGCGCTCGTCGAGCGGCAAGCCGGAACAGGCCGGTGACGTCTGCGCCGGTAGCTTCCTCAACCCGCGCGAGACCTGCGAGAACGTCCCCTGCGGTTCCGCCGACTATCTCGGCTGGCGGCCGAGGAACGGGAAACCCCACCGCGACCTCCGGGCAGAACCGTACGAGGCGCCCCTCGGTCGACCAACGATCCCAGATCAGCGAGTTCACCGGCACATGTGTCGCGTTGTAACGCAGGGCCCGCCCCTGCAGGCATCCGCTGACGAGTACCTTCCGCACGGGGCCGAACGGTATCACCGGGCGAACGGGACGTACTGAGAATCGGGGCCCAGGGCCGGACCGCCGCCTGCCACCGACCGGGCGTCACCGTACGCGGTGAGGCGGTGACAAGCGCGCAGATCGGAACCGCGGGTCAGGCCCGACAGGCTCGTTGTGGTGCGTCAAGGTCAGGTGCACGCCCATGCCGATGAACGCACACTCCTCGGAGTCGTGGTTCGATGCCCGACCATGGTCGCCCGGTCTGGGCAGAGGCCCCGGCCGGTACGCTCGGGGCGTGTTCCGTGAGGCTCGGCCAGACGACTTCCCCGACGTCCTTCGCTTGTACCGGCAACTGCAGCCTGACGACCCGTGGCTCGATGATGGATCTGACGCGGAAGCGTTCGATCGGATCCTGAGCTCCCCGGGACTGCATCTCTTCGTGTTCGACCTTGACGGGGCTGTCGTCGCTACGACGTACCTGAACGTGATCCCGAACATCAGTCGGTCAGCATCGCCGTACGCCGTCATCGAGAACGTCGTCGTGGAGGAATCCCTCCGAGGTTCAGGCCTGGGCAGGCAGATCATGGCCGCCACGCTCGAGGCGGCATGGGCAGCGGGCTGTTACAAGGCGATGCTGATGACGGGCTCGCGCGAGCCAGCTGTCCACAACTTCTACCGAGCCTGCGGTTTCTCGGCCGAAGCCAAGACGGCATATCTGGCCCGGCCGTCGTAGGGCCGTAGGAACCTGGCAAGTCGTCCGCCGCTTGCAGACCACGGCAATCGACCCCACTCAACTGCGCAGGCCAGGTGAGAGCACACGACCAGCGCGAGGCGGCGGTCACGTCGTACCCGCAACGCCCGGACGCGCGACGGCCGCGACGTCCTTCGGACGCCGCGGCCGTGGAGTCGCGCGGGAACGCTGCCGGGTCAGGCGCGGGCGGGTACCGCCAGCGGCTGCGTGGACGGGGCGACCGGGGCCGGCAACGGCTCGGCCCCGCCCAGGTGGCGGTGGATCGCGGCGGCCGCGGCCCGACCCTCGGCGATCGCCCAGACGATCAGCGACGCGCCCCGGTGCATGTCCCCGGCGACGAAGACCCCGGGCCCGGCCTGCCAGGTGTCGTCGGTGTCGACCGCGCCCCGCCGGTTGCGGGCCACCCCGAACTGGTCGAGCAGCGGCTGCTCCTCGGTCCCCTCGAACCCGATCGCGAGCAGCACCAGGTCGGCCGGCAGCTCCCGCTCGGTCCCCGGGACCACGGTCAGCAGCCGCTGACCGTCCCGCTTCTCCACGGTCACCTCGGCGATCCGGACCGCCCGGACCTGGCCGGTGCCGTCGTCGACGAACTCCTGGACGGCGACCGCGAAGACCCGCTCGCCGCCCTCCTCATGCGCCGGGTACTCCCGCAGGATCCACGGCCAGGTCGGCCACGGGTCGCGCTCCTCGTCCCGCTCGCGCGGCGGTCGCGGATAGAGGTCGAGCTGGTGTACGCCGGCCGCACCCTGCCGGTGCGCCACCCCGAGGCAGTCGGCGGCGGTGTCGCCACCACCGATGATCACCACGTGCTTCCCGGCGGCGTCGATCGGAGTGCTGTCCTCCCGGCCGGCGACCACCCGGTTCGCCGCCACCAGGTGCTCCATCGCCTGGTGCACACCCCGCAGGGCCCGGCCCGGCGTCGCCGGGGTGTCCCGGCCGGCGAGCGCGCCGCAGGCGAGCAGCACCGCGTCGTACTCGGCCCGGAGCTGCTCGGCGGTGACGTCGACCCCGACGTCCACCCCGGTCCGGAACTCGACGCCCTCGGCGGTGAGCTGCGCCAGCCGCCGGTCGATGTGCTCCTTCTCCAGCTTGAAGTCGGGGATGCCGTACCGGAGCAGACCGCCGATCGCGTCGTCGCGTTCGTACACCGTGACACCGTGACCGACGCGGACCAGTTGCTGGGCGGCGGCGAGCCCGGCCGGGCCGGAGCCGACCACCGCGACCCGGCGGCCGGACGGCGCGGCGGTCTGTCGCGGGGTGACCAGGTCCAGGTCGAAGGCCCGGTTGACGATCTCGACCTCGACCTGCTTGATCGCGACCGGGGCCCGCCCGCCGATCCCGAGTACACAGGCGGCCTCGCACGGGGCCGGGCAGAGCCGGCCGGTGAACTCCGGGAAGTTGTTGGTGGCGTGCAGCGCCTCGATCGCCGCCGCCCAGTTACCGGTCCGGACCAGGTCGTTCCAGTCCGGGATCCGGTTGCCGAGCGGGCAGCCGTCGTGGCAGAACGGGATGCCGCAGTCCATGCAGCGGGTCGCCTGCTCGCGGATCAGCCCCTCCTCGGCGGACGGGTAGACCTCGCGCCAGTCGGCGATCCGGACCGGCACCGGACGGCGGGCCGGCAGCCGCCGCTCGTGCTTGAGGAATCCACTCGGGTCAGGCACGGGCCACCTCCTGGGAAGAGTGCAACTCGCCGCCCGGCGGCTGGACGGGTACGGACACGTCGGGAACGGTCGGCGTGGTCGGGGCGGTGCCGGCCGCCGGGGTCGCGGCGGACGGGGCGGCCGGCGTCCCCATCACCGCCTCGTCGACGTCGCGGCCCTCCGCCTCGGCGGCCCGCATCAGCTCCATCACCCGCTTGTAGTCGCGCGGCACCACGGCGGTGAACTCCTCCACCGCCTCCGGCCAGCGCTTCAACAGCGCCTCCGCCACCGACGAGTCGGTCTCGGCGAAGTGCCGCTGCACCAGGTCGTGCAGGGTGACCCGCTCCTCGTCGGTGAGCGGCGCCAGGTCCACCAGCTCCGGGTTCACCCGACGCGGGTCGAGCCGCCAGACGAAGGCCGTGCCGCCGGACATGCCGGCGGCGAAGTTGCGGCCGGTCTGGCCGAGCACCACCACGGTCCCACCGGTCATGTACTCGCAGCCGTGGTCGCCGACGCCCTCGACCACCGCCGCCGCGCCGGAGTTACGGACCGCGAACCGCTCGCCGACCCGGCCGCGCAGGAAGAGTTCACCGCCGGTGGCGCCGTACAGGATGGTGTTGCCGGCGATGATCTGGTCCTCGGCCCGGCCGTTAGGTCCGGGCGGGGCGTCCAGGCCACCGGCGAACGGCGCCTCGGGGTGTGGCCGGACCACGATCCGGCCGCCGGAGAGGCCCTTGCCGACGTAGTCGTTGGCGTCGCCGGCCAGCCGCAGGGTCACCCCGCTGGGCAGGAAGGCGCCGAACGACTGCCCGGCGGTGCCGGTCAGGTCGAACTCGATGGTGTCGGCGGGGAGCCCGGCGCCGCCGTACCGGCGGGCGACCTCGCCGCCGAGCATCGCGCCGACGCTGCGGTGCTCGTTGCGGACCGCGACCGCTGCCCGGACCCGGTCACCGTCGCGCAGCGCCGGCTCGGCCAGCGCCAGCAACTGGTTGTCGAGCGACCGGTCGAGGCCGTGGTCCTGGGCCCGTACGCCACGCCGGGCGGCACCGGCCGGCAGCTCCGGCGTGTACAGCACCGGCCGCAGGTCGACTCCCTTGGCCTTCCAGTGGTCCAGCGCCGGTACGAAGTCGAGCAGCTCGGCCGCGCCGATCGCCTCCTCGAGGCTGCGGAAGCCCAGTTCGGCGAGGTAGCCGCGGACCTCCTCGGCGAGGAAGAGGAAGAAGTTCTCCACGAACTCGGGGCGGCCGGTGTAGCGCTCACGCAGCACCGGGTTCTGGGTGGCGATGCCGACCGGGCAGGTGTCGAGGTGGCAGACCCGCATCATCACGCAGCCGGCGACGATCAGCGGGGCGGTGGCGAAGCCGTACTCCTCGGCGCCGAGCAGCGCGGCGACGATGATGTCCCGGCCGGTCTTGAGCTGGCCGTCGACCTGCACGGTGACCCGGTCCCGGAGCCGGTTGAGCAGCAGCGTCTGCTGCGCCTCGGCCAGCCCCAGTTCCCACGGGGTGCCGGCGTGCTTGAGCGAGTTCAGCGGGGAGGCGCCGGTGCCGCCGTCGTGGCCGGAGATCAGGATGACGTCGGCTTTGAGCTTGGCGACGCCGGCGGCGACGGTGCCGACGCCGACCTCGCTGACCAGCTTGACGTGGATCCGGGCGGCCGGGTTCACGCTCTTCAGGTCGTGGACGAGCTGGGCCAGGTCCTCGATCGAGTAGATGTCGTGGTGCGGCGGCGGGGAGATCAGTCCGACGCCCGGGGTGGCGTGCCGGGTGCGGGCGATCCACGGCCACACCTTGTTGCCGGGGAGCTGGCCGCCCTCGCCGGGCTTGGCGCCCTGGGCCATCTTGATCTGGATGTCGTCGGCGTTGACGAGGTATTCGGTGGTCACCCCGAACCGGCCGCTGGCGACCTGCTTGACCGAGGAGCGCCGGGTGGGGTCGTAGAGCCGTTCGACGGTCTCGCCGCCCTCACCGGTGTTGGACTTGCCGCCGAGCCGGTTCATCGCGATGGCGAGGGTCTCGTGCGCCTCGGCCGAGATCGAGCCGTACGACATGGCGCCGGTGGCGAACCGTTTGACGATCTCGCTGGCCGGCTCGACCTCGTCGAGCGGGACCGGCGGCCGGACCCCGGTGCGGAGCCGGAACAGTCCACGCAGCGAGCCGGCCTGCTCGGCGAGCGCGTCGACCTTGCGGGTGTAGTCGCGGAAGACGTCGTACTGGCGGCTGCGGGTGGCGTGCTGGAGCAGGAAGACCGTCTCCGGGTTGAACAGGTGCAGCTCGCCCTCGCGGCGCCACTGGTACTCGCCGCCGACCTCGAGCGGCCGGTGGGTGTGCTGGGCGTCGCCGGTCGGGTAGGCGCGGGAGTGTCGGGCGGCGACCTCGGCGTGGATCTCGGCCAGCCCGATGCCGCCGATCTTGCCGGCGGTGCCGGCGAAGTAGCGCTGGAGCAGCCCGTTGTCGAGTCCGACCGCCTCGAAGACCTGGGCGCCGCAGTACGACGAGACGGTCGAGATTCCCATCTTCGACATGATCTTGAGTACGCCCTTGCCGAGCGCCTTGACGTAGTTGCGGACCGCGGTACGCGGTTCGATGCCGGTCAGCGTCCCCGTGGTGATCAGGTCCTCGACCGACTCGAAGGCGAGGTACGGGTTGACCGCGGCGGCACCGTACCCGATCAGCAGCGCGGTGTGGTGCACCTCGCGGCAGTCGCCGGTCTCGACGATCAGCGCCACCTGGGTCCGGGTCTGCTCCCGGACCAGGTGCTGGTGCACGGCGGCGGTGAGCAGCAGCGACGGGATCGGCGCCAGGTCGGCGGTGGAGTCGCGGTCGGAGAGGACGAGGATGCGTACCCCGTCCTCGATCGCCTCGGAGACGTGCCGGCAGATCTCGGTGAGCCGGGCCTTGATCCCCGGCGCGCCCTCCCGGATCCGGTACAGCCCGGAGACCCGGACCGCCTTGAGGCCGGGCAGGTCACCATCCTCGTCGATGGAGAGCAGCTTGGCCAGCTCGTCGTTGTCGATCACCGGGTACGGCAGCACCACCTGCCGACAGCTCGCCGGGGTCGGCTCCAGCAGGTTGCCCTCCGGCCCGATGGTCGCCTGCAGGCTGGTCACCAGCTCTTCCCGGATGGCGTCCAGCGGCGGGTTGGTGACCTGGGCGAAGAGCTGGTGGAAGTAGTCGTAGAGCAGCCGGGGCCGGGTGGACAGCGGCGAGATCGGGGTGTCGGTGCCCATCGAGCCGACCGGTTCGGCACCGGCCCGGGCCATCGGCCCGAGCAGGATCTTCAGCTCCTCCTCGGTGTAGCCGAAGGTCTGCTGCCGGCGCTGCACCGAGTCGTGGGTGTAGACGATGTGTTCGCGGGGCGGCAGGTCGGCCAGGTCGATCAGGCCGGCGTGCAGCCACTCGTCGTACGGTGCGGCGGCGGCCAGCTCCGCCTTGATCTCCTCGTCGGTGATGATCCGCCCGGCGGCGGTGTCGACCAGGAACATCCGGCCCGGCTGCAGCCGGCCCTTGGCGACCACGCCCGCCGGGTCGAGGTCGAGCACGCCGGCCTCGCTGCCGAGCACGACCAGGCCGTCGGAGGTGAGCCACCAGCGGCCCGGCCGCAGCCCGTTGCGGTCGAGGACCGCGCCGACCAGCGAGCCGTCGGTGAAGGCGACCGACGCCGGGCCGTCCCACGGCTCCATCAGGCTGGCGTGGAACCGGTAGAAGGCCCGCTTCGCCGGGGCCATGTCCGGGTCGTTCTCCCACGCCTCCGGGATCATCATCAGCACCGCGTGCGGCAGGCTCCGCCCCGCCAGGTGCAGCAGTTCGAGGACCTCGTCGAAGTTGGCGGAGTCGGAGGCGGCCGGGGTGCAGATCGGGAACAGCCGCTTCAGGTTGCCCGGGATGTGCTGGGCGGCTCCGCCGCCCTTGCCGGAACCGCCGCTGGCCATCATCGATTCTCGGGCCTGCATCCAGTTCTTGTTGCCCCGGATGGTGTTGATCTCGCCGTTGTGCGCGATGAACCGGTACGGGTGCGCCAGCGGCCAGGACGGGAAGGTGTTGGTGGAGAACCGGGAGTGCACCAGGGCGATCGCGCTGGTCACCCGGGGGTCGGTCAGGTCCGGGAAGAACTCCGGGAGCTGGTCCGGGGTGAGCATGCCCTTGTAGACCATGGTCCGGGCGGACAGCGACGGGAAGTAGGCGGCGACGCCCCGCTCGGCGGTCTCCCGTTCGGCCTGCTTGCGGACGCAGAAGGCGACCCGGTCCAGGTCGAGGCCGGTCAGCGGGGTGCCGGCGGAGCCGGCCGGCGAGCCGGTGAGCCGGCGAGCGGCGAGGAAGACCTGCCGGATCGTCGGGCGGGCCGCCAGCGCGGTCTCACCCAGGTCGTCGGCGCGCACCGGTACGTCCCGCCAGCCGAGGATCTCGGCCCCCTCGACCAGCGCGTACTTCTCCAGCACGGTCCGGGCGCGGGCCTCGTCGGCCGGGTCGGTGGGCAGGAAGACCAGGCCGGTGGCGTACTGCCCGGCGGGCGGCAACGGGAAGTCGACCACCTCGCGCAGGAATCCGTCCGGCACCTGGATCATGATCCCGGCGCCGTCCCCGGTGTTCTGCTCGGCGCCCCGGGCGCCCCGGTGGTCGAGCCGGCAGAGCGCGGCGAGCCCCTTGTCGACCACGTCGTGGGAGCGGCGGCCGTACAGGTCGGCCACGAATGCCACCCCACAGGCGTCCCGCTCGGTGGCGGGGTCGTACAGCCCCTGCGCGGGCGGCGCGCCGGTCACGGGCGCGGAGGCGAGGTCGGCGGTCGCCGACGAGGAGGGGTGCGGTTCCTGAGGGTACGGAAAGGCCACCGGGGCTCCTGTCGTCATTCACGTTCAATCATGCGGTCGGGACGACGTCGGCCCTGCGGGTCTTCTGAGTTTACGTTAGGGGCCGACCGGGTCCACCAGTTCAGATCGATCACACGGCGCGGAATTGATCACATGCCCGGGATCCGGCACGTGTACGCTCCCCCGGTGACGTCGACGCAAAAAGAGCTTTTCGACCGGTTGGAGCGTTTCTACGACGCCGTTCCGCGTGACGTTGCCCACACCGAGACCTTTGGCGGGTTGGTGCTCTTCGTCCGGGACGGTGCGGGTTGGCCATTCTACGCCCGTCCACGGCTGGACGCCACGGAGTCACCGTCGGCCGCCGACGTCGCCGACGTACGGCAGCGGCAGCGCGAACTCGGCCTGCCCGAGGCCTTCGAGTGGGTGCACGAGAACCACCCCGACCTGCTGGCCGTGGCCCGGTCCGCCGGGCTGTCGGTGCTGGAGGCGCCACTGATGGTGCTCGACCCGGCGGCGCTGGTGTCCGCCGACGAACTGGCCAGCCTGCCGGTGCGGATCCTCGACCCGGCCGCACCCGGCTTCGCCGCCGACATCGCGGCCCGCCGGGCGGTCGCCGCGGTCGGATTCGCCGCTCCGGGCACCGCGGTCGGCGGCGCCGGGCCGGCCGCCCGGGACACCGCCCTGATCGAACTCCCCCTCGACGCTCTCGACGAGGAACGCACCAGGACCATCGCCGGGCACCGGGTCTCCGCGCTCATCGAGACCCAGCCCGAGGGCGCGGTCGCCAGCGGCATGGCGCTGCGGGTCGACGACGTCGCCGAGATCGCCGGCATCGCCACCCTGCCGTCGGCCCGCCGCCGTGGCCTCGGCGCCGCGGTCACCGCCGCGCTCGCCCGCCAACTGCTCGACGACGGCACCGACCTGGTCTTCCTCTCCGCCGGCAGCGAGGAGATCGCCCGGGTCTACCTGCGGGTCGGCTTCCGCCGGATCGGCACCGCCTGTATCGCCGAACCCACCCCCGTCCGCGGCTGAGGAAGGAGCCCCTCTCGTCGAGGTGGGAGGGGCCCGTCCCGACCGGTCGGCGGCCTCCGGTCGGCGGCCTCCGGGGGCGCCGGACAGGTCGGTCTCCGGGACGCCGGGACAACTCAGCGCCGTGGCCCGATCCTCAAATCATCCTCAAGATCATTGCTTCGTCCGCTGAGGACGATCAGGATGACCCGCATGCAGTCCCAGCTCAATCCCCCTCCCCCGGAGCTCGCATGCGTGTAGGACGACCCATCGTCATTGTTCTCTCCGCACTCCTCGCCGCCACTCTCGGTACGGTCACCGCACCGTCGACCGCGCTGGGTCAGCCGGCCTCGGCGTCCGCCGTCGCCGCCGAGCCCAACCAGGTCACCGGGCTCACCGTCAGCCAGGCCGACGGTTACGCGACCGTCGCCTGGACCCCGGTCGAGGGTGCCACCGACTACCAGATCGAACGCACCCCCGTCGACGCCGGCGACGTGGCCACCGGCCCGTCCGTGGTGGTCGGCGTCTGGCGCCCCAACCGGCAGGTCAACAACGAGTCGCCGACCTTCGCCGACGCCGGGTTCAACCCAGGCGACCGGTTCCAGTGGCGGGTACGCGCCCGGTTCGGCACCGCCGAGCAGCCGTACTCGGCGCCGGTCGCCGGCCAGACGAAGCAGCCGTGGGGCGACCCGGCCGTCCCCGGCCAGAACCTGCGTACCCAGTGGGAGACCACCCGGGCGGCGCAGTACACCAGCGACGTCGACGAGTACGCGTACACCGCCGAGGTCGACCGGCTCAGCGAGCGGGTCCGGACCGTCGAGATCGGCCGTACCGTGCTCGGCCGGCCGATCAACATGCTCGTCATCGGCTACCCGAAGCCGCCGGCCACCGCCGAGGCGGTCGCCGCCACCTCGCCACTGGCGATCAACTGCAACGTGCACGGCAACGAGCCGGGCGACCGGGAAGCCTGCCTGATCATGGCCCGGCAGCTCGCCTTCGGCACCGACCAGCGGACCGTCGACCTGCTGTCGCACACCACCGTCCTGATCGTCCCGACCATCAACGGCGACGGTCGGGCCGCCAACACCCGGGGCAACTCGACCGGGCAGGACCTCAACCGCGACTACTCGCTGATCCGCCAGCCGGAGACCGCGGCGTACGTCAACATGCTCCGTCAGTACCGGCCGGTCGCCGGCTACGACGGGCACGAGTACGGCAACTCGCAGGCCGGTGACCTGCCGATGCTGCCGCCCCGGCACCAGAACGTGGCGCAGGGCATCTTCGACGAGTCCCTCGACATGATCGAGGGTCACATGTACGTCGAGGGCGCCAAGGACGGCTGGTGGGCGTGCCCGTACGGCTGCGCCAACGGCAGCGGCGTCGGGTTGAGCGAGGAGACCATCCTGCGCAACACCCTGGGCCTGAAGAACGTGGTGAACTCGCTGCTGGAGCTGCGCAGCTCCGGCGGGGCGACCCGGCCCGACGAGGGGAACACGGCAAACAACCGGCGCCGGAAGACCTTCTCCGCACTGTGGACGTTCAACCAGTTCCTCGACTACCACCGGGCGCAGCTCGACGACATCCGGCGGGCCCGGGGTGAGGCGATCGAGTTCCAGGCCGGCAACAGCGGTCGGATCGTGTTCCGGGGTTCGCGGGTCATCCCGCTGCACCCGGCGCCGCACCCGGGCGAGGCGGGACCGCGCGAGGACCTGCCGGTGCCGGAGATGATCCTGGACAACCCGCCGTGCGCGTACAAGCTCACCGAGGAGCAGTACAACGGGGCGCGTACCGACGGTCCGGGCGGGGTCGGCGCCACCCTGGCGCAGCGGATCGCCCAGCACGGCTGGAAGGTGGTCAAGGCCGCCGACGGCTACTACGTGCCGCTGGCCCAGCCGGAGCGGGGCCTGATCCCGCTGCTGCTGGACGCGCAGGGCGCCGAGGAGTGGGTCGACGGTGAGCGGGTCTACCCGACCGGCACCGGTCGGCACAACGGGCCGCTGACCGTCTCCGGCTTCACCTGCATCGCGGGTGGTTCGGTGAACGGTCCGGTCACGGTCCGGCCGGGCGCGACCCTGGTCGCCACCGGTACGACGTTCAACGGGCCGATCAGCGCCGCCGGTGCGGCCGGGGTCTTCCTCGGCGACAGCACGGTCCGGGGCCCGGTCCAGGTCGCCAACAGCACCGGCCCGGTGTCGCTGGTCGGCAACACCGTCTCCGGTCCGCTGAACGTGGTCGGCAACACCGGCGCCGACGCGCCGCTGGTCGCCGGCAACACGGTCAACGGCCCGCTCAACTGCACCGGCAACGGTCCGACGCCGACCAACATCGAGGTGCCGAACTCGGTGCACGGTCCGCGTGCGGGGCAGTGCGCGGCGCTGTGACGCCGTACCGGTGGTGAGCTGATCGCCACCGGACGACCATCCGTCGTGGGGGGGGGGGCGGGGGCGCGGCCCGGGCCCGCCCCCCCCGCCCCGACGTCCGTTCCCCGCCGGGAGGTCCGCCGTGTCCGAGCTTGTCGTTCCGCCCGCCGACGCCGGCCCCACGGCCGGCCGCCGCGCCGGTCGGCCCGGTCGGGCCACGTGCGCCGGTCGTCCCGACCACCCGCCCCGGGTACGCCCGCGCGGCCGGCTCGGTCTGGTCGCCGCCGCCCTGCTGCTGGTGACCGCGACCGCCGCCTGCAGCTCGGACGGCTCCGGTGGCACGGCCGGCGCGGGTGGAGCCGGTTCGGCGGCGGCCGGCGGTGCGGCCGGGAACGGCGGGGTGACCGGACCGCTCTGTGCCGCGCTGCCGTCCGGTACCGACCCCGGCAACCCGGGGTCGCTGGCCGGCGAGCCGACCGACGTGGCCCTGCAGTGGCTCCCGGTGCTGACGAGGTTCGAGGCGGCGGTCCGGGCGGCCGGGCTGGCGGCCGAGCTGCGCGCCCCGGAGGGGATCACCGTCCTGGCGCCGACCGACGACGCGTTCGGCCGTAAGTTCTCCGAGGACAACCTCGACGAGCTGATGATCCACCGCCGGGACGAGCTGCGGACCCTGCTCCGGGCGCACCTGGTCGCCGGGTCGCACCCGCTGCCGGAGCTGGTCGCGGCCGGCACCGTCACCACGCTGGACGGCACCCGGCTTTCGGTGACCCGGGCGGCGGCGGAACCGATGGCCCGGTTCGGCGACACCGCCGAGACGGTCTGCGCCGACTACCGGACCGCCGGCGGCAGCCGGATCCACATCATCAACGGCGTACTCGGCAACCTGCCGACCACCGCTGGCGAGGGCGAACCCGCACACTGAGCCGAGCCGCTGCGGCACCGGCGCCGCCCTCCGAACGCGCGGCCCGAGCCGCCCCGGCATCAGCGCCGCCCTTCGACGGCCCGATCCGGCCGGCGGCATGCCTCAGCCGAGCGACCCCGGCTCAGCCGACGATTCGGCCCGGTCAGCGGCCGGCTCAGCCGGCGGCGTGGCCGGCCGGGGCGCCTTCACCGGTGCTGACCAGCGCGTCGGCACCCAACTCCCGGCCCCACCGGCAGGTATCCGGGTAGCGGTCGCCGAGCGCGGCGCGCAGCGCCTGCCGGGTCGCCTCGACGTCCGCGCGCTCGCACGCCGGCACCGGTGCCCCGATCTCGTCCCGGATCCGCTCGGCCGCGCCGAGCAGCATCGCGGCCCGGTCGGGATCACCCTCGAGTCGGGCCACCTCGGCCAACGCCTCCAACACACTCGCCGTCCGCCACCGGTCGCCGACCTGTCGGTGCGCGGCCAGACCCGCCCGCAGGTGCACCGCCGCCCGGCCGGTACGACCGGCCCGCAGCTCGACCAGCCCGCGCAGGTTGTGCGCCCAGCCGACCCCCTCCGGGAACCCCATCGCCGAGTTCCGGTGCAACGCGACGTCGAGCAGCGCCGACGCCCGGTCGACGTCACCCTGGTAGAGCGCCACCGCACCGAGGTTCAGCAGGGCGCTCGCCGCCGCGAGCGGGTCGCCCAGGGCCTCGTACCGGCGCAGGCTCGCCCGTAACCGCGAGTCGGCCCGGTCCAGGTCGCCGCCGAGCCAGGCGGTGAACCCGCGCAGTTCGATGATCTGCGCCTCGCCCCACTCGTCGCCGCACTCGGCGAAGATCGCGCCGGCGGCGGCCAGGTGCGCGGCGGACTCGGCATAGCGGGCCTGCTCGCGGGCGACCGAGCCGAGGATCTGCTCCACCCGGGCCTCGCCCGGGCGGTCCCCGACCGTCCGGCAGGCGGCCCGGGCCAGTTCCGCGTGCCTGATCGCCGCCGGATAGTCGCAGCGCAGCATCGCCAGCATCGCCGCGCCGGTGCCGGCCCGGGCCCGCAGCGCCGCCGGGGCTCCCGGGTGCCGGGCCAGGGCGGTGGCCAGCCAGCCGTGCCCCTCCCGGTAGTGGCCCTCCAACCGCCAGTACGTCCCGAGCGCGGCGGCCAGCCGCAGGTCACCGTAGGCAGGCCCGGCGGCGCCAGCCTCGGCGAGCCAGGTCAGCGCCGACCGGAGGTTCGCCGCCTCGGCCCGCAGCCGGGCCAGGGTGCGCTCCTGGTCGGCGCCACGCAGCCGGGTGTCGGCACATCGGGCCAGCTCCAGGCAGTACATGGCCAGGGTGTGCCGGGCCGCCGGCTCGGCACCGGAGGCGGCCAGCCGGGCCGCGGCGTGCCGCCGGATCGGCCCCAGCATCCGATAGCGGACCGGCTCGGCCGGCACCGGCTCGACCAGGGACGCCTCGACCAGGGCGGCGAGCGCTGCCGGGGCGGCCGGCCCGCCGAGCGCCCGGGCGACGTCGACGTCGAAGCCGCCGACGCAGATCGAGAGCCGGTCGAACAGCCGGCAGGGGTCGGCGTCCAGCTGGGCGAGGCTGGACTCCACCGCGGCAACGAGGCTGCGGTGCCGGTCCGGGGCGGTCGGGTCCGGGCTGCGCAGCAGCCGTACGTCGGCCCGCAACCGGTCGATGATCTCGTCGACGCTCAGCAGCGGGGTCCGCGCCGCGGCCAACTCGATCGCGAGCGGCAGCCCGTCGAGTTCGGCACAGAGCCGGACGACCGCGTCCGCGCTCGCCTCGGGCATGTCACGCCCGCAGACCTGCCGGGCCCGTTCGAGGAAGAGCCGGGTGGCCGGGTGGGCGGCGAGCGCCTCGATACGGTGCCCGGTCGACTCCGGGGGCAGTCCGAGGGCGGGTACCCGGATCCGGGACTCGCCGCGGACCCGCAGCCCGACCCGACTGGTGGCCAACACCCGCAGCCCCGGACAGTGCGCCAGCAGCCGGCCGACAAGTTCGGCACAGCCGGCGACCAGATGCTCGCAGTTGTCCAGGACCAGCAGCGCCTCGGCCGTACCGAGGTCGGCGAGCAGCGACTCGACGACATCCGCCCCGACGTCCGGTACGCCGAGCGCGGCGGCGACCGCCTGCGGCACCCGTACCGGGCTCTCGACCGTGGTGAGGTCGACGAACCAGACGGGGCGCCCGGTGACCCGCACCGCCGCAGCCACCGCCAGCCGGGTCTTGCCCGCGCCGCCGGTCCCGGTCAGGGTGACCAGGCGGTGCTCTCGCAGACGCTGCCCGACGGCGTCGAGCAGGTCGTCACGGCCGAGCAACACGGTGAGCGGGACCGGGAGCCGGGCCGCCGGACGGGGGCGGGTCACCGGCGGCGGCGCGACGACGTCCGGAACCGCTGCCGGTGCGGGATCCACCAGCCAGTTCTCCGTCAGCCGGCCCAGCCGTACCGCCTCCGCCAACAGACAGATCCGTCCGGCCGGCTCGATCCCGAGATGTTCGGCGAAGACCCCACGGGCCCGCCGTTCCACCTCGGCGGCGGCCCGCCGTCCCTCGGCGAGGTAGGCGGCGACGAGCAGCAGTTCCCAGAGGCGGGCCCGCAGCGGATGCCGGAGCACCGCCGCCTCCAGCTGACCCCGGGCTACCCCGGCCAACCGGGTACCCGCCGCGCCGGCGGCCACCACGGACCGGTCGGCACGCGGGCCGCCGGCGGCGGTCCACGCCGCGACGGCCGCCCGCAACTCGCCCTGCCAGCGCTGCTCGAACGCGTCGACCCGGGACAGCGGCGGCCGCGCCGCGCCACCGGCGGAAACCTGCCGACCCGCCTCGACCTGCTGGTCAGACCCGCTGTGCCGCACCTGGGAGCCCTCACCTTCGCTCCCGGGTAGTCTCCGTCGCGGGCGGCGGCGGGGTCATCCCCCCGATCGGTCGGTTACCCGGCGGACCGGGGGTACACCGGGACCCGCTCGGGCGACCGTCGACTTCGATTCGGACACCGCTGGCCCGCCCCGGTCCGGGACGACCCGACCGGAGAGATCACCGGGCCGGTCAGGACGGCGGATGCCACTGGGCGGCGGCGCTCGCCGCGCTGCCCATCAACCGGGGGGTGATGGTGCCGAGCGCCGCGTCCCGCGCCCGCAGCGCCAACCGGCCCCGGGCCTGCAGCACCGCCGACATCCGCCGGGTCTGCCGGACCACCGTCGCGGCCCGGGGCCGTCGGGTCCGGCTGTACGTCTCGACCGCCTCCCGCAGCGGAGCACCCGGGATCGCATCCCGGACCAGCACCTGCAGGGTGGCGGCGTCCTCGAGGGCCAGACAGGCGCCCTGGCCGAGGTGGTGCGGCATGGCGTGCGCCGAGTCGCCGAGCAGCACGATCCCGCCGGTGCCGGCCGGGAAGCCGTACGTCTTGGGCAGCGGTCGTAGTTCCCGGACCTCCTGCTGGACCAGGTCCTCCGGCTCGGTGGCGGCAAGGAGCTCGGCGATCGGCGCCGGCCAGTCGGCGAACCAGCGGCGGAGCAGGGCGAGCTGGGTCGCCGGGGACTCCGGGCGGGAGGCGCCGGCCGCGGTCGCCACCCAGTAGATCCCGCCCCGGGTCGAGCCGCCGGAGGATCCGCGTTGTCCGAGCGACGCCGCGACGAAGCGGTACCCGGCGCCGAGGGTCTCGCCGTCGACGGGCTGGTCCGACGGCAGCTGCGGGGCCCGGTACCAGGGGATCACCGCCCGCCAGGCCGCACAGCCGGAGCTGACCACGGTCGCGCCGGGAGCCATCCGGCGGCGTACCACGCTGTCGATGCCGTCGGCGGCGACGATCAGGTCCGCCTCGTAGGTGCTCCGGCCGTCGCCGACGCTCGGCCGTTCACCGTCGGCGGCCGACACCGCCCGCACCTCCACCCCGGTACGGATCTCCACCCGGTCGCCGAGCCCGGCCACCAGCGCGTCGTGCAGGTCCTCGCGGTGCACCACCACCGGGGCCCGGTCGGCGGGCACCGGTCGCGGCTGCACCAGCCACTGGCCGTCGGGCCGGCGGACGCCGGTGTCGGGCAGCGGGGTGGCGATCGCCGCCAGTCCCTCGCCGAGGCCGAGCGCCCGCAGGGCCCGCACCCCGTTGGGCCAGAGGACCAACGCGGTACGGCCGGCCCTGACCCGGTCGTCGCGTTCCAGCAGGGTCACCTGCCAGCCAGTCCGGGCCAGCGCGCCGGCGGTCGCCAGCCCACCGATCCCGGCACCCACCACCACGGCCGTACGCATCGGTCCGGCGCCCCCGTTCAACGGTCCCGATCGGCGGCGGGCCCGGGGGTCGCCTCGGCCGGGGAATCGGCGTTGTTGTCGGTCGGCGAGTCGACGTTGTCAGCCGGCGAGTCGACGGTGCTCCCGCCGCCGGCCGGGCCGGTCTCGGCCGGGCGGTCCGCGCCAGCCGGTCCGTCGGCACCGGCGCGCGTTTCGGCGCCGGCCGGTGCGGCGGCGGTGGCGGTCTCCGGACCGTCGGTGCCGCCGGTGTTGTCGTCACCGTCCGGTCCGTCCGCCTCTGGCGGGGCCTCGCCGGTCCGTTGGTAGTGCGTGAACTGCTCCTCGGTCACCACCCGGTAGCCGCTCGGCGCGACCGCGGTGGCCTGGCGGGTACGCGAGACGTCCACCTGGGAGACGTCCCCGCCGGTCGCCGGGACCGGTTCGGTGGCGACGTCGACCGGAATCACGAACTCCTGGGGGCCCCGGACCCGGACGAAGTAGACCAACGCGCCGAGGAAGACCAGGAGAGCGGTCCAGACGTTGAGCCGCAGCCCGAGGATGTGGTTCGCCTCGTCGGTCCGCATCATCTCGATCCAGAACCGGCCGGCGGTGTAGCCCATCACGTAGAGGGCGAAGGCCCGGCCCCGGCCGAATTTGAATTTCCGGTCGAGGGCGTAGACCAGACCGGCGACGCCGACGTTCCAGATCGCCTCGTAGAGGAACGTCGGGTGGAACAGCCCGGGTTCGAGCACCGGGTTGCCGCTGTCGTCGCGGAGCGCGTGCCCGGGGTTCGCCGGGTCCATCCGGTGGACCTCGAGCCCCCAGGGCAGGGACGTCGGGCCGCCGAAGAGTTCGTTGTTGAACCAGTTGCCGACCCGGCCGACCGCCTGGGCCAGCGGAAGCCCCGGCGCCAGCGCGTCGGCCACCAGGGTCAGCGGGAGGCCGAGTTGCCGGACGGCCAGCCAGGCGCCGACCGCGCCGCCGGCCACCGCCCCCCAGATGCCGAGGCCGCCCTGCCAGATGTAGAGGGCCCGGATCGGCTCGCCACCCTCGCCGAAGTAGTCCCCGGGAGAGGTGATCACGTGGTAGATCCGGGCGCCGACGATGCCGAACGGCACCGCCCAGACCGCGATGTCGAGGACCGCCCAGGGAGCGACGCCACGGCGGCGCAGTCGCAGCTCCGTCACCACGGAGGCGACCACGATGCCGAGCACGATGCAGAGCGCGTACGCCCGGACCGGCACCGGCCCGAGCTGCCACACGGCGGTGGCGGGACTGGGCAGGGCCGCCTGAGGAGTTAGCGAGGCGAGGGTCACGGGTGCACAGGCTACCGTCGTCACCCCGGTCGGCGGCACCCCGGTCCGGTTGGCAACCGGTGGCGAACTGAGTCTGGTTTGCCCCACCCTGCACGGATCAGGCCCGGAAGACCCGAAACCTAATGGGACCCACGAGCCAGAACCGGGACACGAACCGGGCGTGCCCCGGGGTGGGGCCGGGTGCCCCGCGACGGGATCAAGCCTGACCGCCCAGAGCGGGGCACCCGGCCCCACCCCACCCGGCTCAGGCGGCGGAAACCGCCCGTACACCCTCGGCGAGCTCGGCGCTGAGCGTCCGCAGGGCGGCCAGGCCCGCCGCCTGGTCCGGCGCGTCCAGCAGGGTACGGATCAACGCACTACCGACGATCACGCCGTCGGCGTACCGGCCGACCTCGGCGGCCTGTGCCCCGGTGCCGACGCCCAGACCGACCCCGACCGGCAGGTCGGTGACCTGCCGAACCCGGCCGACCAGCCTCGGGGCGGCGTCCGAGGTGCGTTCCCGAGCGCCGGTGACGCCCATCAGCGCGGTGGCGTAGACGAAGCCCCGGCAGTGCGCCACGGTCATCGCCAGCCGTTCGTCGGTCGACGACGGGGCGACCAGGAAGGTCCGGTCCAGCCCGTACGCGTCGGAGGCGGCCAGCCACTCGGCCGCCTCCTCCGGGATCAGGTCCGGGGTGATCAGCCCGGTGCCGCCGGCGTTGGCGAGGTCCCGGGCGAAGGAGTCGACGCCGTACCGCTCGATCGGGTTCCAGTAGGTCATGGTGACCACCGGAGCTCCGGTGGCGGCGACCGTCTCGATGATCCGCAGCGCGTCGGCGACCCGTACGCCGCCAGCCAGGGCGATGTCGCTGGCCCGCTGGATGACCGGACCGTCCATCACCGGGTCGGAGTACGGGATCTCCAGTTCGATCACGTCGACGCCGGCCTCGACCATCGCGGTCATCGCGGCGATGCTGCCCGGCACGGTCGGGAAGCCGGCCGGCATGCAACCGATCAGCAGGGCCCTGCCCTCCGCGCTGGCCTTGCCGAAGGCGACCGCGATGCTCCGCTCCGCCGGGGTGCCCTGCGATTGTGGCGCCGTCACCGCGCCCGCAACGTCGCCCATCACGACTGCTCCCCGTCGAGGATGCCGAAGTACGCCCCGGCGGTGTGCACGTCCTTGTCACCCCGGCCGGAAAGGTTGACCACGATGGTGGGCTCGCGGCCCAGCTCGGCGGTGAGCGCCGGGATGATCCGCAGCGTGCCGGCGAGCGCGTGGGAACTCTCGATCGCCGGGATGATCCCCTCGGTCCGGCAGAGCAGCTGGAAGGCGTCCATCGCCTCGGCGTCGGTGACCGGCTCGTACCGGGCCCGGCCGAGGTCGTTGAGCCAGGCGTGCTCGGGTCCGACGCCCGGGTAGTCGAGTCCGGCGGAGATCGAGTGTGACTCGATCGTCTGTCCATCCTCGTCCTGCAGCACGTAGGTCCGGGTGCCGTGCAGCACGCCGGAGGAGCCGCCGGTGATGCTGGCCGCGTGCCGGTCGGTCTCCACCCCGTCGCCGCCGGCCTCGAAGCCGTAGAGCCGGACCTCGTCGTCGGGGACGAAGGCGTGGAAGATGCCGAGCGCGTTGGAGCCACCGCCGACGCAGGCGGTGACCGCGTCCGGCAGTCCGCCGGTCAGCTCCAGGCACTGCTGGCGGGCCTCGACCCCGATGCCGCGAACGAACTCCCGGACCATGGCCGGGAACGGGTGCGGCCCGGCGACGGTGCCGATCAGGTAGTGGGTCTGGTCGACGTTGGCGACCCAGTCCCGCATCGCCTCGTTCATCGCGTCCTTGAGGGTGCGGGAGCCGGCGGTGACCGGGACCACGGTGGCGCCGAGCATCCGCATCCGGGCGACGTTCAGTGCCTGCCGCTGGGTGTCCACCTCACCCATGTAGACCACGCACTCCAGGTCGAGGTACGCGGCCGCGGTGGCGCTGGCCACCCCGTGCTGCCCGGCGCCGGTCTCGGCGATCACCCGGGGCTTGCCCATCCGCTTGGTGAGCAGCGCCTGGCCGAGGACGTTGCGGACCTTGTGCGCCCCGGTGTGGTTGAGGTCCTCCCGCTTGAGCAGGATCCGGGCCCCGACCCGCTCGGAGAGCCGTTCGGCCCGGTAGAGCAGGGACGGGGTGCCGGCGTACTCGCGCAGCAACCGATCGAACTCGGCCTGGAAGGTCGGGTCGGCCAGCGCCTCCCGGTACGCCACGTCCAGCTCGTCGAGCGCGGCGACCAGCGCCTCGGGGACGAACCGGCCGCCGTACCGGCCGAAGTGGCCGGCGGCGTCGGGCACCGGGGTACCGGTGGTCAGGGACGGCGCGGTCATGCCGACCTCCTCGTGCTCATCGCACCGGGCGGGGCGTGGCGGGGTGGTTGCCGGCGTTGACCAGCTCGGCCACCGCCTCCCGGGGGCTCTTCTGGGTGACCAGTCCCTCACCGACCAGTACGGCGTCGGCACCGGCCGAGGCGTACCGGATCAGGTCGTGCGGACCGCGTACCCCGGACTCGGCGATCTTGACGACGCTGTTCGGCAGTCCGGGCGCGATCCGTTCGAAGACCGACCGGTCGACCTCGAGGGTACGCAGGTTGCGGGCGTTCACCCCGATGACCTGGGCCCCGGCCTCCAGCGCCCGGTCGGCCTCCTCCTCGTCGTGCACCTCGACGAGCGCGGTCATGCCGAGCGACTCGATCCGTTCGAGGAGCCCGACCAGCACGTTCTGCTCCAGGGCAGCGACGATCAACAGGACCAGGTCGGCACCGTGTGCCCGGGCCTCGTGCACCTGGTAGCTGGAGACGACGAAGTCCTTCCGCAGCACCGGGATCTTCACCGCGGCCCGGACCGCCGCCAGGTCCGCCAGGGACCCGCCGAACCACCGGCCCTCGGTCAGCACACTGATGCAGCGGGCCCCGCCGGCGGCGTAGTCGCCGGCCAGGTCCGCCGGATCCGCGATCTCGGCGAGCTGCCCCTTCGACGGCGACGACCGCTTCACCTCGGCGATCACCGCCACGCCGGGCCGGCGCAGCGCCGCGTACGCGTCGAGCGGCGGTGGGGCCGCTGCGGCGAGCTGCTTCACCTGCTCCAGCGGGACCTGTTGCTGCCGGCGCTCGAGATCCTCCCGGACTCCCGCGAGGATCTCGTCGAGGACATTGGCGGACGCGGCCGGCGCGGCGTCGCCCCCCTCCGCGTGCGGATGCTCAGCAGTCACCAACGGACTCCCCTCTCCGGGTGTCATGCGCCGATGCTAGGCGGCGCCACGGGGCGGACGCCGTCGGGGGTATGGCGTGCTTCACGAGATGGCCTGGGGCATAATGCCGGACCTTTGTGAGCAGAAGATCACGCTCCGCCATCGTCGAACCGGCCGTTCCCGAGTGATGGCGGCCGATTCTCACCCGCTGTGACGCAACTCAATCGAGCAGGGACCGCTCGGGACGGTCCGTCCGGTAGACCATGGAAGGGCGACGCCGCGGATGCCCATGGACGGAACCGTTGATCTCGGGGTGACCCGGCGGAAACACCACATCGGCACCATCAACCTCGGGCACACTGGTCGCGGGGCGCCGTCGGCCAGTCGGATCGATCGTCGTACGGGGAAGACATGAGCGTGACGAAACCGGGCTCGACCATCGACCTGATCAGCATTCCGCGGACCGTTCTCTCGGTCGCCGTCACGATGGTGCAGAGCGTGGAACGGGCGATGGTGGGCGAGACCCGGATCCGGACCTCCCGGGGCAACGCCTGGGAGGCGATCTGCGCCGACCGGGAACGGGCACACCGGCGGGCCGAGGTCGCGGCGCTGGTGGCCGCGCTCGCCGCCACGCCGCCCGCCCGGAGCGACCGGGCCGCCGAGCGACGCGGGTGGCGGCAGCCGGTCAGCTGACCGTCGGGTCCTCACCCCGGTCGAGCGCGTCCCAGGCAGCGGTGGTCCGCCGGCCCTCCAGCCGGCCGGGTGCCTCCGGGGCCGGTCCGACCTTCGCCGGTCCGCCGCCCCGGCCGGCCCGCTCGTAACGGGCCCCCATCACCGGCCAGCCCGCACCGCGTACCGCGGTGACCACACCGGCGGCGGTGGCGAGCAGGCCGCCGACGGCGCAGAGCACCGGCCAGCCGACCGAGATCCCGTCCGACGTGGGACCGAACCCGCCGTATCCCCCGCCGGCCACCAGACCGGCACCGACCAGAGCCAGCAGCACGCCGACCAGCCGGCGACCGAGGCCACGGGTGGCGAGGACCGCGCCGGCGGCGGCCAGCCCGACCAGGGCCAGCGCCGGCAGCCAGGGCAGCAGGTCACCGCCGGTGCGCACGGTCCGGATCGGCGGCAGGGGCGCCGGCCGTGGGGTGAGTTCGACCCCCCAGGTCCGGGTCGCCGCGAAGACCGCCAGGCCGGCTCCGAGCAGGCAGAGCAGGACCGCGTACGTCAGCGCGCGCCGGCCGGCCCGCTCCGGTCCGCCACCGGTGTCGGCGCTGCCGGTGCCGGCCTCGCTGATGCTGGTACCGCTGGTGGTGCCGGTGGTCTGGGCGGCGGCGGAATCGGTACCGCTGGCCTGGGCGGCGGCGGGATCGGTGCCGCCCATCGGGCCGCTCACCGGGCCGACCGGAGTGTCTCGGCGGCGGCGATCGCGGCCAGCACGGCGGCCGCCTTGCTCCGGGTCTCCCGCTCCTCGGCGGCCGGGTCGGAGTCGGCGACGATCCCCGCACCGGCCTGCACGTACGCCCGGCCGGCGCGGAACAGCGCGGTCCGGATCGCGATCGCCATGTCCAGGTCACCGCCGAACCCGAAGTAGCCGACGGTGCCGCCGTACAGGCCGCGCCGTACCGGCTCCAACTCCTCGATGATCTCCATTGCCCGTACCTTGGGCGCGCCGGAGAGGGTGCCGGCCGGGAAGGTCGCGGCCAGCGCGTCGAAGGCGGTCCGGTCCTCGCGCAGCGTGCCGACGACCGTGGAGACGATGTGCATCACGTGGCTGTACCGCTCGATGGTGGCGAACTCCGGCACCTCGACGGTGCCCGGTCGGCAGACCCGGCCGAGGTCGTTGCGGCCCAGGTCGACGAGCATGACGTGCTCGGAGCGCTCCTTCGGGTCGCTGATCAGCTCGGTGGCGAGCCGGCCGTCGTCGGCCGGGTCGACGCCCCGGGGCCGGGTACCGGCGATCGGGTGCAGCATCGCCCGCCGCTCCCCGTCCTCGCCGATGGTGACCTTGACGTGCGCCTCGGGTGAGGAGCCGACGATGTCGAAGTCGTCGAAGCGCAGCAGGTACATGTACGGGCTCGGGTTGGTGGCCCGCAGCACCCGGTAGACGTCGAGCGGGTCGGCCTCGGTCTGCCGCTCGAAACGCTGGGACAGCACGATCTGGAAGCACTCACCGGCCCGGATCGCCTCCTTGGCGACCTCGACCGCCTTCGGAAACTCACCCGCCGGCGTACGGCTGACCACCTCGCCCACCGCCGGCCGGTCGACCATGGAGATCATCGGCGGGTTGGGCCGGGACAGTGCGGTGGTCATCGCGTCCAGCCGCCCGACCGCCTGGTGGTAGGCGGCCGTCACCTGGGCGGCCCGGTCCGGCGGCACGTCGCCGGTCGGGACCCGGCCGGCGGGGTCCGGGGCGGGCGCGGCCGGCGACGGGTCGGCCGTCGTCGGGTCGGCCGTCGTCGGGTCGGCCGTCGTCGGGTCGGCCGTCGTCGGGTCGGCCGTCGTCGGGTCGGCCGTCGTCGGGTCGGCCGTCGTCGGGTCGGTCGGCGGCAGGACGGCGTTCGCGACCAGGATCGCCGAGCCGTCGAAGTGGTCCAGCACCACCAGGTCGGTGGCGAGCATCATGCCCAGTTCGGGCACGCCCAGCTCGTCCTCGGTCAGCGAGGGCAGCCGCTCGATCCGGCGTACCACGTCGTAGCCGAGGTAGCCGACCATGCCGCCGGTCAGCGGGGGCAACGGGCCGGTGCCACCGGTGGGCGTGGTCGGCCCGGTCAGCGCCGTGACGGTGGCCCGGAGCACCGCCATCGGGTCACCGTCGGTCGGCACCCCCTGCGGCGGCGTACCCAGCCAGTGGGCGCGGCCGTCCCGCTCGACCAGGGTGGCGCCGCTGCGTACGCCGACGAACGAGTAGCGCGACCAGGCGATGCCGGCGGCTCCGGCGCCCTGCTCGGCCGACTCGAGCAGGAACGTGCCGGGTCCACCGGCCAGTTTGCGGTAGACCCCGACCGGGGTCTCGCCGTCGGCGAGCAGCCGGCGGACCACCGGCACCACCCGCCGGGTCCGGGCCAGTTCGTGGAAGGTCGCCTCGTCCGGGCTCACCGCTCCGGTGGTCATCGGGTCACCGTCCCAGGTGTGGTCATCGGGTCGGGCCGGCCGGTGTGGCCGCGGTCACCGGCAACTCGTCGGCGAAGCAGGTCCGGTTGCCGGTGTGACAGGCCGCACCCACCTGCTCGACGCTGACCAGCACCGCGTCCCCGTCGCAGTCCAGGGCGACCGTGCGCACGTACTGGTGGTGGCCGGAGGTGTCGCCCTTGACCCAGTACTCCCGCCGGCTGCGGGACCAGTAGGTGGCCCGGCCGGTGGTGAGGGTGCGGTGCAGCGCCTCGTCGTCCATCCAGGCGACCATCAGCACCTCGCCCGAGTCGTGGGCCCGGACCACCGCGGTGACCAGGCCGTCGGGGTTGCGGCGCAGCCGGGCCGCGATCGCCGGGTCGAGCGCGGACGGTCGCGCGGGGCCGTCCGGCACCGGTCCGGGAGCGGTTACCGGGACCGCCGGGGAGAGTTCGGGTACGCGCACAGTTCCTGATTGTTCCGCACGGGGCCCCGGTGCCGTCCACCCGTCCCGCCCCGGGGTGGGCGCCGAGGGCTCGGTCGAGGCCAACTGGTGGACGTACCGGTCGAGCCGGCCGTCCCGGAGCGCGTCCGCCAACTCCGTCCCGATCATCGGGACCAGCTCGTCGGCGTACGGGCGGGCCAGCTCGACCGCGCCGACGACCAGCCGGCCCGCGGCGGCCCGCAGCCGGGGCAGGCTGGTCGTGGTGTCCAGCCCGAGGCAGGTCACCATGTCGGCGCGGTAGCCGACGGGCGCGACGGGCAGGTCGAGCGCGGCGCTGAGCGCGGCCCGCCGGCTGGCGACGGTGACCGTCGGGTTGGCGAGCCGGACGACGGAGGGGCAGCGCCGGGCCAGCTCGGCGGCGGCGAACCGGGCGCCGAACTCGTCAGCGGTGGCACAGGCCGCGCTCACCTTGCCCAGCGCGGCGACGACGTCCTCGAGTTCCGGGACGCCCGGGCGCTGCCGGATCTCGGTACGGGCGACGGACGATCGCCAGTCATCGCTTGCCCAGAGTAACCGTGTGGGCGCGACGACCGGCAGTCCGAAGGACCACTCGGCGGGCTGGTCGAGGCGCTCGAGCCAGGAGAGGACGTCCCGGACGGCGACCGAGAGATGGATCAACCGGTCGCCGGCCTCGACGAGGAAGGCCGGGTGCGCGACGTACGGCCCGCCGCTGACCAGCACATCGATGTCCACGTCGCTGTACGGCGTGGCGGTGCCCCGGGCGTGGCTGCCCCGGAGCAGTACGCCCACCACGGGCGGGCCGGACAACCGGCGCAGCCGATCCGTCCAGTCGTCCAGGAAGCCGAGTTGTAGTAACGGAACGTGATCCACGGCGTCATCGTGCCCCAGCCAGGGATCATGAAGCAACGCCCGATCGTGCGCTCACTGGGTGTTTCGAGTCTAATGTCTGAGAAATCGCTTTGATTGCTCCGGATACCGTTCCCCGGCGACCGCCGCCGGCGGCACCGACGCGGTGAGCCTGGCGAGTTGGTCCGGCGAGAGGGTGAGTTCGCCCGCCGCCACGTTCTCCTCCAGATACCGGACCCGCTTCGTACCGGGAATCGGCAGGACGTCGTCGCCCTGGGCGAGCAACCAGGCCAACGCACGGGTCTGGTCGCCGCGCCGAGCCAGCTCGGCGTACCGCCGCATGTCGCGGACCGGCATCCCGGTCCGCCGCAGCCGGGTGAGCAGCGTCAGCCTGCGCATGTCGGCGCCGGTGTAGCGCCGCCGTCCCGCCGAGTCGCGCCCGACCGGCTCGACCAGGCCCTCCTGCTCGTACCAGCGAAGGGTGTACGCGGTGAGCCCGACCTCGGCGGCGGCCGCGCCAACCGTCAGGGTCGTCTCGTCAGCAGTGCTCGTCACCGGGCCAGCCTCCCAGTTCGCGTGCACTCGAAGTCAAGCCCGGACCGACGGGGCCAGCCCGGATTGTGGGGGGCCGAAAATTCAACTACCGTTGATTTCAACAACCGTTGAGATCTAGGAAGGAGGATCCATGGACAACGCGATCGAGGTCCGCGACCTCGTCGTACGCCGGGGCGGGCGACCCGTGCTGCACGGGATCAGCTGCGCGATCCCCCGCGGCAGCGTCACCGGCCTGCTCGGGCCGAGCGGCAGCGGAAAGACCACCCTGTTACGTGCCCTGGTCGGCGTGCAGGTGGTGACCGGTGGCACGGTCACCGTGCTGGGCGAGCCGGCCGGTGTCCCCCGGCTACGGCACCGGGTCGGCTACCTGACCCAGGCGCCGAGCGTCTACCCCGACCTGACGGTCCGGGAGAACGCCCGCTACTTCGCCCGCCTACACGGTCTCGGCGCCGCCGAGGCGGACCGGGCGGTCCGCGACGTCGGGCTGGCCGGGGCTGCCGGTCAGCTCGTCGGCACCCTCTCCGGCGGCCAGCGCAGCCGGGCCTCGCTGGCGTGTGCCCTGGTCGGCCGCCCGGAGCTGTTGATCCTCGACGAACCCACGGTGGGCCAGGACCCGGTGCTCCGGGCCGAGCTGTGGCAGATGTTCCGGGCGATGGCCGCCGAGGGCCGCACCCTGCTGGTCTCCAGCCACGTGATGGACGAGGCGGCCCGTTGTGACCGGCTGCTGCTGATCCGCGACGGCCGACTGATCGCCGACGACACTCTGGCGACGGTCCGCGCCACCGCCGGCACCGACGACCTCGAGGCGGCGTTCCTGCAGCTGATCAGGGCGAACGAGACGGTGCCGGCCGAGGTCGGGGAGAGTGTCCGATGAGTCTGCCCATCCTCGCCGCCACCACCGGGCGGATCCTGCGGCAACTGCGACACGACCGGCGGACGATCGCCCTGCTGGTCGTGGTGCCCACGCTGCTGCTGACCCTGCTGTACTTCATGCTCGCGGACCAGCCCGCCCCGCCGGGCCAGCCCGGGACCTTCGACCGGATCGCCCTGGTCATGCTCGGGGTCTTCCCGTTTGTGGTGATGTTCCTGGTGACCAGCATCGCGATGCTGCGGGAGCGTACCTCCGGCACCCTCGAACGGCTGCTCACCACGCCACTGGGCAAACTCGACCTGCTGTTCGGGTATGGTCTCGCATTCGGGCTGGCCGCCGCGGTGCAGGCAGGTCTGGCCACCGCGGCGGTGTACTGGCTGTTCGGCCTGGACACCGCCGGCAGTCCCGGCCTGGTGGTGCTGATCGCGGTGGTCAACGCCGTACTCGGGGTCGCGCTCGGGCTGCTCTGCAGTGCCTTCGCGCAGACCGAGTTCCAGGCCGTACAGTTCATGCCGGTCGTGGTGGTGCCGCAGCTCCTGCTCTGCGGGCTCTTCGTCCCCCGCGACCAGATGGCGGGTTGGCTGGAGGCGGCCAGCGACGTGCTGCCGCTGTCGTACGCGGTCCAGGCCCTGCAGGAGGTCGGCCGCTACGCCGAACCGACCACCATCATGTGGCGTGACCTGGCCGTGGTGGTCGGGGCGACGATCATCGCCCTGGCGCTCGGCGCGGCCACGCTGCGCCGCCGCACCGGCTGAGGCCGGGGCGGGAAGGACCCGAGCACGAGGACGGCGATGGCACGACGGAGCGGACGGCGACCCGGCAACCCTGACACCCGGGAGGCGATCCTCGCTGCTGCCCGGGACACCTTCGCCGAACGCGGCTTCGACGGCGCCTCGATCCGCGCGATCGCGACCAGCGCCGGGGTCGACCCGGCGCTGGTCCACCACTACTTCGGCACCAAGGAGCAGCTCTTCCGGGCGACCATCAACATCCCGTTCGACCCGGACGAGCTGATCCCGCAGATCGCCGCCGGAGACGTGACCCGGGCCGGGGAGCGGCTGATCCGGACGTTCCTGCGGGTCTGGGACTCGCCCGCCGGCACGGCCGGAGCCGCGCTGATGCGGTCGGCGGTGAACAACGAGTGGACCGCCCGCCTGCTACGCGAGTTCGTGGTCACCCAGATCTTCCGCCGGGCGACCAGCCTGCTCGAGATCGACCCCGCCGAGGCTCCGCTGCGGACATCGCTGGTCGGCTCCCAACTGGTCGGCCTGGCCATGGCCCGCTACATCCTCAGGCTGGAACCGCTCGCCTCGGCCTCGCCGGATGTCGTCGTCGCCGCCATCGCCCCGACCGTGCAGCGCTACCTCACCGGCGACCTCTCCGGACCGGCCGGGGACGTCGCAGGAACGTTCCCGGGCCACTCCGGGGCGGCCTGACCGGCGACCGACGGGCCCGGCCGGCGGGCCGCAGCGACCGGCGGACCTGACCACTCACCAGGCGGTCGCGCCGCCGTCGACCGCGTAGTTGGCGCCGGTGATGTACGCGGCACGGTCGGAGGCGAGGAAGACCACCAGTTCGGCGACCTCCTCGGGCCGGGCGAAACGCTTGACCAGCGTCTTGGCGGTGATCGCGTCCCGGGCGGCCCGGTCGTCTCCCAGGTCGCGGTCACTGGCCGGGGTGAGGATCGGTCCGGGACTGATCGCCACCGCACGGATCCCGTGCGGCGCGCCCTCGAGCGCGAGCTGCCGCGTCATCCCGATGATCCCGGCGTTCGCCGCCGCGTGCCCGATCATCGGCGGGACCTGGCCGGCGATCATGCCGGCCATCGACGCGGCGCTGATGATGACACCGCCGCCCCGCCGGACCAGGTGCGGCCAGGCGAACTTCGACACGAAGAACGGGATGTCGAGTTCGCCGGTGATGGTCGCCCGCCAGTCCTCGACCGAGAAGTCGGGCATCGGCCCGAACCGGAGCGCGGCCGCGTTGTTGTAGACCACGTCGAGTCCGCCGTAGGCCGCCGCCGCCTCCTCGACGGCCTGCCGCACCTGGTCCGGATCGGTGAGATCAACCGGTGCGATGCCGGTCATCTCCCCACCGGCGCCACGGACGAGTTCGACGGTCTCGTTGTTGCCGGCGGGTTGGATGTCGATGCCGACCACCTTCGCGCCCTCCCGGGCGAAGAGCTGTGACGCGACGCGCCCCACGCCTCCTCCGGTCCCGGTGATCAGCACGATCTTGCCGTCCAGCGTTCCCATGGAAACCTCCCTGGTCCGCGCTCCACCCGGACGGCTGGTCAGCCGGTCCGGGCGGGCGCCTGGGACGCGCCACCTCGTGGGTCCGCGACCCCCTGTACTTGACGCGTCAAGCATAGCTCCTGCTTGACGCGTCAACTACTACTCGCGACGCTGCGCTGCGGTTACCCCGTCACCGGTGGACAGACCAGGGACAGGCCACTCAACCAGGGACGATCCGGTCAACCAGGCGAGACGACCCGGGGCGGCGTACGGCGGCGAATGTCGGGCAGGCCGGCACGGGGCGGCAGAGATCCGACAACCGGGCGGGTAGCGCCGACACGGCCGGCACTCCGCGGTGCGCCGGGTGTCCGACAGCGGGCGCATGGACGCCCGGTCAGCCGGTCTGGAGGTTCAACGGGTTCTCCGGTCGGACCGGGTCCGCGCGCCGCCAAGCTGTCGACGGACGAAGGCGACGATCTCCGGTCCGTGGTGCTCGGCGAGGTCGGCGAGCAGGTCGGCCTCCCGCTCGTGCAGCGGGTCCGGCTCGGCGGCGGCGTACTCGATCGGGTCGATGTCGTACCGGACGTCACCGCGGTCCAGCCGAACCTCGGCCGGTTCGTAGCGGTAGAGCGTGAACCGCTGGCCGACGTCGAGCAGGTCACCGGTCGGTACCACCTCGGCGAAGTCGACCGCCGCCCGGCGGGCCGCGTCGCCGCCGAGCGGCCGGGCCCAGCCGGAGATCCGCAGCCGGCCGAGCGACGGCGCGCCGGCGGACGGCGGCAGGTCCCGCACGTCGAGGACCACCGCCGCAGCCCGACCACCACCAGCCGGATGCCCGGCCATGCCGGACGGGCCGGCCGGCTGCCCGACGGCGCCGGCCGGTCGCAGCGCCGCCGCCAGGTCGCTGACCACCGAGACGAGCAGCAGAACCCGCCCGGAGGGGTCGGTGGCGTGCCGGACCTGGTGCGGCCCCGGCCGGTACGCCACCTGGGCGGTACCGGCGAGCCGACCGGCGGCCAGGGTGCGGGCCACCTCCGCGGGGCTGGGCTGCATGACGACAACCTCCAGCGGTTAGGCTGACCTTAGTTAGGGCAGGCTAACCTACTGTTTCATCATCGTCCATCCCGGTATCCCGGCCGGTCCCACCGACCGAACCGACCCGCGTCGAGATGTGTGAGCATGGGCTGACCATTGTCGATCGCCCCGAACGGTGACCGCGGGGCACCGGGAGGCACGATGGCGGACCAGGGCGTGTCGGGTCGCGGACGGGCAACGCGGGTCGCCTTCTGGCTCACCGTGATCGGCGCCGGCGTCGGCCTCATCGTCGGCCTGTTCGAACTGGCGGACCGCTTCGACCCGGCAGAACCACCCCGGGCCGTCCCGACGTCGACCACCTCCACCGTCCAGGAGACGCCTCCCGTTCGGCTCGCCAACGGCGACGAGGGTTTCCTCCAGCCCGGACAGTGCGCCGCGAACGTCGGAACCGCCGAAAGCCCGATCCTCAGGATCGCGGCATGCGACGCCGCCGGCGCGCTACGCGTACTCGGCCGGATCGAGCAGGAGATCTCCGACGAGGCCGAGGCGGACGCCATCTGCCAGGCGGACAGCGCCGACTACACGGAATACCACTACTCGAACTGGGCCGGCCGGTCGGACTACGTCGACGTGCTCTTCTGCCTCGGACCCGCGTAGCGGGCGGACGACACCGACGGGCGGACCGCGACAGGTGTCACCGGTGGTCCCGACCGCGACCGGACGTTCACCTGGTCTGCTCCAACCATGAGGCGTAGAGCAGGCCGTAGGTCGACTCCGGATCCCGGACCAGCTCGTCGTGCGGTCCACGCTGCACGATCCGACCCTTGTCGACCACGATCACCTCGTCGGCGGCCTGGGCGGTGGAGAGCCGGTGCGCGATCGCCACCGTGGTCCGCCCCCGGGTCACCGCATCCAGGGTTCGCTGCAGCCGTACCTCCGTCGCCGGGTCGACCGCGCTGGTCGCCTCGTCCAGCACCAGCAGGTCCGGGTCTGCGACGTACGCCCGGGCCAGCGCGACCAACTGCCGCTCACCCACGCTCAGCGCCTCGCCCCGCTCCCCGACCGGGGTCGCCAGCCCGGCCGGCAGGCCGGCCACCCAGTCGCCGAGACCGAGTTCGACCATGGCCCGGGCCAGGTCGTCGTCGGAGAGCTCCGGACGGCCGAACCGGATGTTCTCCGCCACCGTCGCGTCGAAGAGGAACCCGTCCTGCGGCACCATCACCACCCGGGAGCGCAGCGAGGCGAACCGGACCCGGTCCAGCGGTACGCCGGAGAGCAGCACCGCCCCGGTGGACGGGTCCATCAGCCGGGTCAGCAGCTTCGCGAAGGTGGTCTTGCCGCTGCCGGTCTCCCCGACCACCGCGACCCGGGTCTTGGCCGGGATCTCCACGTCCACGTCCACCAGCACCGGCGGGCCGCCCGGATAGCGGTAGCCGACGTCGGCGAACCGGATGTCGATCGGCCCGGGCGGCAGCTCGACCCCCTGCTCCCCCGGGTCCGCCACGTCCGGCTCCACGTCCAGTACGTCGAGCACCCGGCGCCAGCCCGCGATCGCGTTCTGCGCCTCGTTGAGCACCTCGGTCGCGATCTGCACCGGCTGGATGAAGAGGGTGACCAGGAAGAGGAACGCGGTCAGTTCACCGATGCCGATCGTCCCGTCGACGCCCAGCCGGACCCCGAGCAGCACCACACCGGCCAGGGCCAGCCCGGCGGCGATCTCCCCGGTGGAGAAGCTGATCACGCTGGTCCGGATCGCCCGCTGCTGGGCCCGGCGCTGCCCGTCGATGGTCCGGTCCAGCCGGGCGGCGGTCCGCCCCGCGACGCCGTACGCCCGGATCACCGGCGCCCCGACGACACTCTCCGAGACGGCGGCGAGCATCGCGCCCATCCGCTGCCGAACCACCCCGTACGCCGCCGCCAGCCGCTTCTGGAACAGCCGGATCACCAGCGCGGCCGGTACGAACGCGGCGAAGACCGCCAGGGTCAGCTGCCAGGAGTAGACCGCCATCACGATGGTGGTCACCACCACCTGGCCCACGTTGATCAGCAGGATCACCCCGCCCCACTGCAGGAACTGGGTGATCTGGTCCACGTCGCTGGTGACCCGGGAGACCAGGGACCCGCGCCGCTCCGCCTGCTGGTGCAGCGTCGACAGGTCGTGCACGTGCCGGAAGGCCCGGACCCGGACCCCGGCCAGCGCGGTCTCGCTGACCGTGAACAGCCGGCGCATCATCAGGTAGCCGCAGACGGTCGTCACCAGCAGGACGGCGGCGGTCGCCGCCACCACCCAGGCGACCACGTCCAGGTGCGGTCCGCCGGGTGCCCGCAGTCCCCGGTCGATGCCCTGCTGGATGGCGACCGGTACGGCGGCCCGGCCGACCATCGAGACCAGGGCCAGGGCGAGCGTGCCGGCGAGTCCGGTCCGCAGCTCCGGGGAGAGGGCCAGGCCACGACGCAGGGTGTGCCAGGTGGTCTCGGTCCGCTCCGTCCCGGGTGCGCTCACCGTCGTACTGGTCATGCCGCCTCCTCGCTGCGCTCGTCGGCGTCATGAGCCGTCAACCTGAACTGGCCGATTCGCTCGCTCCGCTCGCTCATGCCCCCACCTCCTGGTCCTGCCGGTCCGTCGGATCGTCGAGGATGGTCCGCGCGTCCTCCCGGTCCCGTTCCCGCTCGGCTTCCGCCCGTTCGTACGCGGTGACCAGGGCGGCGTACCCGGGGGTGGTCCGCAGCAACGTGCTGTGCGTGCCCCGCCCGACCACCCGGCCGTGTTCGACGTAGACCACCTCGTCGGCGAGCGCGATGGTCGCCCGGCGGTAGGCCACCACCAGGATCGAGGTGGCCGGGTTGAGCGGACCGGCACCGCCGTCGGGACCGGCACCGCCGTCCGGCGTGGCGGAAGTCCCGTCGGCCGGGCGCCCGGTCTCCGGCGTGGCTGTGCGTCCGCCACGCAGCGCGGCCAGGATCGCCGCCTCCACCCTCGGGTCGACCGCGCTGGTCGCGTCGTCGAGTACCAGCAGCCGGGGCCGACCGGCCAGGGCGCGGGCCAGGGTGAGGCGTTGCCGCTGTCCCCCGGAGAGCGCGGCACCCCGCTCCCCCACCACGGTGTCCAGCCCGTCCGGCAGTGCCGACACGAAGCCGTCCGCCTCGGCGAGCCGCAGAGCCGCCCAGACGTCCTCGTCGCCGATGCCGTCCCGGCCCAGGGTGACGTTCTCCCGGATGGTGTCGTCGAAGACGAACGGCACCTGGGCGACGAGGGCGGTGTTGGCCGAGAGCGAGGCGGCGGTCAGCGACCGGACGTCGACCCCGTCCAGGGTCACCGTGCCGGTGTCGGGGTCGACCAGCCGGACCGCGAGGGCGGCGATCGTCGACTTGCCGGAACCGGTGGGACCGACCAGCGCGACCGTCCGGCCGGGTGGCACGGTGAACGACACCTCGTGCAGCACCGGCGTGCCGACCGGTGCCGGCCCGGTGCCCGACGCCGTTGCGGGCGGTGCCGGGGCGGGCACCGGGGCGGCGGGTTCGGCGGTCGGCGGCGCCGGGTCGGCCGGCACGGCGACGGTGGCCGACTCCCCCGGCGGGTAGCTGAAGCTGACCCGGTCGAAGTCCAGGGTGGCGGGCCGGTCGTCGGCCCGGTCCAGGGTCGTGTCGCCGTACGGCATCTCGCCGGTCGCGGTGAGCACGGTCTGCAGCCGTTCCCAGCCGGCGACACTGCGCGGCAGTTCGGCCAGCACCCAGCCGATCGCCCGGACCGGGAAGGCCAGCACCGTGAAGAGGAACGCGACGCTGACCAGTTCGGTGATGGTGACCGCGCCCTGACTCAGCCGGACCGCGCCGACCAGCAGCACCGCCAGGGTGCCGAGGCTCGGCAGGGTCTCCAGCATCGGGTCGAAGACCCCGCGCAGCCGACCGACCGAGATCAGCGCGTCCCGCAGTTCGCCGGCCTGGGCCGCGAACCGGGCCGTCTCCCGGGCCTCCTGGCCCATGGTCTTGACCACCAGCGCGCCGTCGAAACTCTCGTGGGCGATGGCGCTGACCTCTGCCCGCATCTGCTGGGCGCGGGACTGCCGGGGCGCCATCCGCCGGGAGTAGACGACGTTCAGGGCGAACAACGCCGGGAAGATCGCGACACCGACCAGGGCCAGCACCCAGTCGGTGACGAAGAGCGAGGCCATCGCGGCGACCAGCATCACCAGGGTGCCGACCGCGAACGGCAGCGGTGCGATCGGGAACCAGGCCGCCTCGACGTCGGAGTTGGCGTTGGAGAGCAGGGTGCCGGTGGCGTGCCGCTGGTGCCAGGCGAGCGGCAGTTCGAGGTAGCGCCGGGTGACCCGGCGGCGGTAGCTCGCCTGCAGCCGGTACTGCATGTATCCGGCGCCGATCCGGCGGCCGAACATGCCCAGCACCCGGCCGAGGCTCACCGCCAGCAGCGCGGCCGCGCCGAGCGCGACGGCACCGACGTCCGCCTCGCCCCGCTCCAGCGACGGCACCACCACGTTGCCGACCACCGCGCCGACGACGTACGCGCTGGCGACGATGAGCAGGCTGTAGACGACGCTGCCGGCAGCGGCGATCGTGAAGATCCGGGGTTCGTCCCGGATCGCGTAGCCGAGGATCCGGATTCCCTTGGCCAGCACGTCCCGGCTCGTCCCACCCGCCACAGTTTCCCCCGCGTCACCGTGATCGCCCGGCACGGCGCGTTCGGGCCGGCGCCGGCGTAAGCGTTCTTCGTCCAGATCATCCTTACCGATCGGCGGCGCCCGTGACGAACCGACCGGCTCGACGGAGGACAGTCGGGCGCGGATTGTGTTGGCCGTCACACAGCCCGACACGATCGCCCGAAGATCGGCCTAGGATCAGGCACATGCCCCGGTACGCGGATTCGGAGCGTCACGCACTGGCCGACCTTCTCCTCGCCCGTGGTCCGGAGGCACCGACGATCATCCCGGAGTGGGCCACCCGCCACCTCGCCGCCCACCTGGTGCTCCGGGAGCGCCGGCCAGACGCGGCCGCCGGGATCCTGCTCCGGCCGCTGCGCGGACACGCCGAACGGGTGTTGCAGGAGTTCGCGTCCCGGCCGTACCCGCAGCTCGTCGACCTGGTCCGGCACCGCCCCCGGTGGAGCCCGCTGAGCCTGCCGCCGGTCGACGAACTGGCCAACCTGACCGAGTTCTTCGTCCATTACGAGGACGTCCGCCGCGCCGAGCCCGGCTGGCAACCCCGGCAGCTGCCCGAGGACCACCAGGCCGCGCTCTGGAAACGGATACCGTCGCTGGCCCGGATGTCGCTGCGCCGATTCCCGGCCGCGCTGCTCGTCCAGGCGCCGCCGAACCACGGCGAGGCCACGGTCGGGGCCGGCGGGGATCAGCTCCGGCTGGTCGGCTCGCCGGCCGAGTTGACCATGTTCCTGTTCGGCCGCCAGCGGGTCGCCCGGGTGCAGCTGGTCGGTCCCGCCGCCCTCACCGACCGGCTGCGGACCGCAAAGCTCGGAATCTGACCCCCCAGCAGGACCGGCGCACGCGACAGGAGCAGGATGCGCACCCTCGCCGTGGCGGCGTTGACCCGTCCGCCGTTCCCCGACCGGGTCAACGGACACGTCGGGGAGGTGGGGCACCAGTCGCTGCGCTGGGCCACCGAACTCGGCCTGGTGTCCACCCCGGACACGCTGCGCCGACTGGACCGGGCGAGCGCGGCGGAGTTGGCCGGGCGGGCCTGCCCGGACGCCGGGCCGGCGCCGCTGCGTCTGCTCACCGATCTCTTCACCTGGCTGTTCGCCTTCGACGACAGGTGTGACGACGACGGGCTCGGCCGGGACCCCGGTCGGCTCGCCCCGGTCGTCGGCGGACTGTTGGACGTCCTGGACCTGCTCGGCGGACCGGCGCCGCCGGACCCGGCCACCGTCGCCGGCCCGGCCGGCGCCGCCCTGCACGACCTGTGTCGACGGGTACGCGGTCACAACTCGCCGCACCTGCTGCTCCGATTCACCAACCAGATGCGTGACTACCTGCTCGCCCTGCTCTGGGAGGCGGCGAACCGGGAGCGGTCCCGGGTCCCGGCGGTGGCGGAGTACCTGCAGATGCGGCGGCACACCGGCGGCGTACGGCCGAGTCTGACCGTCACCGACCTGGTGTACGGCGGCGGCGACGCCGCGCACCGGACCGACCCCCGTGCGTCCACCTTGGACAACCTGGCCACCGACCTGGTGTGCTGGTGCAACGACATCTTCTCCTACGACAAGGAGTGGCGGCAGGGCGGCGACGGGCACAATCTGGTCGTCGTGCTGCACCGGAGCGCCGACGCCGCCCCGGAACGGTCCGCCCTCGTCGGCGCCGCCGACCGGTTCAACGCGGCACTGCGGACGTACCTGCGGGTGGAGTCGGAACTGCTGGTCGACGCGGACGCCGAGACGGTCCGGTTCGTCACCGCCCGCCGGTGCTGGATCCGGGGCAGCTACGACTGGTCGTTGCGGGCGAGCCGCTACCAGTGATCCGCCGCGCCCGCCCTCGCCCGGTCACCGCGCGACGGCCACGACCACCTGCGCGGCGACCTGCTCCGGGCCCGGCGGGGCTGTCAGTCGTCGTCGCTGTGGTCCTGCCAGGACGGGACCGGTTCCCCGTTCCGGCACTCGACCTCGACGTCGAGACGGCGACTCGTACCCCGGAAGGTGACCTCGGCGTCGTCGTCCGGCCCACGGTCGACGTCCTCGGCCCGGAAGCCCTGGGCCGGGGTCCAGGAGACCAGCCACACCTGGCCGCCGTCACACCGGGCGACGATCGTGCCGCCCGGGGTGGCGAGCAGCCGGGCTCCGGCGACCGGCGGGGTGGTCGCCGGGGTGCCGGGAGTCGGGGACCCGGGGACCGCCGGACCGGACGGGACCGGTGTGTGGCTGCCCGGCATGGCGTTGGTGGGAGTCGGGCCGGTCGGAACCTCCGCCAGCGCCCGGGCCACCTCCTCCGGGGTGCGGACCTCGCCCGCCGGCCCGGTGAGATCCGCACCGATCACCCGGACGGCGGCCAACCCGGTGCCGGTGGCGGCCAACGCGGCGAGCAGCCAACCACCGACCGCGAACACGGTACGTCGACGCATGCTCCGATCATGCCCGGCCGGAAGTTAAGGCCGGGGCCGGCGAAGCCTAAGAGACGGTAAAGCGCCCGCCCTCGACCCGGCGGGCACCCACTCTCGACCCGACGGGTGCTCCCGGCCGGCGGGCGGCATGGATCATAATCTTTCCCGTGACCGACCCGAGCCCCCCGGGCAGCAAACTCGACACCACCGTCGCCCACCCCGCCCGCCGCTACAACTACTGGCTCGGCGGCAAGGACCACTTCGCCGCCGACCGCGAGTCCGGCGACCAGGTGGCCGCCGCCTTCCCGACCGTCCGGATCGCCGCCCGCGCCAACCGCGACTTCCTGCGACGTACGGTGGAGTTCCTGGCTGGCGAGGCCGGGATCCGGCAGTTCCTCGACGTCGGCACCGGCCTGCCCACCGCGGACAACGTCCACGAACTCGCCCAGCGGATCGCCCCCGGGTCCCGGGTCGTCTACGTCGACAACGACCCGCTGGTGATGAGCCACGCCCGGGCGCTGCTGACCTCCACGCCCGAGGGCCGGACCGTCTACCTGGAGCGCGACGTTCGCGACCCTGACTCGATCCTGGACGCCCCCGAACTGCGGCACACCCTCGACCTCGGCCAGCCGGTCGGCCTGACGCTGGCGGCGGTGGTGCACTTCGTCCGGGACTTCGAGGACCCGTACGGCGTCGTCCGGCGGTTCGTCGACGCGCTGCCCCCGGGCAGCTACCTGGTGCTCTCCCACGGCACGTACGACGGCCTGCCGGCCGGGGTCGTCGAGCGGCTGGAACAGGCGAACGCCGCCAGCGGTGGGCTGAGCCGGACCCGGAGCCGGGCGGAGGTCGACCGGTTCTTCGACGGCCTGGAGCTGGTCGAGCCGGGGGTCGTGCCGCTCGCGCAGTGGCGGCCCGCCCCCGGTGCCGAGATCCCGGACCCGGTCGACATATGCATGTACGGCGGTGTCGCCCGGATCCCCTGAGCCGCCGACGGCACCGGTTACCGTTCCGGTGTGGCACGCCTACTGCTCATCGAGGACGATCCGGCGATCCGCAATCCGCTCCTGCACGCGCTGCGTGAGCGGGGGCACGCCGTCGCCGCCGTCGCGACCGCGATGAGTGGCCTGCAGGCGGTCCTCGACCACCGCCCCGACCTTGTGGTCCTCGATCTGGGCCTGCCTGACCTGGACGGGCTGGAGTTGCTCCGGATGCTGCGCGCGGTCAACACCACCCCGGTGATCATCGCGACCGCCCGGGACGACGAGACCGAGATCATCCGCGGGTTGGACTCGGGTGCCGACGACTATCTGGTGAAGCCGTTCACCGCGGCCCAGCTCGACGCCCGGATCCGGGCGGTACTGCGCCGGGGCACCGGCCCGGCCGGCGGGCCGCCGGTGCTGGCCGTCGGTGACCTGCGGGTCGACCCGGGCGCCCGGCTGGCGACCCTGGCCGGCACCCCCGTCGAGCTGACCCCCCGGGAGTTCGAACTGCTGCACTACCTCGCCACCCGGGCCGGCCAGGTGGTGAGTAAACGGGAACTGCTGACCGAGGTGTGGCAGTTGCCGTACGGCGGGGCGGACAAGACGGTGGACGTACACCTGTCGTGGTTGCGCCGCAAGCTCGGGGAGACCGCGCAGCGGCCGCGCTACCTGCACACCGTACGCGGGGTCGGGGTGCGGCTCGCCGCGCCCGGTGACGAGCCGGCCGGCGATCCCGGAGGTGTCCGGTGAGGCGCCGGCTGACCCTGTTGGTCGCCGCCACCACCTGCCTGGTGTTGCTGGCCTTCCTGGTCCCGCTGGCGGTGCTGTTGCGCGACGCCGCGGCCGACCGGGCGACCTCGGCGGCCACCGCCGAGGTCCAGGGGCTGGTGCCGCTGGTCGGCACCGCCGACCCGGCCCGGCTGGGGCTCGCCGCCGACCAGGTCGGCGCGCTGGCCGGCCGGCCGGTCACGGTCTTCCTGCCGGACGGTTCGGCGCTCGGGACGCCGTCGGAACGCAGCCCCGGGGTGGCGCTCGCGGCACGGGGCGAAAGCCTGACCGTGGCCGGGCCGGAGGGCCGGGAGATCCTGGTCGCGGTGCAGGGCCGGCCGGACGGTACGGCGGTGGTCCGCACCTTCGTCCCCCGGGCCGAGCTGGTCCGGGGGGTGTACCGGTCGTGGCTGGTCCTCGCCGGGCTCGGCGTGGCCCTGCTGCTGCTCGGCCTGGTCGTCGCCGACCGGTTGGCCCGGTCGATGGTGGCGCCGATCAGCGAGCTGTCGTCGGTGTCGTTGCGGCTCGCCGGGGCGGAACTGACCGCCCGGGCCCGGCCGTCGGGGCCACCGGAACTGCGGGCGGTCGCCGGCGCGCTCAACCACCTGGCCGCCCGGATCCAGGAGCTGCTCCGGGAGGAACGGGAGCAGTTGGCGGACCTGTCGCACCGGCTGCGTACCCCGTTGACGTCGTTGCGGCTGGAGGCCGAGTCGTTGACCGACCCGGCGGAGGCGGCCCGGATCGGCAACCGGATCGACGCGGTGGAGCGGGCGGTGACCGGGCTGATCCGGCAGGCCCGGCGCCGCGGCACGACCGAGGCCGGCCCCGGCGGCCCGAGCGGTGCCGAGGGTGTCTGCGACGCGACCGAGGTGGTCCGGGACCGGGTGGCGTTCTGGACGGTGCTGGCCGAGGACACCGGCCGGACGGTCGCCGTCGACCTCGCCGACCACCCACTGCCGGTACGGCTGCCCGCCGACGACCTGGCGGCGGTCCTGGACGCGCTGCTCGGCAACGTCTTCGCACACACCCCGGACGGGGTCGGGTTCTCGGTCACCTGTGTGCCGAAGGTCGGCGGCGGCGCGTTGCTGACCGTCGCGGACGCCGGTCCGGGACTGCCGTCGGCGGTGCTGAACCCGGCGACGCTGGTGGAACGGGGGGCGAGCGCCGGCGGTTCGACCGGGCTGGGGCTGGACATCGCTCGCCGGGCCGCCCGGGACAGCGGCGGACAACTCGAACTGGCCAGCGGGATCGGTGGCGGCGCCCGGGTCGCGCTCACCCTCGGCCCACCCACCCGGTCGCCGGCGGTCCCGCCGGCCTGACCGGCGCCGTACCGTCCGCGGGTGGACACCCCCGACGGCGCTGCCTCACCGCTGCCGTTCCGACGGCCCTGCCTCACTGTGGCGGCGCTGCGGCGCTGCCTCACTGTGGCGGCGCCGGCCATCCCGGCGATGACTCGGCGGTGGCCCCAGCCCGGTTGACGGCCAACTCGACCACAAGGGTGCCGAGCAGGACGAGAGTCGGGACCGCCATGACCGCCAGCGACGGCAACAGTGGCATCGCCGGCCCGCTCGCGGCGAGCACCACGATCGCGGTCACCCGGGTGCCAAGGAGGCGGCCGGTCACCACGATCTCGAAGAACAGCGTGCCGAGCAGGAAGAGTGCGGGACCACCGAGCAGGATCAGGACCCAGGACAGCGGCGGGTCGCGGTAGGGGTCGCCGACCACGAGCGAGGTGCCGGTGGAGATCAGCAGGACACCGCCGACCATCACCCCCGGTGACCCGTGGCAACGCTACAAAGGCGGACGCTTCGCACGTGGGGAACCCGGGACGGGGCACCCGAACGGCTCATAGGCTCGGAGACGTCGGACGAGGGCGGGGCACGGGAGGCAGGCCGGTCGATGGCGGAGGGCGACAGGGAGCGGATGTCGCCGCCCGGCCTGGCGTCGACGAGCCGCCCCGCCCTGCTGGAGCTCTTCTTCGACCTGGCGTACGTCGCCGCCATGATCACCCTGACCGAGCGGCTGCTCGCCGACCTGACCCCGCTGGGCGCCGCCGAGGCGCTGGTGCTGCTGGTGCCCTTCGCCCTGCTCTGGGCCCTGACCTCGTGGGGGGCCGGGGACACGGTCGACCTGAACCGGTGGACCCACGTACCGCAGTTCGTCTGGGCACGGCGGGCGTCCTGGTGATGTCCGCCGCCGTCCCGCCGCGTACGAACAGCGGGGCCTGCTGTTCGTGGTCGCCTACCTGGCGACGCACGTCGGCAGCGGCGCGTACAACCTGGTGCTGCTGGCCCGGGCGCGGGCGCCGGAGCCGGTCCGGGGGCGGCCGCCCCGGGTGCTCTTCTGGGTACTCCTCGCCGCGGTGCCGTGGATCGTCGGGGCGTTGCTGCCGCAACAGGTGCGGCTGGCGCTCTGGACGGTGGCGGCGGCGGTGGAGATGCTCGGCGTGCTGCTCAGCTGGCCGACACCGTGGGCCCGGCAGCGGCTCGCCCCGCCGCCGGTGCAGGTGGGTGAGCGGGTCTCCGAGCGGTACCGGCAGTTCGTGATCATCGCGCTCGGGGTCGCCATCTTCCTGACCGGTCGGGCGTACAGCGGCAGTGCGCACCGGCTCGCCGACACCCTCGCCCTCGCGGTGGTGTTCGGCACGACGGTGCTGATCTGGCGGATCTACATCCACCGTGCCGGGGAGTTGATGACCAGCGGCATCGCCGAGTCGTCGAACCCGTGGCGGCGTAGCCAGTTGACCGCCCTCGTCCACCTGGTCCTGGTGAGCGGCATCCTCGGAACGGCCGCCGCCAACGAGCTTGTCATCGCCCGGCCGTTCGGCGCCACGCCGGCCGCGACGGCGATGCTGATCTTCGGCGGCCCCGCACTGTTCCTGTTCGGCCGGCTGCTGCTCGACCGGATCGTCTTCGCCCGGCTGGACCGACCCCAGATCGTCGGTCTGGTCGGGTTGCTCGTGCTGGCCCCGACGGCGACGGTGCTGCCGCCGATGATGTCGGCGCTGGTCGTGCTGGCCGTGCTGACCGGTGTCGCGGCCGTCAACCTGCTGCTGACCCGGGCCCACCTGCCGATGCCGGCCCCGCACGCCGGCTGACCGGCGGGGCCGGATCTTTACCTCGGCTTAGCATTCGCACAGTGCGCCGCTATCCCCGCTCGGGCGAACCTCTGAGGGTGACAGCACAGAGGACTCAGCACCGAGGAGGGGACATGATCCGGCGCAACACGATGGTCCTGGGCATCGGCGGTGCGCTCGCCGTACTCGCCGTCGTCGGCACCGCGATCGGGGCCAACGCGGCGGAGCAGGGCGAACGCGGGCTCGGCGCCGCACCGGTGGCGACCGCCACGGCCACCGCGCCGGCTACCGAGCCGGGCACCGTTCGGGCCGCCCCGTCGACCAGCGGCCCGTCGACCGCCACCACCTCGACCGGCGGCCCGTCGACCGGTGCTCCCAGCACCACCAGCCCCGGCACGGACGATCCGATCAGCCGGGAACGCGCGGTGGAGATCGCGCTCGGCCAGGCCGGCGGCGGCCGGGTCGACGAGGTCGAGCGGGAGCGGGAACACGGCCGGACGGTCTGGAGCGTGGAGATCCAGCAGGACGGCTGGGAGGTCGAGGTCGACGTCGACACCAGCACCGGCGACATCGTCAAGACCGACCGCGACCGGGACGACGACCGGGACGACCGCGACCGGGACGACGACGATGACGACGACGACCGGGACGACGACTGAGCAACCTGCCCCGACGAACGGCCGTACCGCCCCCTTGGCGGTGCGGCCGTCGCGCTGCCGCCGCCCGCGACCGTGGCATCGCCGGCGGCGGGAAAGTGGCGTCGAGGTCGCCGCGGGACGTGACCGTGACATCGCTCGCCGACGGCTGTCGGTCGAGGCTGTTAGCGTTCGCGGCCGTGGAGACTGACGAGGAGACGGACGACATCCGCGGGGTGGTCGAGGCGTTCGTACGGCAGCAGGTGGCGCTCGGCGTCCTGCCGTACGCGACGATCGTCGAGGAGACCGGGTACCACTTCCAGGACGAGGCGAACCGGGACGTGGTCCGCCGTTGGGCCGGGGAGGTCACGGCCCGTGAACTGGCCGCACATCTCGCCGCCCAGGCGGAGTTTCCCGGGCCGACCGACAGCGACCGGCTCACCCTCGCCTTCCGCGCCCTGGACAGCGCCGGCATCGTCGCCCGGGAGGACTTCACCTGCTGCCAGAACTGCGGCGTCCAGGAGATCCGCGACGAGGCCGACGAGCGGGACCAGCGACGCGGCTACACCTTCTACCACCAGCAGGACGCGGAGCGCGGCGTCGAGGGCGGCGGGGTGTACCTCGCGTACGGGTTGTTCGACGGGCCGGCCACGGTCGAGATCGGCGAGGAGGTGGCGGCCGCACTGCGCGACCACGACCTACCGGTGCGGTGGGACGGGAGCACCGGCACCCGGATCTTCGTTCCGCTGACCCTGCGGCGTCGGCGGTTCGGCCGGCTCGCGGCGGTTCCGCCCGTCGTCGAGGACGACATACCGGTCGAGGTGGCGGTCCCCGACGCCTGGCGGGGCCCGTTCGCGCTGACCGACGGCACCCTTGCGGCGAGTTGGCTGACCGGTCTGCACCTGCCGTGGCTGCCGGTCGGAATCCGGGTCCGGGTCACCGTCGACGGGGCGTCGGTGACGGTACGACGGGACTGGGACACCCTGGTCGGCGGTTTCCCGGACGGCACCGAACTGCGGGTCGGTCGTCGGGACGGGATGACCCTGGTACGTCGGCTGCGGGGTGCGACGGCACCGGCCGCCGAGCCGACACCCGAGGCCGGGCTGGTGGAGGCGACCTGGCAGCACCCGGCCGGTCTGCAGGACCGGGCGGTGCCCCTCGAAACCGCCGAGGCTGTCGAGATGGTCCGGCGGATGCCGGTCCGGACCGGCGCCTGGATCTGCTACGTCGGCCGCTCCGACGCGGCGGTGCAGATGCGCTGGGAGCGGGGCCGGCTCTGGCTGGAGAGCCCGGACCCCGCGACGGAGACGTCGACCGGCCGACACGTGTCCCTGCCGGAGGCGGAGCGGATGGTCCGGATCCTCGCCACCGAGGACCGGGTCGCGGTGAACGAACTGGTCGGGGTGACCACCGTCAGCTGGCGCGGGAACTGAACTCCCGCGCTACCTCGTCGCGATCGTGGGACACGGTTTCACAGTCGGCCCTGCAGCCGCACCGGTACGCCGGTCCGGAACCGGGGTGGCGCCGGGCTGATCTCGACGAACCCGGGCCACTGTCCCGGACCGGTTCCGGGCGGACCGGACCGGCAGGAGCCGCCGTGTCCCTCACGCTCGCCGCACCGGCCGCCACCGGGCAGCCGCCGGTCGCAGAACACCCGGAACCGTTCGTGCTGGGCGTCCTCCGCCGAGACGGTCACCTCGCCGGCGTCGAGTTCCGGCAGGAAGGCCAGGGACTCGGTGAGCAACGCGGCCAGATCGGTGGCGGCGTCCAGCGTGGGTACGGCGACCCGCAGGTGGATGACGTGCCCCGGTGCCGCCTCGCCGCAACCGAATTCGTCCATGGACACGTTCTCTCCTCGTACCCGGGGGGGGTGGTCTGTCGCGGAAATGTGTCGACCAGGGGCCGCGGGACCTCGTCCGCCGATCGACTGGCCTGGGCCGACGCCTGGATAGCTTAGAGACGCGACGGGCCGACAAGGGTTTGCCACTCCCGGCAAATGTCGACAGTTCGTGAACAGACCAGCACGAAGAGCCAGCACCGGGACGGCCTCGACCTACCGTCCGTCCAGCCGTACCGGCTCGGTCCGATCAGCACTAGCCGAGCGGCCGGAAGAGCCAATACTCTCTGGTAACCGCGATTTAACGTGATCACCGTCACGCCACGATATCCGGAGGCTATCCCCCAATGTCTCTCGACATCCCGTACCGGTCCATCCCCGACATGTTCCTGCAACGTGTCTCGGCCACCCCCGACCGGGACGCCTTCGCCCATCCCGCGCCCGACGACTCCGGTCCGATCTGGCTCAGCTGGGCGCAGGTCGGCCAGCGGGCGAAGGCCATCGCCGCCGGACTGCGCGGTCTCGGTGTCGACCACGAGGACCGGGTGGCGATCGCGGCCAACACCCGGCTCGACTGGGTGCTCGCCGACCTCGGGATCATGTGCGCGGGCGGCGCGACCACAACGGTCTATCCGACCACCGAGCCGGAGGACACCGCCTACATCCTCACCGACTCCGGCTCGAAGATCCTGATCGCGGAGAACGCCGCCCAGGCCGCCAAGGTCGCCGCCGCGGACCTGCCCGCGCTGACCCACGTGGTGCTGATGGACGGGCCCGCGGATCCCGAGGCCAGCCCGACCCAGCTCACCCTCGGCGACCTCGAGGTGCAGGGCACGCTCGCGCTGGAACAGGATCCGGACCTGATCGAGCGGATCGTCGCCGACATCTCCCCGGACCGGCTGGCCACCCTGATCTACACCTCCGGCACCACCGGCCGGCCCAAGGGTGTGGAACTGCTGCACGCCGGCTGGTGCTGGGAGGGGGTCGCCCAGGGGACGATCGGCATCCTCGAGCCCGACGACCTGCAGTACCTCTGGCTGCCGCTGTCCCACTCGTTCGGCAAGACCCTGCTCTGCGGCGTGATCCACGTCGGGCTGCCGACGTACGTGGACGGTCGACTCGACAAGCTGGTCGAGCTGCTCGGCCTGGTCAAGCCGACCCTGATGTGCGGCGCGCCCCGGATCTACGAGAAGGTCTACAACCGCGCGGTCACCACCGCGCAGACCGGCGGCGGGGCCAAGGCGAAGATCTTCGCCTGGGCGGTACGGACCGGCAGGCGGAAGGTCGCCCTGGAGCAGGCCGGTCAACCGGTCTCCGCCGGCCTGCGGATCAGCTACGGCATCGCGGAGAAGCTGGTGTTCAGCAAGCTCCAGGCCCGGCTCGGTGGCCGGATCCGGGTACTGGTCTCCGGCGCCGCGCCGCTGAGCAAGGAGATCGCCGGGTTCTTCGCCGCCGCCGGGCTGCCGATCTACGAGGGGTACGGTCTCACCGAGAGCAGTGCGGCCAACTTCGTCAACCGGCCCGGCAGGCTCAAGATCGGCACCGTCGGTCAGGCGATCGCGGACCTGGAGTGCAGGATCGACTCCGACGGCGAGATCCTGCTCCGGGGCGCGCCGGTGATGCGTGGCTACCACAACCTGCCCGAGGAGACCGCGGCGGCGTTCACCTCGGACGGCTTCTTCCGCACGGGTGACATCGGCGAACTCGACGACGACGGCTTCCTCACCATCACGGACCGGAAGAAGGACCTGGTCAAGACCTCCGGCGGCAAGTACATCGCGCCGTCGGCGATCGAGGGGATGTTCAAGGCCATCTGCCCGTACACCGCGCAGGCGGTGGTGATCGGCCAGGCCCGCAACTACTGCACGATGCTGGTCAGCCTGGACGCCGACGCGATCGCCGCCTGGGCCGCCGGTGGACCGCTCGCCGGGCGTCCGTACGCCGAACTCGTCGCGTCGGCCGAGGTGCGCAGCCTGGTCGAGGGGTACGTCGACGACCTGAACACCAAGCTCAACCGCTGGGAGACGATCAAGAGGGTGGCCATCCTGCCCCGTGAACTGACCGTCGAGGACGGCGAGATGACACCCTCGATGAAGATCAAGCGGAAGGCCGTGGAGACCAGCTTCGCCGACGAGATCAACAAGATGTACGAGGGCACCCTCGCCCAGCTCTGAGCGGGCGGTCGGCCGGATCGGTCGGGTCGGGTGGGTCACCCGGACCGACCGATC
>NZ_JBDPLT010000061.1:0-48575 GCF_039871775.1 Plantactinospora sp. B5E13
CCCCCCCCCCCCCGACCCCCACCGCAACACGGCCCCCGGCCCCAGCACAACACGGCCCCCGAGCCGCACCACAAACACGCCCCCCGACCACCACCCTGACCGGCCGACCCAGCGGACCGGCCGGCCGGAGACGTCGCCCCGGAGCAGCCCCCGGTGGGACCGACACGCGCCGGCCCCACCGGTCCCACGGATGGGCTGCCCGTCAGCGGGTGATCGCGTACGCCCGGATCACCGTCTGCCGCACGGTGTTGCCCGCCCGGTCGGTGGCGTCCGCCCGGAGCGAGACAAAACCGGCCCGGTCCGGGTGTTGGACCAGAACCACCCCGCTGCCGCCGAACGCCAGCACGGTGGCCTTGCGCCAGGTACGACCATCGTCGTACGAGACGTCCACCTTGAGAGACCGGACACCGGCGGCTCCGGAGTCCGGCTGCCGCTCGACGGAGACCGGGATGCCGAACCACCGGCCGGTCGGGGCGGCGTTCGCCTGGTTCAGCGGTGGGCTGAACCGCACACTGGACAGCGGCAGTCGGGCCGGTTCCTCTCCGGTGACGTGCCCGGACCGGAAGGTCCACGTCCCCTCGACCCGAGTGGAGTGGGTGAACGGGGCGCCCCGCTCCGCCTTCACCTCGACCCGGTAGCCGGCCTCGGCGGCCGGGACCTCGAAGATGCCACCGGTCTCGGGGGACTCGCCGATCTTCACGTCGTCGCGGTACACCGTCACCGACGCCGAGTCGATACGGGAACCGCCGGGACGGCCGGCGCCGTCACCGAACATCGGCGGTGCCACCAGGATCTCGTCCCCGAGCCGGCTGACCCAGGCTTCCGGCCACCGTGGCTGGGCCAGGGACGGCCCGAAGACGCCCTGGTTCCACTGGGCGCGGGTGACCGTGCCGGGCCGGTAGCGCAGCCCGCTCTCCTCGTAGAAGGAGAAGGTCTCCTCCCAGCCGTCCTCGCCGCGGACCCACTCCTCGAACATCCGATCCCACTGGACGCCGCCGTCGGTGTTGAAGTAGTCGGTCCGTTCGAACGGGGTGGTGAACGGCATCAGTGCCGTCCAGCCGCTCTCGATGACACCCGGCAGGATCGCCGTGTCGCCGGTCCAGGCGCCGCTGTCGGGTGCGGTGACGTGCCGGGCGTACCGCGACCTGACGGTGGCGAGGTCCGCAGGACGGATCGTCCGGGTCAGGCCGGTGAACAGTCCGCCGTCGCGGAACCAGCCCAGTTGGTAGAGGTACGGGCTGCCGGCGGGCGAACCCTCCTCGTCGACCTCGGCCCAGACGCCGGAGACCCGGCTGGCGAACCCGTCCACCGGGGCGCTGTCGCCGAGTTGGCCGGCGTACAGGGTGTCGCCGACGAAGCCGAGCAGGCTGAAGCCGGCGATCGCCTCAGGTCGTTGCAGCTCGGCGCTGACCTCGGCGAAGTACCGCTCGGCGTCGGCCCGGGGCACGGTCACCGCGATCTCGCCGGCCTTGGCCGCGTCCACCGTCACCGTCGTCGCCCCGGCCACCTCCAGGGTGGGCTGGGCCAGCAGACTGGTCTGGTGGACGGGATGCTCCGGGTCCTGCTCCGCCGGCTCGTCCTCGCCGACGAAACTGAGCAGCGTGTAACGACCCTTCGGCAGCCGCACGGTCGCCGTACCGGTGTCGGAGAAGGCGTCGTACGCCCGGAGGCCGACGCCGTCGTCGGCGAAGAGCGCGGTCCGGTAGTTGGTGGTCTCGGCGCCGGCCCGGTTGCGGTGTGTCACCGTGACGTCGTAGCTCTCCACCTCACGGTCGATCGCCAACGGGGTCTGCACGGCCGGGGTCCCGCCGGCGCTGGCCACCAGCCGTCCGGTGTAGTGGCCGTCCGGACCGGTGATCCGGGTGTCGGCGGTGACGGTCACCTCGACGGTCCCACCGGCCGGCACGGTCACCGTCGACGTGCTCAGGGTGAACATTCCGGCCGGGGCCGGTGCGCCCTGCGGTCCGGTCGCCGTGACCGCGAGGTCGAGCGTCGTCGGGCTGGTCCCGCTGTTGGTGTAGGTGACGGTCTCGGTTGCCGGGCTGTCGTCGTCGTGCGGCCAGAGTTGCCGGTCGAAGCCGATGCTCGGCGGGTCGGTGACCAGGGTCTGGTTGACCGCCCGGGCCACGTCCACCCGTCCGGCGCCCTGCGCGTAGACGCTCAGGTCGGGGTGGGGCACCGCGGCGGCCATCAGGGTCGCCTTCAACGCCGGGCCCCGCAGCTGCGGGTACCGCTGCGCGACGATCGCCGCCGCGCCCGCGACGTGCGGCGCGGACATCGAGGTGCCGGAGGCGGCGACGTACGGCTCCGGGGTCTCGCCGGGGAAGGCGTCGGAGCTGCGGGCGGCGACGATCTCCACACCCGGGGCGGTGATCTCTGGTTTGAGGCCGCCGTCGCCGACCCGGGGTCCCCGGCTGGAGAAGTCGGCGAGGTTGTCGTCGCGGTCGACCGCGCCGACCGCGAGCGCCGCGTCCGCGCTGGCCGGCGAGCCGACGGTGCCCTCGGCTCCGGCGTTGCCGGCGCTGATCACGAAGAGCGTGCCGTGTTCGGCGGTGAGGGTGTTGACGGCCTCCTCGACCGGGTCGACCTCGGGGCCGTCCATGCCGCCCAGGCTGAGGTTGACCACCGTGGCGCCCTGCTCGGCGGCCCACTGCATGCCGGCGAGGATCCACGACTCGGCGCAGCCGAACTCGGCGCAGACCTTGCCGTCGAGCAGCTTCGCGCCGGGCGCGACGCCCCGGTTCCGTCCCTCGGAGGCGGCGCCGGTGCCGGCGATGGTCGAGGCGACGTGGGTGCCGTGTCCGTACCGGTCGAGGTCGTCCTCCTCGCCCTCGGTGAAGTTCGCCTGCCCGACCACCTGCCCGGCGAGGTCCGGGTGGTCGGCGTCGATTCCGCTGTCGAGTACCGCGACGGTGACGCCGGCGCCGTCCAGTCCGGCCTGCCAGGCGGCGGGTGCGCCGATCTGCGGCACGCTGTGTTCCAGGGTGGGTTTGCGCAGCCCGTCGAGCCAGACGGTGGAGAGTCCACGGCGCGCACCGGCGTCCCCCGCCCCGCCGGCGATGTCCCGCCAGAGGTCGGCCAGCCGTGGCTTGGCCGCCCGGACCGCGGCGCCGTCGACCGCCGACAGTTCCCGTACCACCTCGGCGCCGTGCCGCCGGGCCACCGCCGCACTCCGCGCCGCACCGCCTGCGCTGGCGACTCCAGAGGCTCCGGAGGCTCCAGAGGCTCCGGAGGTGAGGATCAGCGGCAGGTCGGTACGGCGGTCGTCGTAGCCGAACTCCAGCAGGGTGGTGACGTCGAAGAGCCGGGCGTCGACCTGGCCGGCCCGGACCAGGGGTACGGCGTCCGCCGGCACCACGTGCAGCCGCCCGTCGCGCCGGTACGCCTGGATCGGGATGCCGGTCCGACCGGGGCCGGGCCGGACCGACGGGTTGCCGTGCCGGTTCACGGTGATCCGGTCGCCGGTGAGCAGGGTGACCGTGCGGGCCGGCTGGACCGCCTGGTGAGTCGGTGTGCCCCGGGTCGGCTCGTCTGCGCCGGGTGCGGCGCCGGCCGGGCCGGCCAGCCCGCCGATCGATACGACAAGGGCGGCGGTCAGCAGACCGCCGCCCCACCTTGTCGATCTTGCTGTCATCTGTCCTCCTGTGCCGGGTTGTGACGTTTTCCGGAACATATAGAGGACAGTCTGTAGCCAGGGAAGGTTGCGTCGGATGTACGTCGATTCCTTCGGCGCGTCACTTCCCAGACCAGAGCCGAGATCGGCTCACCTTGGGACGGGTTACCCCTCCTCGACGAGGTGCGCCAGCGCGTCGGCCGCACGCCAGCAGTCGTGGTACGTCGAGTACAGCGGCACCGGCGCCAACCGGATGATGTCCGGCTCCCGGTCGTCGACGAGTACGCCGTACTCGTGGGAGAGCCGCTTGGTCAGCTCGGCCGCGCCACCCCGGCCGACCCGGACGGAGAGCTGGCAGCCGCGCCGCTCCGGGTTCCGGGGGGTGATCACCTCGATCGGCCGGGTCGGGGTGATCCGGTCGAGCAGGTCTTCGAGATAGCCGGTCAGCCGGAGGCTGCGGGCCCGCAGCGTGGTCATCCCGACCTCGTCGAAGATCGCCAACGAGGTACGCATCGGGGCCATCGCCAGCACCGGAGGGTTGGAGATCACCCAGGCGTCGGCGGTGGCCGGCGGGCGGGAGACCGGAGCCATCTCGAACCGGGTCGCCTCGTCCGTGCCCCACCAGCCCTCGAACCGGTTGACCGCCGGGTCGCCGAGGTGTCGTTCGTGGACGAACGCCCCGGCCAGCGAACCCGGCCCCGAGTTGAGGTACTTGTACGTGCACCAGGCGGCGAAGTCGACGTCCCAGTCGTGCAGGGCGAGCGGCACGTTCCCGACCGCGTGTGCGAGATCCCAGCCGATCAGCGCACCGGCCCGGTGGCCGGCGTCGGTGATCACCGGGATGTCCAGCACCTCTCCGGTGAGGTAGTTGACCCCGCCGAGCAGGACCAACGCCACCCGGTGCCCCTCCCGGTCGAGGTACCCGACCACGTCCTCGGTCCGCAGCGTCTCCTCGCCCGGGCGGGGACGCAGCCGTACCACCACCTCGTCCGGGTCGAGGCCGTGGTGCCGGGCCTGGCTGCGTACGGCGTAGCTGTCCGACGGGAAGGCGCCGTCCTCGATCAGGATCCGGTCCCGGCCCGGGGTCGGGCGGTAGAACGACACCATCAGCAGGTGCAGGTTGACGGTGAGCGAGTTCATCACCACGGTCTCGGCGGGCCGTGCCCCGACCAGCTTCGCGCTCGGCGCGGTGAGCAGCCTGTAGTACGGCACCCACGGCCGGGGGCCGGTGAAGTGGCCGGTCACCGCCCGGGTGGCCCAGGCGTCCAGCTCGGCCAGCAGGTCGGCCCGGGCTCCCTTGGGCTGCAACCCGAGGGAGTTGCCGACCAGGTACGCCGCCTCGGCGTACCGGCCCCCCTCGGCCGGCGGTACGTGGAACAGGTCCCGGTGGCCGCGGTCGTCCTCGTCGAGCCGACGCGCGGTCTCCTCACCCGGAATGGTCATGCTGTCTCGCTCCCGTTCTGTCCTCGCCCGGTCACCGCCGGTCGCCTCACCCTGCCACCCGCCGGTCACCGCCGGCGCCTCGCCCGGCCGCCCACCCTGCCGCCGGCGGTCGACCGGTCACATCTCGGTGCGCGCCGCCCACAGCTCCGGGAAGACCTCCCGGTCCATGCTGCGCCGCAGCCAGGCGGCACCGGCCGAGCCGCCCGTGCCGACCTTGGCGCCCATTGTCCGGCGTACCGCCCTGAGGTGGTGGTGACGCCAGTCGTCGAACTGGTCGGCGATCTCGGTCAACGCCTCGCCCAGCAGGCGGAGGTGGTTCTCCGGCCCGGTGTCGGCGTAGATCTCCACCCAGGCCGCGACCACCTCGGGGCTCGGCGCCACCTCGGCGGCGAAGTCCCGGTCCAGCAGGTCGGCCGGGATGTCCCGACCCTGCCGGGCCAGCAGCGCGGTCACCTCGTCCCAGACGCTGGGCGTGCGCAGCGCCTCGACCAGCTCGGCGTGGACCTTCGGCTGCCGGCGGAACGGCCGGACCAGCGACTCGGTCTTGAGGCCGAGCAGGAACTCCAGGTGGCGGTACATCGCGGACTGGAACCCCGAGCCCTCGCCGAGCAGGTTCCGGAACCGGTTGAAGTCGGCCGGGGTCATCCAGCGCAGTCCCCGCCAGGCCGCGTTCAGCCCCTCCAGGTGCAGCCCGGCCCGGCGCAGCGGCGCCAGGGCGCCCCAGACGTCGTCGGCACGTAGCCGCTCCCGCGCCTCCCGCAGCTCGAAGCAGGTCAGCCCGAAGTACAGCTCCATGATCTGACTGATCATCAGGAACGACATCTCGCCGGGGTCCCGGCTCAGCGTCTGCTGCAGGCTGTGCAGCGTGGTGGCGTGCACGTACGCGTCGTACGGCAGCGGTTCGGTGAACTCGAGGGTCGGCTCGCCGTGGTTGGCCACCGCCCGGGCGAGCCGTTGTTCGGCACTCGCCGGCCGGACCCGTGGCCGCTCGGCAAGCCGCTGTCGCGGGGTTGTTCTCATCGCCTCGCCTCTCTCGTACCCCGGGAGCTGGGGTGACCCGGCCCGGACAAGGTGATGATCTCTCCGTCGGGCCACGGAACGGAATGCCGGACCAACGGCGATTGACGCGCCAGGGTTACGGGTCGTTCGGTGATTCGGGCTGATCGCTTAACGTTCGTAAGGTGGTCAACGGATTGTTGGCCCACGGTACGGAGGGTGGTCGGATCGTGGACGAGATGGACTGGTCCCTGCTCAGGGAGTTGCAGGCCGATGCCCGGCTCTCCTACAGCGAGCTCTCCCGTCGGGTCCACCTCTCCCCGCCCGCGGTCGCCGAGCGGGTACGCCGACTCGAGGAGTCCGGGGTGATCACCGGATACCACGCGCACGTGGACCTGGCCCGGGCCGGGCGGAACGTGGTGGCGATGATCAGGATGTCCTGTTACGGACCGCGCTGCATCCTCCGCGACCCCGCCGTGCCCGGCTGGCCGGAGATCCTGGAGGTGCACCGGATCACCGGTGACGCGTGCAGTCTGCTGAAGGTCGCGACCGGCTCGATCGAGGCGTTCGAGCGGGTGATCGACCGACTCGCCCCGTACGGGCAGCCGTCCAGCACGATGGTGCTCTCCAGCCCGCTCGCCTGGGATCCGGTGGAGCCGATCCGCCCCGACCCACCGGCCCCGCCGGGCACAGCGGTCACCACCGACGCCCCGGCCGGCGCCGACACCTCGCCCGGCTGAGCCGCCGGCCACCGCCCCGCCCCACGCTCCGGACCCGCCGTGCCGCGCTGAACCGACCGGCTACCGCTCCGGACCCGCCGTGCCGCGCTGCGCCGCCGGTTGCCGCTCCTCGGCGGGCCCGGCGGCGTGTGTCCGCCGCACCGGTGGGAACACCGGTCAGGACGGACGGCCGCCGCCGACCTGCCGCAGACGGCGTGCGGCGGGCACCGGCGGCACGCCCGCCGGGAGGGCCGGAAGGGGAGGAGCCATGAACGCTGCCAGGATCGTCGGCCGCACGATCGCCGCCGGCGTGTTCGTCGCCGCCGCGCTGCCGGGGCCGTTCGGCGGTCACGCCGCACCGGCCTGGGCCGGACCGAACACCTTCGTGGAGGTCACCCCGAACACCGCCCAGGTGGGCACCCGGGTCAACCTCCGGGCGAGTTGCGACAACGCCAACAACCAGCAGGCGAACGTCCAGTCGGACGCGTTCGGCCGGGTCGTCGTCCGGCCCGACAACGGCTTCCTCACCGGTTCGGTGACGATTCCGGGCAACAAGGCTCCCGGCCCGTACGCGGTGAACCTGCACTGCCCGAACAACGACCGGGCCACCACCACGCTCACCGTGGTCAACATGAGCCAGGGCAGTCAGGGTCCGGCCACCGGTGGCGGCGGCACGGCCGGCGGTATGGCCGGTCCGCTGATCGTGGTCGGCGGGCTCGGCATCGTCGCGCTCGGGGTCGGCTTCGGGCTGTTCGGCCGGCAGCGTCGGCGTAGCGAACTGGGCGGCTGACCGGCGCCCGGCGATCCGCCCCTGGAATCCGGGTCGACCGGGAGCCGGACGATCGCGGTCCGGTGACCCGGTGTCGACCCGGAGCAGCTGACTGACTCGGAGCGAAGATGACCCGCTCTTCCACGGCCGACGGCACGTGGCGGGGCCGGGCCGCACGCTGGCGGAGCCGGGCCGACCGGTGGCGGCGGCGCGCCGGCCGGGTCGTGGCCCGTACCGCCCGCCAGGCCACCGCGGCGAGCGTCACCAGCCCGGATCCGCAGGACCGTACCCCGCCCGGCACGCTGGACGTCGTACCGGCGGTCCGGCCCGACCGGGGCGGATCGGTGCGGCGGCGGACGCGCCGGCCCGGCCCGGTGCCGATCGTCACGCTGTTGATCGGCCTGCTCGTCACCGCCTTCGGCGTCCAGCACGTCACCGGCATCACCCTGTTGCCGAGCGGCTTGATCTTCGGCGCCCAGGCGCCGCCCCGGAAGTTCCCGGTACTCGAGTCGAGTCCACCGGTGGAGATCGACATCCGGGCGCTGGGCCTGGCCGCACCGGTCCACCCGGTCGGAGTGGCGGCCGACGGCACCATCGAGGTGCCCGCGTCGGACCGCCGCGACGAGGCCGGCTGGTACGACCAGAGCCCGACCCCGGGCCAGTACGGGCCCTCGGTGATCGTCGGCCACGTCGACACGACGACCGGACCGGCCGTCTTCCACGGCCTCAGCGGACTACGCCCGGGTACGAAGATCGAGGTCGCCCGGGAGGACGGGTCCGTCGCGATCTTCGCGGTCAACTCGGTCAAGCGGTTCAACAAGTCGCAACTGCCGGTGGACCGGGTCTACGGCGACTTCAGTCGACCGGCGCTGCGTCTGATCACCTGCGGTGGGCGGTGGGTGGGCGGGTCCACCGGGTACGCCGACAACGTTGTCGTCTTCGCCTCCCTGGTCTCCGCCCGCCGACCGTGAACTGGTCTCCGCCCGTCGAACCGTCCGCCGGTCTCCCACGGCTCTCAGGCGGCCTCGGCCTCGCGCAGGTCCAGCCAGTCGGCCCAGCGCGGGTCCGGGGCACGGTGCCCGAGCACCCGCCAGGCCATCCCCTTCGGGGCGGTCGGCAGGGTGTGCAGCCGCCAACCCAGTTCGGCGGGGGTCTTGTCGCCCTTGGTGTGGTTGCACCTGGCGCAGGCCGCGACGACGTTCTCCCAGGCATGCCGGCCGCCCCGGCTGCGCGGGAAGACGTGGTCGATGGTCTCGGCCGGCCCGCGGCAGTAGACGCAGCGCCAGTTGTCGCGGGCGAAGACGGCCCGCCGGGAGAGCCCGACGTGGGTCCGGTAGGGTACCCGGACGAAGCGGGTCAGTCGTACCACCGACGGCACCGGGAGCGCGTTGCGGGCACTGTGCAGCACGCCCTCCCCGTCGGCCACACAGACCGCTTTCGCGGAGAGGACCAGGATCGCGGCTCGACGCACCGAAACGACACACAGCGGCTCGTAAGTGGCATTGAGCACCAAAGCTCCAGAGCCCACCGTGGGTCGTATGTCAGGCATCGTGCTCACCCTCTCGGCTGTGGTCTCGTCCGCTCCCTGTCGCCCGGCGATGCCGGCCGCGCTCCGGGTGCCCGTTTCCGGCCAGCATCGACCGACAGGCCACCGGAATCGCGGCCGACGCCGGCCGATCACCGGCGTCCGTGCGCCAATAGTCCCCGATAGGTGCCGCGAATGCACGTACTAATCGGGGGTCCCTGCGGAAAGCTCTCACGTCGCGTGGCAGGATGACCGGTTCCGTCCGATCAGCCGGGCCCGGATCCGGCCGGCGCGGGTGGGAGCCCGACCCCTTCGCCACCCGGCCGGCCCCCGGGATGAGCGGGACCTCCGCCACCGGTTGGCGGGTCGGGCGACAGCACCCGGCGGCCGTACGGTACTAAGGCATTCGTGAACCCCGCGACGATGACCGCCGCCGTCCTCGGCATGCCGGCTGCCGAGACGACGCCCGATCCCGAGCCGAGCTGCCTGGACGACTTCGCGTGCAAGCAGATCTGGAACTGGACGAAGTCCGAGTGGTTCGCCGAGGGCAGCAACTATCTGATCGTCAAGCCGCTCACCATCCTGCTCATCCTGCTGCTCGCGTTCCTGCTCCGGTACCTGCTGCACCGCACCATCAACCGGCTGGTACGGAGCACCTCCGAGAGCAAGATCCCGGCGGTGCTCAAGCCGCTGCGGGAGCGCATCCCCACCGCCGCGCCCGACCCGGAGGCGATCTATCCGGAACGACGCCGGCAGCGGGCCGAGGCGATCGGTTCGGTGCTGCGCAGCATGACCACCGCGGTGGTCTTCGCCATCGCCGTCCTGCAGGTCCTCAGCGAACTCAGCTTCAACCTCGCACCGCTGCTGGCCAGTGCCGGCATCGCCGGCGTGGCCCTCGGCTTCGGCGCCCAGACGCTGGTCAAGGATCTGATCGCCGGCCTGTTCATGCTGCTCGAGGACCAGTACGGCGTCGGTGACGTCGTCGACCTCGGGGAGGCGACCGGGGTGGTCGAGTCGGTGGGTCTGCGGATCACCACGGTCCGGGACGCGCGGGGTGTGGTCTGGTACATCCGCAACGGGGAGATCATCCGGGTCGGCAACAAGAGCCAGGGCTGGGCGATGGTCATCGTCGACATGCCGATCGGCTTCGCCCGGACCGAGGAGGCGACCGCGGTGCTGAAGACCGCCGCCGCGTCGGTCGCGGTGGACCCGGAACTCGCGCCCGAACTCGTCGAGCCGCCCGAGGTGGTCGGAGTCGAACAGATCACCGTGGACGGAGCGGTGATCCGTACGGTCGCCAAGACCACGGCCGAGGGTCAGCTTCCGGTCTCCCGGGAACTGCGCCGCCGGCTTGCCGAGGCGCTGGAGAACTCCGGCATCACCGCCGGCATCGCGGCCACCCGGATGTTCCCGCGTCCCGCCACGCCCCCGGAGGACGGCGGCACCGGACAGGGCGGCGCGACCTGAGCGGAAGCTCCGCACGCAGCAGGGCGGCACACCTGGCCGGACCCTGCCCGCACCGCCGCCTCCCGGCGCACCCTCCGTGCGTCGCCGGAACCGGCGCGCCCGTGGCAACGAGGTTCCGGCACCGAACGGCGCCGGGCATCCGCCGGTCGCACAGGGGTCGCGTACCTTGTCGATGGTCGGGTATCGTCCGTTCGACCAGTCGGAGATGCGACGATCTACCCGTTCGCCCTAGCCAGTTGTCATACGATCGGGCAGAATCCAGGACAAGCTCCCAGTCGGAGTGTAACGAAGACCTCGCTGATCCGAACGTTTGACGTTCCCGGCAGCCCCATCACATTGGTCAGCGGTCGAGAACGATGGAGGCCCATCGGTGTCCGAGGAGACACAGGTTCCTGAGCGGCCAGCTACCTTCCGCGAGGTGTTCACCGAGGGTGAGTTCCGCTCGGTCTACCTGGCCGTGGTGCTGACCTGGGCCGGTGACTACATCGCCAAGGCGGCGATCACCATGCTGGTCTTCCAGCAGACCAACTCGGTCGCCCTCTCCGCCGCCGCGTTCGCGACGAGTTACCTCCCCTGGCTGCTCGGTGGCCCACTGCTCACCACGCTCGCCGACCGGTACCCGTACCGGACGGTCATGGTGGTCTGTGACCTCGCCCGGATGCCGCTCTTCCTCGTCCTCGCGCTCGTCGACCTGCCGGTCGGCGTACTGCTCGGACTGCTCTTCGTGTCCACCCTGGCGGCCGCGCCGAGCCAGGCCTCCCGGTCGGCGATGGTGCCCCTGATCCTCCGGGGCGACCGGCTGGTGGTCGGGCTGTCGCTGTTCAGCAGCAGCAGCCAGGCGTCCCAGATCGGCGGGTACGTCGCCGGCTCGTCCATCGCGTTGTACAGCCCGAGGCTCGCCCTGCTGATCAACGCCGTCATGTTCGGGCTCTCCGCGTTGATCATCTGGACCGGGGTACGACACCGGCCGCCGGCTCCCCGGGAGACTCCGAACCACCTGCTCCGGGACACCGCGGCCGGGTTCCGCCTGGTGTTCGGGACCCCGACACTCCGGGCGATCGCGATCCTGATCTTCTCCTCGATGCTGTTCGCCATCGTTCCCGAGGGTCTCGCCGCCGCCTGGGCCAGCGATCTGGCCGAAAAGCAGGGCGACCATCCGGAGCTCATCCAGGCGCTGATCATGGCCTCCGTGCCGACCGGTTCCGTCATGGGCGCCCTGCTGGTCGGCCGGGTCATCCGACCGGCCCGGCGTCAGGCACTGATCCGTCCGTTCGCGGTCCTCGCCCCGCTGGCTCTGGTCCCGGCCCTGTTGAGCCCTTCGCCGGTGATCGTGGCACTGCTGGCGGCGGTCGCCGGGTTCGCGGTGACCGGCCTGATCCCGGTGACCAACGCCCTCTTCGTCCAGGCTCTCCCGGACGGTTACCGGGCCCGGGCATTCGGCGTGATGAACACCGGCATGCAGGCCATCCAGGGGACCGCTGTCCTGATCACCGGTGTGCTCGCGGAGCGGTTCCCGCTCCACCGGGTGGTCGGTCTCTGGAGTGTCGCCGGGGTGCTGCTCATGCTGCTGCTGGCCGCCCGGTGGCCACAACCGGACCGGTTCACCGCCGCGATCGCGCGGGCCCGGGAGGCACGACCCACCGGTACGGAGACGTCGGCGACGCCGACCGGGAAACACCCGTTGACCGGCCCCCCCGGACCCCGGCCGCCCTCCTCCGAGGCCGGGATCGGAGCGGTCTGACCAGCCGGGCCGTCGCACGGCCGGGGTAAGGTCCGTCGGGCCGTCGCACGGCCACGGCAAGGCAGCCCGGTGTGAGGCAGCCCGCACCCGGCGCGGGGTTCCGACACCACGGGATCGTCGGCTCGGGTGGCAGGATGGACCCGTGAACCCCGCAGGCGAGCGTGAACAGGTCGACCCGGCCCCCAGCTTCTACGAGGCGGTCGGCGGCGAGCCGACCTTCCGCCGTCTGGTCGACGAGTTCTACGCCGGCGTGGCGACCGATCCGGTGCTCCGGCCGATGTACCCGGAGGCCGACCTGGGTCCGGCCGCGGAGCGGCTGACCCTCTTCCTGGCCCAGTACTGGGGTGGCCCCAACACCTACTCGGCCCAGCGCGGCCACCCCCGGCTGCGGATGCGTCATGCCCCGTTCCGGGTCGGACCGGTGGAGCGGGACGCCTGGCTGCACCACATGCGTCGGGCCGTGGACAGTCTCGACCTCCCGGCCGAGCAGGCCGAGACCCTGTGGCAGTACCTGGAGCGGGCCGCCTACTTCATGGTCAACACGATGGACGAAACCCCGGGACCGGTGGGCTGACCTACAGCAGGGCACCCTCGTCGTGCAGCCAGTCGACGAAGGTCGTCGCCACCGCGGCACCGCAGTCCAGCATCTCCACCAGTAACGCGTCGTGGGCGCCGGCGCTGAGCGGCACCTGCAGCTCCGCGTAGATCGGCAACTGTCCCCGCTCGGTGGGGTCGCCGACGTACGCCTTGCAGAACCGCCGGGTGTGGTTCCACTCGTTGACCACCCGGAAGGCCCGGTCGGCCCAGTCCGGCGGAACCGTCGAGTGTGGACGGGCCCGCATCACCAGGATCTCGTCGTCCGGCCCCTCGATGGCGAAGAGCACCGCGTGCCGCTCCCACATCGCCAACAGGCTGCCGTCGCCGTCCGCGAGATAACGGATGTCGAGCAGGTCGAGTGCCTCCGCCACCCGGCGCAGCGTTACCGGTGCGATGACCGCGGGCCCCTCCGTCAACGTGGCCCGGTCCCTGGGCCGGGAATCATGCTCCGGCTCCCGTGGGGCCGGCGGGCCGACCCGGACGGCACCCTCCGACGGAATCCTGCTTCGCGTTTCCGGCTCAGCGCCACCGGCGTGGCCGGGACGCCATGACCACCACGGCATCGCTTGCGCACCTCGCTCCCCAGCGGATCCACGCGCCTACGTTGCGTGGGATCCGAGGCCCGACGGTACCCGGACAGCCGGCTTGAAGCATCCCCCCAACGACACGCCCAGGCTGAATGGACCATCGCCCCTCGGCTGTTCGGAGGACCTTACGCTGGCCGGATCGCGAACTGGCTGGCGTTCCGTGACCAAGCGACTCCGAATGGTGCCGCCAGTCCCACCCATCGGCCCACGGTTCGCACCTGTACGGCGTCCAAATCGGACGAACCGGGGGAACCGAGAAAACCCATCCGGACGATTCCCTGGACGAGTCGTTGCGACACCTCGATCCGCCCGGTGTCGGCGGTCGGCGCCGACCCGGCGGAACCGGCCGAACCGATCGGCGCAGACCCGGCCGAGGCCGATCCGGCCGCCGCAGACCCGGCCGAGGCCGGCCCGGTCACCACCACCGCGACGTGGTCGAGCAGCGCGTCCCGCAGCGCCCGCTGACCCACCGCCCGGCCGGCGACCCCCTCGGTCGCCGCCGTCCGCAGGGTCCCGGCCGCCGCCTCGGCGATCCGCCGCAACTCGGTTCCGGCGATCCGTTCCACCACCACACCCGGGCTCGGGGGCAGCGGCCAGCGCCAGTCGGTGTCCCGACGGCGCGGCAGCGTGGCGTCGTCGCGGCCCAGTACGGCGAGCAGTTCGGCCGCCGAGACCGTGGCGTCACCCGGTCCCGGCCCGGCCACCACCCGGCCGACCAGCACACCCCAGGGCAGCCACGCCCAGAGCTGGGTACGTTCGGCGGGGCCGGCCGCACCGGCACCGGCACCGGTCGAGCGCAGCCGGACCAGGGCGGCCGGATCGAACCGGGCCACCCGGGCCAGGAACGCCCCGGCGTCGGCACGTCCGGAGAGCCGGTGCCGGTCGCTCACCGCCCCGACCCGCTCGTCACGGTCACTCACCGCGCCGCCCGGGCCCGCTCACCACCGCTTCCCTCCGGCTCGACCAGGTACGGCCGCAGGAACTCCTGCTCCGCCTCGGTCAACCGTCGGGGTCGCTGCTCCCGCAGGTCGAACGGTACGAGCACGGACTTCGCCCGGCTGGCCAGCACGTCGCCGTCGTACAGCTCGTAGCCGATGGTGAACCGGGACTGCCGCAGGTCCTCGACCCACATCTCGATCCGTACCGTCGGTGCCCGGTCCACACCGGCCCGTCGCAGGGCGTACCCGACCGGACGCAGGTAGTCGATCTCGTGTCGGGCGATCACCACACCCTCGGAGAACGACCCCACCCCGGCCGCCTGCCCGCCGGCGAAGACCAGTGCCACCCGCGCCTCCTCGTAGAGGGTGAGGAAGCGCGCGTTGTTGATGTGCCCGTACGCGTCCAGATCGGACCAGCGCAGCGTGCACTCGTAGGCGTACCGGGCCACCGACGGGCGTTCGGCCTCGACCTGACTAGTCACGGGTGAGCTTGCGGTAGGTGACCCGGTGTGGCCGGGCCGCGTCCGCGCCGAGCCGGTCGACCTTGTTCTTCTCGTACGCCTCGAAGTTGCCCTCGAACCAGAACCACTTCGCCGGGTTCTCGTCGTCGCCCTCCCAGGCCAGGATGTGGGTGGCGACCCGGTCCAGGAACATCCGGTCGTGCGAGATGACCACGGCGCAGCCGGGGAACTCCAGCAGCGCGTTCTCCAGCGAGCCGAGGGTTTCGACGTCCAGGTCGTTGGTCGGCTCGTCGAGCAGGATGACGTTCCCGCCGATCTTCAGGGTCAGCGCCAGGTTGAGCCGGTTCCGCTCGCCGCCGGAGAGGACCTTGGTCGGCTTCTGCTGGTCGGGGCCCTTGAAGCCGAAGGCGGCGACGTACGCCCGGGACGGCATCTCGACCTTGCCGACCATCAGGTGGTCGAGTCCGTCCGAGACGGTCTCCCAGAGCGTCTTGTCCGTGGCCAGGCCGGAACGGTTCTGGTCGACGTACGACAGGGAAACCGTCTCACCGATCTTGACGGTGCCGGCGGTCGGCTGCTCCAGCCCGACGATGGTCTTGAACAGGGTGGTCTTGCCGACGCCGTTCGGTCCGATGATGCCGACGATGCCGTTGCGGGGCAGCGAGAAGCTGAGGTTGTCGATCAGCACCCGGTCGCCGAACGCCTTGCGCAGGCCGTTCACCTCGATGACGGTGTTGCCCAGTCGCGGGCCCGGCGGGATCTGGATCTCCTCGAAGTCCAACTTGCGGGTCTTCTCCGCCTCGTTGGCCATCTCGTCGTAGCGGTCGAGCCGGGCCTTGGACTTGGTCTGCCGCGCCTTGGCGTTGGACCGGACCCACTCCAGTTCCTCGCTGAGCCGCTTCTTCAGCTTGGCGTCGCGGCGTCCCTCGATGGCCAGCCGGGCGGCCTTCTTCTCGAGGTAGGTGGAGTAGTTGCCCTCGTAGCCGACGGCCCGGCCACGGTCGAGTTCGAGGATCCAGCCGGCCACGTTGTCCAGGAAGTACCGGTCGTGGGTGATCGCCATGACCGTGCCGGCGTACTTGGCGAGGTGCTGCTCCAACCACTGCACGCTCTCCGCGTCCAGGTGGTTGGTGGGCTCGTCGAGCAGCAGCAGGTCGGGGGCCTCCAGCAACAGCTTGCACAGCGCCACCCGGCGCCGCTCACCACCGGAGAGCTGCGTGACGTCGGCGTCCGGCGGCGGGCAACGCAGCGCGTCCATCGCGAGTTCGAGCTTGGAGTCGATGTCCCAGGCGTCGGCGTGGTCGAGTTCCTCCTGGAGCCGGCCCATCTCCTCCATCAGCTCGTCGGAGTAGTCGGTCGCCATCTGCTCGGCGATCTTGTTGAACCGCTCCAGCTTCGCCTTCGTCTCGGCGACCGCCTCCTCGATGTTGCCGAGCACGGTCTTGGCGTCGTTCAGCGGCGGTTCCTGGGCGAGCAGCCCGACGGTGTAGCCGGGCATCAGCCGGGCCTCGCCGTTGCTCGGCCGGTCCAGCCCCGCCATGATCTTGAGCAGGCTGGACTTACCGGCGCCGTTCGGCCCGACCACACCGATCTTGGCACCGGGCAGGAAGCTCAGCGTCACGTTGTCCAGCACGACCTTGTCGCCGTGCGCCTTGCGCGCCTTCTCCAGGACGTAGATGTACTGGGCCACGGTGCGGCCTACCTCCCACGGATGTTGGATCCCTGATGACGTGTTTCGACCCGACCACAGCGTCGGGATTCCCCGCCGACCACGGTGCCGGTTCCGCCGACCACGGTGCCGGCCCCACCGCCGACCCCGCTGCCGGCTTCCGCCTACCGCGGGACGAGGCTGGGCGAAACGCCACCGTCAATCCTGACAGGTCCGCCGGGCTGCGCCCACATCACCCCGGGTACCGCGCCGCCCGTGCCGCGCGCGGGTCGGCCCGGGGCGCCCGTCGTGTTCAAGATCACCCGGGGGTTTCCCCGGGTCGTCCCGCAGGGCAGTAGTAGTGACCCGGGGACCATGGCGCCGCAGCTACGCTCAGTACGCTCAGCGGTGGGACCCGTCATCACCGGAGGTGCACTGATTGTGACCGTACGCAGCTCGTTCGTGGTCGTCGCCAATCGTCTACCGGTGGATGAGGTGACCACGCCCGAGGGGAAACAGTGGCGCCGGAGCCCGGGCGGCCTGGTCACCGCCCTGCACCCGGTACTCGCCCAGCACCAGGGCACCTGGGTCGGCTGGGCCGGCGGGGTGGGCGCCGCTCCGGAACCGTTCGACCTGGAGGGGATCCGGCTGCACCCGGTGCCGCTGAGCGCCGAGGAACTCGAACGCTACTACGAGGGCCAGTCCAACGCGACGATCTGGCCGCTCTACCACGACGCGGTGGAGACCCCCGCTTACAAGCGTCGCTGGCGCGAGGCGTACCGGCTGGTCAACGCCCGGTTCGCGGAGGCCGCGGCGGAGGTCGCGGCCGAGGGCGCCACGGTCTGGGTGCAGGACTACCAGCTGCAGCTGGTGCCGGCGATGCTCCGGGAGCTCCGACCCGACCTGCGGATCGGCTTCTTCCTGCACATCCCGTTCCCGCCGATCGAACTGTTCATGCAGATGCCGCTGCGCGCCGAGGTGCTGCGCGGGCTGCTCGGCGCCGACCTGGTCGGCTTCCAGCAGCGGCTGGCGGCGCAGAACTTCGTCCGGCTGGCCCGGCACCTGCTCGGGCTGCGCTACGAGGGCCAGATGATCCAGGTCGACGGCCGGCAGGTGAAGGCCGGCGCCTTCCCGATCTCGATCGACGTCGCCGAGATGGAACGGATGGCGCTCGACCCGAACGTGCAGGCCCGGGCCAAGCAGATCCGCACCGAGCTGGGCGACCCGAAGACCGTGATCCTCGGCGTCGACCGGCTCGACTACACCAAGGGCATCGAACTTCGGCTCAAGGCGTTCCGCGAGTTGCTGGCTGACGGAAAGTTGACAGTTCCCGAGGCGGTTATGGTGCAGGTTGCCACGCCAAGTCGGGAACGCGTAGAGCACTACCAGGCACTCCGGGTCAAGGTCGAACGCGAAGTTGGTCGGATTAACGGGGAATTCGGCCGAGTCGGTGTGCCGGCCGTCCATTACCTCCATCAGTCGTACAGTCGCAGTGAACTTGCCGCGCTCTACTGCGCGGCCGACGTCATGATGGTGACCCCGCTGCGAGACGGAATGAACTTGGTGGCCAAGGAGTACGTAGCAACGCGCGCCGACACGGGCGGCGCCCTCGTGCTCAGTGAGTTTGCCGGTGCGGCCACAGAGCTGCGCCAGGCATTCCTCTGTAACCCGCACGACCCGGACGGTGTCAAGGACGCGCTGCTGCGCGCGGTCCACGTCGACAAGGGCGAGGCCCGGCGCCGCATGCGCATCATGCAGCGCCACCTGCGCACCCACGACGTGGGCCACTGGGCCCGCTCCTTCCTCAACGAGTTGGGTGTCCCGGAAGCGGAGGACGAGTGAAGACATCCGCTCCCCTGGCCGACGGGGGTCCGCGCACCCTCGACGCGATCGACCCGCAGCTCCGGGCCGCGATCGGGCGGATCGCCCGGGTCCCGCAACTGCTGGTCGCCTGCGACTACGACGGCACCCTGGCACCGATCGTGGAGGACCCGACCCGGGCGGTCCCGCTGCCCGAGTCGGTCGCCGCGGTCCGGGCGCTGGCCGCGCTGCCGCAGACCACGGTCGCGGTCGTCTCCGGCCGCGCCCTGCGGGACCTGGCCACGCTGTCCCGGCTGCCCAGCGAGGTGCACCTGGTCGGCAGCCACGGTTCCGAGTTCGACGTCGGCTTCGTCGAACGGCTCTCCCCCGAACTGATCGAGGTCCGCACCCGGCTCCGCAACGAGCTGCGCCGGATCGTCGCCGGCAAGGACCGGGTACGGCTGGAGAGCAAGCCGGCGAGCGTCGCCGTACACACCCGGGGCGCGGACCCCGAGGTGGCCGCCGAGATCGTGGCAGCGGTCGAGGCCGGCCCGGCGAGCTGGGCCGACGTGACGGTGACCCGGGGCAAGGAGGTCATCGAGATCTCGGTGATCCCCACCAACAAGGGCACCGCGCTGGAGCAGCTGCGTACCCAACTGTCGGCGAGTGCCGCGCTCTTCATCGGCGACGACGTCACCGACGAGAACGCCTTCGCCAAGCTGCACGGGCCGGACGTCGGCATCAAGATCGGCCGCGGTGAGACCCGGGCGAACTTCCGGATCGCCGAGCCGGTCGACGCCGCCCGGGTCCTCGGGCTGCTGCTCGAGGTACGCCGTACCTGGCTCTTCGGCGAGCGCGCGGTGCCGATCGAACGGCACTCGATGCTGGCGAACGGGCGTACCGTCGCCCTGGTCACCCCGGAGGCCAGCATCACCTGGCTCTGCCACCCCAAGCCCGACTCGCCGGCGATCTTCGCCGACCTGGTCGGCGGCAACCCGGCCGGGCACTTCAGCATCTCCCCCGAACGGGGCGGCCTGCCGCTCGGCCAGCGCTACCGCACCGGCACGATGACCGTGGAGACCCGCTGGTCCGGGCTCACCGTCACCGACTGGCTGGACCGGCCGTCCAGTGTCGGCGTACCCAGCGGCCCCGCCGTGATCAGCGGCGACTCGACGCTGATCCGGGTGATCAGCGGCGCCGGCCGGGCCCGGCTGACCTTCGCCCCCCGGCCCGAGTTCGGCCAGGTCGCGGTGCAGCTGCAACCGCTCGGCGACGGGCTGCTGGTGCTCGGCTCCAACGAGCCGATCGCGCTCTACTCCCCCGGCATCGAATGGGAGATCGTCGACGACGGCGGCTACGAGACCGCCAAGGCGGTCGTCGACCTGACCGCCGCCGGCGGCTCGGTCACCTGTGAGCTGCGGTTCGGCTCGCACAGCCTGGCCCACCACCGGGTGCCGGTGCACGAGCGGCAGACCCGGGCCGAGCAGCCGTGGCGGGACTGGCTGACCGGGCTGCGGCTGCCGCACACCGCCCGCGACCTCGTCGCACGCAGCGCACTCACGCTGCGCGGGCTGGTCCACGAGGCGAGCGGTTCCATCCTCGCCGCCGCGACCACCTCGCTGCCGGAGGAACTCGGCGGGGTCCGCAACTGGGACTACCGGTACTGCTGGCTGCGTGACGCCGCGCTGACCGCGCGAGCGCTTGTCGACCTCGGCTCGCTGACCGAGGCCGAGGGCTTCCTGCGCTGGGTCGACGGCTGCGTCGAACGCACCGGTGGGCACCCGGAGCGGCTGCACCCGCTCTACACCGTGGACGGCTACGAACTCGGTGCCGAGGCGGTCATCGACACCCTGCCCGGGTACGCCGGCTCCCGGCCGGTCCGGGTCGGCAACCTCGCCAACCACCAGCTCCAACTCGACGTCTTCGGCCCGATCGCGGACCTGCTGGCGGCCGTCGCCGACCTGCGCGGCTCGGTACGCGACACCGAGTGGCGGGTGCTGGAGAACATGGTCGAGGCGGTGGCCCGACGCTGGCACGAGCCCGACCACGGGCTCTGGGAGGCTCGGCTGCCACCCCGGCACCACGTGTACTCCAAGGTCATGTGCTGGATGACCGTCGACCGGGCGCTGCACGTGGTCCGCCGGCACGGCGACGGGGACCGGCCGGAGTGGGTCGAACTGCGGGACCGGATCGGGCACAACGTGCTCGAGTACGGCTGGCACGACGGCGCCGGCGCGTACAGCGTCGCGTACGGGGACGAGGAGATGGACGCCTCGTCGCTCTGGGTCGGCCTCTCCGGGCTGCTGCCCAACGACGACCCCCGGTTCCTGGCCACCGTGCTGAAGATCGAGGCCGATCTGCGCAGCGGTCCGGTCGTCTACCGCTACCTGTGGGACGACGGCCTGCCGGGCCGGGAGGGCGGCTTCCACATCTGCACCTCTTGGCTGATCGAGGCGTACCTGCGGACCGGTCGACGGGCCGACGCCGAGGAGCTGTTCAACCAGATGGTGGACACCGCCGGCCCGACCGGCCTGCTCCCCGAGCAGTACGACCCGATCTCCGAGCGCGGGCTGGGCAACCACCCGCAGGCGTACTCGCACCTCGGGCTGATCCGTTGCGCCCTGCTGTTGGACGACATGCTCAAGGCGTGAGCTGCCCGGACGGGGCCCCTTCTCATCGCTTCGTGAGAAGGGGGCCCGTCCGGACGTCAGAGTCTGCGGACGACCAGACGACCGCAGTCGCCGCCCGCGGCCAGCAGTCGGCCGTCGGCGGAGTGGACCAGCCGGTGGATCCGTTGCCGGTCCGCACCCTGCGGTGCCACGTCCGCCGGTTCGCGGGTGGCGGCGGAGTAGAGACCGAGCCCCCGCGTCCGGTCGCCGCCGACCGCCAGCGTCTTGCCGTCCGGGGAGTAGGCCCAGCCGTAGCAGGTGGCCCAGCGGTCGGTCCGGCCGCCGGGATTCGTGAACGCCCACACCAGTTCGCCGGTCTCGATCGAGACAGCGCACGGCCCCTCGGCGTACCGGACCGCCGCGACGACCTGCTCCTCGGTCGGGTCGAAGCCGAGCGCCCGGGGCACGATCTCGTGCGGGAACGGGATGCTCCGGACCAGTTTCCGCTGGTCGACGTCCCAGACCTCCACGAGGTTGCTGGTGTCGTGGATCGCGTCGGCGTGCCGGTAGGTCACGCCCCGGCTGGGGCGGTACAGGGCCAGCAGACGCCCGGATCGCGAGAGCGCGCCGGCCCGGCACTGGGTCGTCGGCGAGGCCATGGAGAGTTCGAACAGCGTCCCACCGGCCGCGTCCAGCACCCGGGCCGTGTGGTCGGCGTCGAACAGCAGCAGGCGCCGCCGGGCGGCGTCCCAGGCCGGGTGTACGCAGAACGGGTTCATGGTCTCGTCGGCCGGGTGCCGGCGGGTGTAGTCCGCGAGCAGCCGCCTCTCCCCGGTGGCCAGGTCCAGCCGCCAGGTCTGCTCGTTGCGCGCGTACACCAGGTTTGTGCCGTCGGCGTCGAAGAGCACCGCGTGCAGGAAGGTCTGGCGTTTGCCGGGCGGCTCGCGGTGGACCAGCCGGGCCCGGCCGGTGGCGAGGTCGACGAGCCGGATCTCGGCGCCGTACGCCTGGTCCAGCATGGTGCCGACCGCCAGCGTGCCGCCGTCCGGATGCAGGTCGAAGGCGTCGCTGGTGGACGGGTACGGGCTCAGCCACTCCAGGACCACCTCACCGGGGGCGGCGGCGGACGGATCCCGGACGAGCACGAAGCCTTCCCGGAGCCGCCGGTCCTTCTCCTTCCGGAAGGCGTTCCAGGTCTGCCGCTCGTCACCGCCCTCGATGGTGGTGACCCGCGGCTTGCGCTGCCCGGTCCAGGTTTCCCGGACAACCCGGCCGTCGGCGACCCGTATCCGGCGGTACCTGCGGTTCGCGGGGTCGGACTCCGGGTCGACCAGGGTGATGTCGACCCGGGTGATGTCGTCGTGCGGCATCCGGCGATGGTATGCGGGCCGTACGACCGGCTCAGCCGTGGCGGGAGGCGACGGCGGTCAGTCGGTGCCGACCGGCTGCCCGGCCAGGATGCCGACCACCGGGCCGAAGACCACCACCGCCGGGGGCCGGACGCCGGCGGCGACGACGTCCGCCGCGACCGCGTCCAGCGTCGAGCGGAGCACCCGCTGGGCGCCGGTCGTCCCCTCCTGCACCACCGCCGCCGGAGTCCGCGGGTCCCGGCCGTACGCCCGCAGCGCGGCGGCGATCGCGGCGAGGTTGTTCAGCCCCATCAGCACCACCAGGGTGCCGCGCAGCCGGGCCAGCGCCGACCAGTCGACCAGCGAGTTCGGGTGGTCCGGCGGCAGGTGCCCGGAGACGACGGTGAACTCGTGCGCCACCCCCCGGTGGGTGACCGGGATGCCGGCCGCGGCCGGGGCGGCGATCGAACTCGTCACCCCCGGCACCACGGTGACCGGGATCCCCGCCGCCGTACAGGCCAGCAGTTCCTCGCCGCCCCGGCCGAAGACGTACGGGTCGCCGCCCTTGAGGCGTACCACGTCGGCGCCGGCCAGGGCCCGGTCGACCAGCACCCGGTTGATCTCCTCCTGGGTGGCGGCCGGCCCGTGCGGGATCTTGGTGGCGTCGACCAGTTCGACGTCGGGTCGCAACTCGTCGAGCAGCAGCCCGGGTACCAGTCGGTCCGCGACCACCACGTCCGCCTCGGCGAGCAGCCGCCGGCCGCGTACCGTGATCAGCTCCGGGTCGCCCGGCCCCGCCCCCACCAGCGCGACCCGGCCGACTGGTCGGGTCGGCGTGGCGTCCTCCACCTCGGCCGGCTTCGCCCCGGTCGCCTCCCCCACCGCGTCGGCCGGGGTGGCACCGTTCGCCGACGGTGCCGGGCCGCCGGGGAGCGTGCCGTCGACCAGGGCGGTCCGGATCGCGTCCCGGACCGCCATCGCCCGACGCGGGTCACCGCCGCCGAGCACCGCGACGGTGAGCGGACCGTACCGGGCCACCGCCGGGGTCCAGGCGGTCGCGGCGTCGCGGTCGTCGGCGCGTACGCAGAAGACGCGGCGCTCGAGCGCGGCGGCGCTGACCGCGTCGGCGGCGGCCGGATCGTCGACCGCGACGTGCACCAGCCAGGCGCCGTCGACGTCGGACGGCTCGAACCGGCGGGCGATCCAGGACAGGCGGCCGGCGTCGGCCCGGTCCCGCAACGCCGGGGTGAGTTCCGGTGACACCACGACCACCTCGGCGCCCGCGTCCAGCAGGGCGGGGACCCGGCGGGTCGCCACCGCGCCGCCCCCGACCACGAGCACCCGCCGGTCGGCGAGTCGAAGTGCCAACGGATACAGCGTCATTTCTCCGAGACTCCCGCCGAATCGAAGGTCGCCACCTCGTGCAGCACCCGGACGGCGCCAGCGACGACCGGGAAGGCGAGCAGGGCGCCGGTGCCCTCGCCGAGCCGTAGGCCCAGATCAAGTATCGGCGTCAGGCCCAGCCGCTCCAACCCCGTGGTCGCCCCGGGCTCGGCCGACCGGTGGCCGGCGACCAGCGCGTGCCCCGCGGCCGGCGCGAACGCCACCGCGGCCAGCGCCGCCGCGACCGCGCTCACCCCGTCGAGCAGGACCGGGGTACGACGTGCGGCGCCGCCGAGGACGAGGCCGGCGAGCGCGGCGTGCTCCAGGCCACCGACGGCGGCCAGTACGCCGAGCGGGTCGCCGGGATCCGGCCGGTGCCGGTCCAGCGCCGTGCGGATCACCTCGATCTTCCGGGCGTACGTCGGATCGTCGACCCCGGTGCCGCGACCGGTGACCGTGGCCGGGTCGGCGCCGGTGAAGGCGGCGATCAGCGCGGCGGCCGGGGTGGTGTTGCCGATCCCCATGTCCCCGGTGAGCAGGATGCCGGCGCCGGCGTCGAGCAGTTCGTCGGCGATCCGGATGCCGACCTCGACAGCGTCCCGGGCCTCCTGCCGGGTCAGCGCCGGCCCGATCGTCATGTCCCGGCTGCCGGGCCGGACGTTCGCCCGGACCAGCCTCGGCGCGCCGACGGATGCCGGCGCCGTGCCGGCGGACCCGGCCGCCGCTCCGGCGGCGGGGGTGTCGGGACGGGCCTCTTCCGCCGCGAAGTGCGACAGCAGGGGGCCGTTTCGTACCCCCACGTCGACGACGGTGACCGTGGCGCCGGTCTGGCGGGCGAAGGCGTTGACGACGGCGCCGCCGGTCAGGAAGTTCGCCACCATCTGGGCGGTCACCTCCTGCGGCCACGGGGTGACCCCCTGGGCGTGCACGCCGTGGTCGGCGGCGAAGATCGCGACGGCGGCGGGGGCGGGAACCGGCGGCGGACAGGCTCCGGCGAGGCCGGCCAGGCGGATGGAGAGTTCCTCCAGGGCGCCGAGGGAGCCGGCGGGTTTGGTCAGCCGGGCGTGCAGGGCACGGGCCGCCGCCATCGCCACCTCGTCGAGTGGGCGGATGGCGGCGACGGTCTGCTCCAACATCAGGCCTCCAGGGTCTCGGCGAGTGCGGTCACGAACAGGTTGGTCGTGGCAGTGTCCCGTACCGCGACGCGCAGCCAGTCGGGGCCCAGGCCGGGGAAGGTGTCGCCCCGCCGTACCGCGAATCCGCGCTCGCGCAGCGCGAGTCGTACCGGGTCGGCGCCGGGCAGGTGCAGCAGGACAAAGGCGCTGGCCGGGGTGCCGGCGACGCGTACCCGGGGAAGTTCGCCGAGCCGGCGGAGCAGGTGGGCGCGGTCGGCGGCGAGGCGTACCGCGATCTCGCGCTCGGCCGCGACGGCGGTCGGGGTGGCGCAGGCGGCCGCTGCGGCGAGCGCCGGGGTGGAGACGGCCCAGAGCGGCTGTACGGCCGCCAGGCGTGCGATCAGTTCGGCCGGGCCGAGCAGGTAGCCGATCCGGAGTCCGGCCAGTCCCCAGGTTTTGGTGAGGCTGCGGACGACGACCAGTCCGGGCAGGTCGCGTCGGCTGGCGAGGGATTCCGGTTCGGTACCGCCGGCGGCGGGCGTGGCGGCGGCTCCGGGCGCGGGGCCGAACGTGGCAGCGGGGCCGAGCGTGGTGTCGGCGAACGCCTCGTCGACGACCAGGGTCCGGCCGGGGCGGGCCAGCGCGGCCAGGGTGTCGGCGGGGTGCAGGACGGAGGTCGGGTTGGTGGGGTTGCCGACGAAGACGAGGTCGGCGTCGGCGGGTACCCGCGCCGGGTCCAGTCGGAAGTTGTCGTCCGGCGACAGGATGACCCGCTCGACCCGGTGCCCGGCCGCGCGCAGCGCCGCCTCGGGCTCGGTGAACTGGGGGTGCACGACCACCGGGCGGTGTGCCCCGCGCAGCGCCTGGGCCAGCAGGACAAAACCTTCGGCCGCGCCGGCGGTCAGCAGCACCTCCGGCGCGGGCCGGTGGTGCCGGGCGGCGACGGCGGCCCGGGCCGGTCCGGGGTCGGGGTAGGCCGCCAGGTTGTCCAGGGCAGCCATGATCGGCTCCCGCAGCCAGGTCGGCATCGGCTGGCGTTGGACGTTGACCGCCAGGTCGACGAGGCCGGGCGCCACCTCGGCGTCACCGTGGTGGCCGAGGTCGGGCGGGGTGACCGGCCCGTCCGGCGGCGGCGGGGTGGCGGCGTGGGATCCCGGTACGCGCATGGGCGTGATCCTGCCGAAGTCGCGCCGGCGGCAGCCAACGGAGGTATCGACGGGGGTGGCGGGTACCCGGATCCGCCGGAATCCGGACCGGCAGATTCGCGAATCTTTATCATGTTTTGCCGTGCAATATCATAACTTGAGGTCGTGACCAATCCCACCCGCTCTGCCCCTGGTCGTGCCGTACCCCTGCTCCGGGCCGGACTCATCGCCGGCGTTGTCGTGGCCGCCGCCCTGTTCCCGTTCGCCGCCGTCGGCGGGCTGGCCGCCAAGGCCGGCGCCGAACTGGTCGACAAGACCCCCGCCGACCTGCTCGCCTCCGCGCCCGCCCAGACCAGCTACGTCTACGCCGCCGACGGGACCACCCTGCTCACCACCTTCTACGAGGAACACCGGCGGTACGTGCCGCTCTCGGAGATCTCGCCGTACATGCAGCAGGCGATCGTGGCGGCGGAGGACACCCGGTTCTTCGAGCACGGCGGGGTCGACCCGAAGGGCATCATCCGCGCCTTCGTCGCCAACCAGCAGTCCGGCGGCGTCTCCCAGGGCGCCTCCACCCTGACCATGCAGTACGTCCGGATGGCCCTGCGGGACAGCGCGAAGAACGCGATCGAGGTACGGCAGGCGACCGAGCAGACCAGCCTGCGGAAACTACGGGAGATGCGGCTCGCCATCGATCTGGAGAAGGAGACGAGCAAGGAGCAGATCCTGGAGCGCTACCTCAACTCGGCCTACTTCGGCCACCGCGCGTACGGGATCTACTCGGCGTCGGAGATCTTCTTCTCGAAGCGGCCCGCCGACCTCACCCCGGTGGAGGCGGCCACCCTCGCCGGGCTGGTCAAGGCGCCGACGTCGTACGACCCGGCGAGCTCGGACCAGAAGGCGGCGACGGACCGGCGCAACTACGTACTGGACCGGATGCGCGAGATGGGCTTCCTCTCCCCGCAGGACACCGCGGCGGCCCAGGCCGAGCCGATCCGGCTGCGGCTGAGCAGCCCGCCCAACGACTGCATGTCGGTGCCGGAGGACCACAACGGGTGGGGTTTCTTCTGCGACTACCTGAAGGCCTGGTGGGCGGCGCAGCCCGCGTTCGGCGCCAATTCGCTGCAGCGCCTGGACAAGCTACGACGCGGCGGCTACACGATCATCACCACGTTGGATCCGAAGCTGCAGGAGATGGCCGAGCAGCAGGTGGTGGCCGACGAGTCCGCCGGCAGCCCGTTCGCGCACGGTCTGGTCGCGGTCGAACCGGGCACCGGACACGTCAAGTCGATGGCGGTCAACCGGGTCTACTCGCTCGACCAGAGCGAGAACGGCCCGCACTCCAACCCCAGCCTGCGCAGCCGGCTCAAGGGCAACTACCCGAACACGGTGGTGCCGCTGCTCGGCGGCGGCGATCTCCCCGGCTACCAGGCGGGTTCGACGTTCAAGATGTTCACCATGCTCGCCGCGCTCGATGCCGGGATGCCGCTGTCCACCGCGTTCAACTCCCCGCACCGGTTCGTCTCGAAGTACCCGGACGGCAGCGGCGGCCCGACCGACTGTGGCGGCTTCTACTGCCCGTCGAACGCCAGCGGCGCGATGAGCGGCCTGCAGACCATGTGGTCCGGCTTCGGCAAGTCGGTCAACACGTACTTCATCTGGTTGCAGCAGACGGTCGGCGCGGAGAACGTGGTCCGGCTCGCCGAACGGCTCGGCCTGCAGTGGCGTACCGACATCGACCGGCGGCAGGCCTCCCCCGACCACGCCAACCGCTGGGGCTCGTTCACCCTCGGCGTCTCCGACGTGACACCGCTGGAGATGGCGAACGCGTACGCCGCGATCGCCGCCGACGGCCGGTTCTGCGAGGCGATTCCGGTGATGTCGATCGCCGCCCCGGACGGGACGCCGGCGACGTACCGGTCCGGATCGGGCATGGATCTGGAGATCGCCCAGCCCCGGTGCAGTCAGGAGGTGAACCCGGACGCGGCCCGGGCCGCCACCGACGCCGCGCGCTGCCCGACCGGGGACACCCCGGCCCGGGGATCCTGTGGCGGCTGGTCGACCGCCGACCGGGTACGCGGCATGGTCGGCCGGCCGGTCGCCGGCAAGACCGGTACGACCGACAGCGACCGGGCGGCCTGGTTCGTCGGCTACACCCCGGAGCTGGCGGTGGCGAGTTTCCTCTCCGACCCGGACAGCCCGATGAACGCCGTCGGTGAGGGCCAGTCGAACAAACCGATCGACGCGGTCGGTGGTTTCCTCCGGGACGCGCTGAAGGACCAACCGGTCCGCCAGTTCACCCCACCGTCGGACGAGATGGTCGGGTGAGTTGACGGCACACCCGGCTGGCTGGCGCGACAGGTCGGATCAGTGGTGCAGGTCGGCCGCGACCAGGGACCAGACCTCCAGGTCGACCCGGCCGCTGTGCACGTACCCGGCGTTGCGCAGCAGCCCCTCGTAGGTGAAGCCGGCCTTCTCGGCGACCCGGCGGGACGCGATGTTGCCCGGTGCGACCCGGAGTTCGAGGCGCTGGAAGCCGTGTTCCAGGATCAACGCCACGGCGAGCGCGTCGACCGCCTCGGCGGCCATGCCGAATCCCCGCGCCTCCGGCGCGATCGCGTACGCCACCTCGGTGACCCGGCCGCCCCAGTCGGTCCGTTTCGTCCAGAGGCAGCCCACCAGCCGGTCGTCCTCCCGCCGGATCACGCCGTAGTGGTCACCGTTGCCGCTGTCCCGCCGTTCCTGCGCCATCTCGGTGCACCAGGCCAGTCCGTCGATCTGCCCGAGTTCCCGCTGGAACGGCAGCCACCGCTGGGTCTGCTTGTCCGCGAAGATCGCGGCGACCCCGCTGGCGTCGGCGGCGTGCAGTGGCCGTACGTGCATCCGGGGCGTCGACACGGTCAGACTCGGAAAGCGGCGTACCGCCACCTCTCCGCTCATTCCGCCGGCTCACCGTCCACTGGTGGGGCCGGTCGCCGGGGAGGCTGCGGCGACTGTCCGGCGGGTGGCACCGCCGCCGGTGGCTGGTCGGCCGGCGACACCGCAGCCGGTCGGGTGGCCGGTGGTACCGCGGACGGCACCCCGGGCGTTGCCGGTCCGGGCGGCACCGGGCCGGCCGACTGGTGGGGCACCGGGACGCCGGGCCGACCCGCTGACGGGCCGGACGACGGCCGGTCAGCGCGGTTCGGAGCGGCCGGCGGACCGGACGACGGCCGACCTCCTTGGGTCGGCGGGGCCGGCGGACCGGACGACGGACGGTCAGCGCGGCCCGGCGTGGCCGGCGACACCGGCGCCGCGCCGATCGGCGACGCCGGCACGACGGTCGCGACCGGCACGGTCCGGTCCGGCCCGGCCGGGGAGATCGGCACGACGCCGTCGGGACCGGCGGGCGAGATCGGCGCGGGACGATCCTGCCCGGGCCGATCCTGCCCGGGCCGGGTGGGGCCGGGCGGAGCAGCGGGAGCACCCGGAGCCGCAGCACCCGCCGGAGCGACAGGAGCGCCCGAAGAGCCGGGAGCGCCGGCCGGGGCGGCGGGACGGGCCGGCGGCACCGACAGCGCCGCCGCCACCAGACGCCGGGCGATTCCGGGGCTGCTGGCCCAGTGCACCATCAACTGTGAGGCGTGCACCCGACGCCAGACGAAACCCTCCGGAGGCCCGCCACCCCAACTCCAGGCCGGCGTCTGCCCGGCCCGCGGCGTCAACACGCCCCGGTGCTGCTTGTAGCCGACCACCCGGGCACCGGCCCGGGCGACCGGCGTGTCCGTCCGGGCAGTCGCCTCGCGGTAGCCGACCACGGCCCGCTCCAGGCTCGTACCGGCCGCGTCCAGCACCCCGCACATCGGGCGGCCGTCGAACTCGCGGGCCAGCCAGAGCAGGCCGGCTCCCTCGGCGATCACCGGACGGCCGGTACGGGCCAGTTCCGCGACCGCGATGCAGAGCCGTCGGTTCGCCGACAACTCCTCGGCGTACGTCTCGGGCAGCGCGCCGCCGATCACGAGCGCGTCGGTCCCCTTCGGCAGCGCCTCGTCCCGGAGCGGGTCGACGGTCACCACCTCGGCCCCGGCAGCCGCCAGGAGTTCCGCCGTCTCGGCGTACGAATATGACAGGGCCGGACCACCGGCGAGGGCGATCAACGGACGACGGCCCCGGGTCTCGGCGGCCGGCGCGGGCTGGGCCGGGTCGCCGACCGCCTCCGGCGCCGACCAGACGTCGACCGGCACCCGGGGGGCGGACCGGGCCAGTGCGAGCAGCCGGTCAAGGTCGACACCGCCGGTGACCGCCTCGCCGAGTCGGCGGATCCCCCGGTACGCCTCGACGCCGCGCTGCATCACCGGCACCACCCCGTGCTGCCGGGACGGCAGTACGGCGGGCAGGTCCCGCCGCCGCAGCGCCCCGAAGACCGGTACGCCGATGTCGTCGAGGGCGTCGCGAAGCAGTTGCTCGTGCCGGTCGGAGGCGACCCGGTTCAGGATCACGCCGCCGAGCCAGAGCATCTCGTCGTACGCCCGGAAGCCGTGCGCCAGCGCGGCGACCGACTGTCCCATCGCGCCGACGTCGACGATCAGTACGACCGGCGCGCGGAGCGAGGTGGCGATCGCCGCTGTCGACTCGGTTTCGGCCCGGCCGGCGAGACTGTCGAAGAGGCCCATGGTGCCCTCGACGACCGCGACGTCGGCGTCGGCGGTGCCGTGTGCGAAGAGCGGCGCGATCCGCTGTGCCCCGACGAGCCGGGGATCGAGGTTGCGGCCGAGTCGTCCGGCGGCCATCCCGAGGTAGGCGGCGTCGGTGTGGTCGGGGCCGACCTTGAAGCCGGTGGCCTTCAGGCCTCGGGCGGCGAGCGCGGCGAGCAGGCCGACCGCGATCGCGGTCTTGCCATGGCCGGACGACGGTGCGCTCACCACTACGCGCGGCACGGCGATCATGGTCGGCTCCTCGGGGCGCGGACACCGGTCCCGGTCTCCGGGGTGGTGCGGACGGCGGCGGTACGGGGACGACGCGGTCGGACCCGTCGATCGGACCGACCGGCGTGAGGATACCCGGCGGGCGCCCACCCGCCGGCCCGCCGAGCCGACCCGCCGACAACCTGCTCCCGGACCGCCGAGCCGACCTGCCGGCAACGTGCCCTCGGCGCGGCGAGCCGACCCGGGACAGGTGTGCCGCCCACCTGGCCGGTGGTCCGGGGCCGCCGGGTAGCCTCGGGTCGTGTACCGGTTCCTGCTCACGCCCCGCTGGCTGGGCATTCTCGCGCTGACCCTGGCCGCCGCCGCGGTGATGGTCCTGCTCGGCAACTGGCAGTTGCACCGGTACCAGGAGCGGGCGGCGACCAACGACCGGATCGACTCCACCGCGACGATACCGCCGGTGCCGCTGCACCAGGTCGTGCCGGCACCGACCGGCCCGGCCGGGTCGGTGGGCCAGGCCCCGCCGGCCGACGCGGCCTGGACCCGGATCACCGTCACCGGCCGGTACGACAGCACGAAGCCGATCCTGATCCGGAACCGGACCGTGGAGAGCCGGGTCGGTTTTGAAGTCCTCACCCCGCTGGTGCTCGCCGACGGCAGCGCGGTCCTGGTCGACCGGGGCTGGCTCGCCCCGCCGCCGAGCAGCAACGCCCTGTCCCGGCCGACGGTGCCGGCGGCGCCGTCGGGCGAGGTGACGGTGGTCGGCCGGCTGCACCTGTCGGAGAGCAAGCCGGACACGATCGTCCGGCAGGACGGTCGGCTGGAGACCCGGCGGATTGCCGTACCGGAGCTGGCCAGGGAGTTGTCGTACCCGGTCTACCACGGTTACCTGCTGCTGGACGAGCAGACCCCGGCCGCCGATCCGGCCTTCCAGGCGGTGCCGATCGGTCACGAGAACGACTGGCAGAACGCCGGGTACGTCGTCCAGTGGTGGCTGTTCGCGCTGCTCACCCTGGTCGGGTTCGGCTGGGCGGCCCGCCGCGAGGCCCGGGGTGAGACCGGGGACGACAACAACGTCGACGGCGGCTCGCCGGATCTGGCGGCGTTGCCCGGTGAGCCGACCAAGCCGGCGAAGCCGCGCAAGCCGCTGGACCGCGCCGCCGAGGTCTGAGGACGGGGCACCTTCCGACTTCCGGGACGATACCTGACTCCCGGGACGACATCGGTTCCGGTTAGGGTCTGCGGGATCACACTTGGCCGTGTTGGGGAGGAGCCGGCATGAGCGTGGACCCGACCGGTGCGGGGGCGGATTCCGGTTCCCCGCCGAGCGACCCGTGGCAGCAGACCGGTTCGTCGTCGGACTGGTCGACGCCGCCACCGCCCGAGCCGCCGACGTACCCGTCCACACCGCCGCACCAGCCGGCGCCACCACGGCCGCCGTCGATCGGGTCGCCGGGGCCGGCGTACCCGCCGATGCAGGCGTACCCGGGTGGGATTCCGCCGGTGAGCGCACCGCCGACCAGCGTCGTTCCGGCCGGTGGCTGGCAGCCGCCGCCGGCACACGAGCCGGTGCTCGCCCAGATCGGCGAGATCGCGGTCACCCCGAGCACGGTACGGACACCGAGCGGCGACATCCCGCTGGCCGGCTCGCAGTGGCACGTCGCGGACTACTGGCAGAGCGAACAGAAGATCCCGACCTGGGCGATTGTCTGCGCGGTGGTCGGCTTCTGCTTCCTGACCGTGTTCAGCCTGCTCTTCCTGCTGGCGAAGGAGACCGTCCACCGGGGTGTGGTGCAGGTGACGGTGACCAACGGGGCCCGGCAGTACGTGGCCCGGGTGCCGGTGGTGAGCCCGGCCCAGGTGCAGGCGATCCACCAGCAGGTCAACTACGTGCGGTCGCTCGCCGCATCCTGAGGTCCGGGCCGGTGTGCCGTTCGGCCGTGCCGGCAGCTCCGGATGCGGCGACATGCCGGAGAGTCATGTTTATGACTCTCCGGCATGTCGAGCCGGCGGGTGGCACCGTACCGGGCCGTTCGGCCAGTCGCGCGACGATGATCCGCCAGTCACGCCCGCCGTGTCGTGGGTACCTTCATCGACGGGGTGCCCAGGTCCGCGACGCGTCGTTACGCTCGCCGTAGCACGACACCGCTCGATGTAGCAGGGAGATCGTCATGCGTCTGCGTACCGTGGTTCTGTCTGTCGCGGTTCTCCTGGTCGCCGCCGGGGTGATCGCGGCCGTCGGCCTGAGCCAGGCTCAGGGCGTACTGAACCTGGCCGGATACACCTGGTCCAACTGATCCACCGCCGGCGGTCCGGGGCTCAGTCGACCGGTGCCGCCGGGTGGTCGGTCGTCGCGGCCAGGTCCCGCCACTGTGCGAGCTCGGTCCGCAGCCCGTCGATGCTCTGCTCGATCAAGGCCACGGTGTCCGGACCCAGCGGCAGCCGGGCCGGCGTCCGCCCCGACTCGACCACGTCGACGAGCACCCTCGCGGCGCGCGTCGGGTCACCGGGCTGGTTGCCGTTGACCTGCTGGACCCCCTGCCACATCTGCCCGACCGGTCCGTCGGCGTACGCCGTCAGCCGGTCGCCGGCGATCCGCAGGCTGCGCTCGTCGGCGAAGTCGGTACGGAACAGGCCGAGTTCGACCGTGGTGACCGACACCCCGAACGGGGCGAGTTCGGCCCGCAGCGCGTCGCCGAGGCTGCTCATCGCCGCCTTCGTCGAGGCGTAGACGCCGAGGCCGGGCGGGGCGGTGACCGCGAACAGCGAGCTGATGTTGACGATCTGCCCGGTCCCCTGCTCGCGCAGCACCGGGGCGACCGCCCGGATGACCCGGAGCTGGCCGAAGACGTTCAGCTCGTACTGGGCCCGGATCCCGGCCACCGCAGAGGCCGTCGTCGAGCTGCTCAACTCACGGCCGCACGCGATCCCGGGGATGCCCGACGCGCTGGACGACCCGGACCGGGCCGCCGAACTGCTGCACCAGGTCACCGGCGACCCGGTGATCGGCGGGATCACCCTCGCGGTCGCCGAACTCGTCGCGGCGGGCACCTGGTCGCGGATCCGGACCTGCGCCAACGAGCAGTGCCAGCACGTCTTCTACGACACGACCCGCAGCCGGACCCAGCGCTGGCACTCGTACGAGATGGGCGGCAACCGGGCGAACGTCGCCGCGTACCGGGCCCGCAGCTCCCGGACCCGTACCGCCGGCTGACCCGGTCCCCTGGTCTCACACCAGGCTGGCCGTCACCACCTCCTGCGGGCCCGCCTGGCGCCCAGGTCGTACTTGGGCAGACGCCGGGGAACGCCCTGGCGGTCGACCGGAAATCCGATCTCTGTGAGCCTCTCGACGTTAGTCGACTTGTAATGGATATCTCACTCCCGCGGACACCAGATCTGCAGCCGGATCGGAGGCGTCTCGGCGACCAGCCGGTTCGGGGAGAAGAACCGGCACGTCAGGTCGAAGGCCGCGGACTTCTCCGCAGCGAAGACGATTGCGGCCCGGTCCCCGATCGCCGCGTTCATGCCGATCGCACACGGCACGACCTCGACCACCGCCTTCGCCTGCGGGTACGAGTAGCAGGCGTTGAGGACGACCAGCCGGATCCGCTCGCCGGCGGCGCGGAGTGTGGCGGTCAGGGCGCGTTCCGAGACGGGTTTCGGTCGTCCTCTCCCGTCCACGAAGGTCAGCTCGCCGTTCGGGTCGCCGTGGCCACTGAAGTGGAGCACGTCCGGTCGGAGTTCGTTGAGCGCCTGGAGCAGATCGTCCGGTCGGGCCGCCCAGAACGAACGGAGGTCGATCGCCTGCTGGTGAACTGACCCGCGCAGTTTGTCGCGGATCTCGCGGATCTCCTCGTCGAGGCCGAGCCTCGTGGTGGACCGCGGATTGGCGGCAAGGAACAGCACCGTCGTCATCGTGCGATAACCCCCTGCGCCATACCACCGGTCTCATCCGCGTCTATACGGTACCGGCTCGGTGCAGCCCCGATCCGGTTCCGAGTGGGCCAGTCCGGTCCGGGCCCGGGCCTGCTCGTGGCGGCTGCCGATCTCCTCGGCCAGCCGCAACGCGGCCAGGTGGCGCATCCGCGCCTCGGTGAACCGGCCGGTCGCGGCGGCGACCTCCCCGAGACTGTTGCCGACGCACGCCTCACCGGCCCGCTCCCCGATCCGCTGGAACAGCGCCAGCGCCTCCCGGAGCCGGTCGAGGGCCCGCCGATGTTCGCCGCGCAGCAGGTCGACCCGGGCCAGGCCGTCCAGGGCGTACGCCTCGCCGGCGGACTCGGTGGTGCTGCGGAACAGTGCCAGCGCCCGCTGGTGATGGTCGCCGGCCTGCTGGTGCCGGCCCAGGCCGGAGTCGACGTGCCCGAGCGACACCAGGGCGTACGCCTCGCCGATCTGGTCGCCGATCCGCCGGCAGATGGCGATCGACGCCTCGAGGTGGCGGGCCGCCTCGGCGTACCGTTGCTGGCGTAGTCGTACCTGGCCGAGGTTGCCCAGGGCGCGCGTCTCGCTGGCCTGGTCACCGTTGCGGCGGCACAGCGCGACCGCCTCGGTCAGGCTCGCCGCCGCCTCCGGATACCGGCCCTGCCACTGGTAGACGTGCCCGAGGTTGCCCAGCGCCCGGGCCTCGACGACGGTGTCCCCGACCTCGTGGGCCAGCTCGATCGCCCGGGTCAGTTCGGTGACCGCCTCCGGGTAGCGGCTCTGCTGGACCTGCATCACCCCGAGGTTGGTCCGCAGCTGCGCCTCGGCGCGCCGGTCGCCGGCGTCCCGGGCCGCCCGCAGCGCGTGCTCGTGCAGGATCACCGCATCCGGGTAGTGGCCGCCGCTCTCCAGGTAACGCAGCAGGATGACGGTGAGCGGCACGACGTACCAGGGCTGCCGGTGGGCGGTGGCGTGCACGGCGGTGGCGACCAGGTTGGCCCGTTCCGCGTCGAGCCAGGCGACCGCGGCGGCCAGGTCCGGCAGCGCGGGCAGCGGTCCGGCCGGCGCCGGAACGGTCGGGCGGCGGTGCCGTTCCGCCGGGTACAGCACGTCGATCGCGGTCGCCACGGTGTGCAGGTAGAGGTCCAGCAGGCGGCGGGGCGGCTCGGCCTCGCGATCGCGGGCGGCCAGGTCCCGCGCGTACGCCCGGAGCAGGTCGTGCATGCCGTACCGGTCCGGGCCCCGGCGCTGGACGAGGTGGCTGCGGCCCAGCAGCTCCAGGTGGGCCCGGGCGGTCGGCGCGTCGACGCCGGTCAGCGCGGTCACCGCGTACGCCTCGAACTCGGGGCCGGGGTGGGTGCCGAGCAGCCGGAAGGTGCGGGCGACGTCGGTCGGCAGATCCCGGTACGACCAGGAGAAGACCGCCCCGATGTCGGAGTGCGAGTCGCCGGCGTCGGAGAGCAGGTCGAGCCGGCGGCGATGGTCGGCGAGCTCGTCGGCGATCGTGGCCAGTGGTGTCGGCGCCCGCCGGTGCACCAGTTCGGCGGCGATCCGCAGCGCGAGCGGCAGCCCGGCGCAGTGCGCGACGAGCGCGGCGGCGGCGTCGGGGGCGCCGCCGACCACGGTGTCGCCGAGCAGGAGCCGGAGCAGGGCCAGGGCGTTGTCGGGGGTGAGCACGTCCAGGTCGAGGCGTCGGGCGCCGTGCCGGACGACCAGGCCGGGCAGGCTGTCCCGGCTGGTCACCAGCACCACGCTGCCGGCCGAGGCGCCGGGCAGCAGCGGCCGTACCTGGTCGACCGAGGCGGCGTTGTCGAGCAGGATCAGCATCCGGCGGCCGTCCAGCAGGCTGCGGTATCGGGCGGCCCGTTCGCCGAGGTCGGTCGGCAGCTGCTCGCCGGGCAGGCCGAGGGAGCGCAGGAACCGGGCGAGGGCGTCGCCGGGCGTCACCGGCTGCTCGGGGTCGTAGCCGCGCAGGTCGAGGTAGAGCTGTCCGTCCGGGAACCGGTTCCGGGCCCGGTGCGCCCAGCGGGTGGCGAGCGCGGTCTTGCCGACGCCGGCCGTACCCGAGATGGTCAGGACCACGACGGTGGACGCCGGGTCGGTGTGGCCGGTGCTGTCGGCGCTGTCGGCGGTGTCGGCGGTGTCGGCGGTGTCGGCGGTGTCGGCGCCTCCGCCGCCGGCCAGCCGGTCGAGTGCGGCGAGCTCCGACCCGCGTCCGGTGAATCCGGCCACGTCGGCCGGCAGTTCCGCCGGCACCGGCCGGGGTACGGCGACCGCGGTCGGGGGTGGGGTGTCCAGCCCCGGCGGGCTGTCGTCGAGGAGTTCGGTGTACGCCGCCGCCAGCTCCGGTCCGGGGTCGACGCCGAGTTCGTCGGCGAGTCGGCGGCGGGCCGTGTGGAACGCGGCGAAGCCCTGGGCCCGCCGCCCGGCCGCCCCGTAGGCCCGGACGAGCAGTGCCTGTCCGGCCTCGTCGAGCGGGTCGGCGGCGACCGCCTCCTCCAGGGCGGTGATCGCCCGGTCGGCCGCACCGGCGGCGAGCATCATCCCGGCGTAGCGGGTCAGCGCGGTCCGGTGTTCCCGCAGGACGGCGGTGGTCCGGGGGTGCCGGGCGAGCAGCGGCAGGTCGGCGAAGGGTGGCCCCTGCCAGAGGGCGAGTGCCTCGACGAGCGGGTCGACGGTTTCCCGTTCGGCGGCGAGCCGGACCAGTCTGCGGAACCGGAGCAGGTCGATCTGGTCGGCGGGTACGCAGAGCCGGTAGCCCTCCCCCTGGTACGGCAGCAGTTCGCTGCGGGAATGTGGTGGCCGGTTCGGCTCCAACAGCCGGCGCAGGTGTTTCACGTGGGTCTGCAGGATGTTCACCGCGCTGGCCGGGGGTGTCTCACCCCAGATGGCGTCGACGAGAGAGGCGAGGGTGACCAGTTGTCCGCCGGCCAGCACGAGCAGCCCGAGTACGGCGCGCCGGCCCGGCGGCCCCAACTCGACCGGTTGGTCGTCGTACCAGGCCCGCATCGGCCCGAGCACCTGGATCCGCACCGTCATCCCGTGTTCAGCCGCCGTCCGACGTAATGGGCAACGCTACGCGAACCATAGATCCCGGTAACACCCGAGGACAACGGGACACGGGCACGTGGCACGGATCGGCCGGGTGTGTCGGGGTGGTGATCAGCGCTGGCTGACGAGCAGGTACCGCTCATCGATGATCTTTGCGCCCCACAGTTCCGGGTCGTCGAGCAGCTGGACGTCGACCTGCTGGCGGTGACGCGACACGAGTGACCGGCAGTGCTCGGCGGTCAGTCCGGCACCGGTTGACCAGTGCCCCTCGACGAATACGAGACGTCCGTGGGGCCGCAGCAGGCTGATCCATCGCGCCAGCACCACGTCGGGTTCGGTCAGGGCCCAGAGCACGTGGCGGGCCAGTACGACGTCGAACGATGACGGCGCGAACGGCGGGTGTGCGGCGTCTGCGTGTAGGAAGGTCACCGCGACGCCGGTGTTCGTCGCCTTCTGCCGGGCGAGGTCGAGCATTCGGGGAGCGTTGTCGACCGCGTGGACGTCGTGTCCGGCTTCGGCCAACAGCACCGAGAGGCTGCCCGTGCCGCAGCCGAAGTCGACGATCGTGGCCGGTGCGGCGGGCAGCACCGGCAGGAGCAGCTGCCGCCAGGCCCGGCGCACGGCAGGATCGGATAGACCGTGGTCGGCTTCGTCGTCGAAGCTGGCCGCGTGCGCGTCCCAGAACCGTGGTCCGTACTCGTCCACGCGGCGATCCTGCCAGCCGCCACCGACCCGTCGGCGGGCGGCGGGATCCGGTCGGCCCGCGTTCGGCGAGGTGGGTGACATGCCCACCCCAACGGAACCCGTCATACCGGGTCCGCAACCCGCAGCCGTGGCCACCGCTGCTCGGTCCAGGCCCGCAACAGCCACTCCAGCGGTCCGTACCGGAACCGGGCCATCCACGCCGCGCTGACGACGAGCTGCACACCGTAGATTCCGACCGCGACGAGCACGACGACCGGGGGTGCGACGGCGCCGGCGAGGCCCAGGCCGACGCCGGTGAAGACCAGCACGCAGAGCAGCGACTGACCCAGGTAGTTCGACAGGGACATCCGGCCGGCCGGCGCGAGGACGGCGACGACCCGCCGCCCCCGGTCGGTCTGGAAGAACTGGAGCAGGGTGGCGGCGTACGCGGCCGCGAGCAGCGGCGCGGTGAGTACGCCCGCCGTCAGCCCGGTCAGGTTGGCGGTGCCCCCACCCGATGCGAAGACCACCGCACCGGCCAGGCCGACCGGATAGCCCACCTGTTGCACCCGGCGCAGGAGCTGCCGGTTTCCGGCGACGTCGGTGAGCAGCCGGCGCCGTCCGGCCGCGTAGCCGAAGAGGAAGGCCGAGAGGGCGAGCGGCCCCTGTACGAGGAGCGTGCCGACCATCGCCGGCAGCTGACGTACGTGCTCGACGACGATGGAGCCGATCCCGCCCTGGAGTGCCTCGGTGGACCGCTGTCCGGCCGCGAGTGCCGCCGCCGGATCGGTGACCAGCTGGATCCCACCGGTGGCGGCGAGGGCGAGGACAAAGCCGATCCCGCCGGTCAGCAGGACGGCGACCCGCAGCGCGGTCCCGACCCGGACTCGGCGCATGGCGAGCAGGACCAGGCCGAGCAGTGCGTAGGCGGTCAGGATGTCGCCCTGGAACAGCAGCACCGCGTGCAGGATGCCGAGCCCGAAGAGCCCGGCCATCCGCCGCCGGAACCGTGGGACGACGTCGACGCCGCGCCGGGCGGCGGAGTCGAGTTGGAGCGTGAAGCTGTAGCCGAACAGAAACGAGAAGAGCAGGTACGCCTTCATCGCGAGGAGCGCCTCGACCAGCCACCGGACCGCCTGGTCGCCCCACGAGTCGTACGCGGGATCCGGCACCAGCTGGAAGGAGTAGCCGGAGGCGAAGAAGGTGATGTTGACGATGAGGATGAGCAGCAGCGCCACGGCGCGCAGCGCGTCGACGTCGACGATCCGCGGTTGCGTCCCGGAGGACGCCCGGTTTCCGACCGGCGGGTCCTTGATGGAGTGGCTCACGTGACTACCTCCGGTACGGACAGGAATCGTTGGTGATGACTGTCCTGCGACCCTATGAAGCGGGCTGTTCGGATGGCAGCCGGTGAGCGGGAAGGTTGTCGGTGGGGCAGGCCCCACCCCCGGTGGTCGGGTCTCCGGCCGCGCGGCGGTGTTCGGTCGCGGTCCCCGGTCGGACCGGGAACGATGGTGTCACGTCACCGGCGGACGACGACCGGCACGAGGGGGTCGTTCATGTCGAGCACGACGTCGGCGCGTTCCGCCGGGCGGGCGTCGTACCGGTACAGCCGCTGGCCCGGCAGATACCGGAGCCGGTAACGCCGCTCTACCTCGGCCACCGACCCGAACACCGCCAGGTCGCGCACCCGGGCCCGGGCCAGCGCCACCTCGGGATCGACGTGCAGGTACACCGAGACGTCCCAGAAGGCGGACAGCTCGGGCCGGAGCAGGAACACGCCGTCGAAGAGCAACAGGGCGTCGGCCGGGGCCCGCTCGGTCGCGGCGCGCGTGGCGCTGTCGGTCCGGTGGTCGAACGTGCCGGGCAGATAGTGGCCGTTCCCGCCGGGGCCGAGCGGGCGTAACACCTTGTCGATGACGGCGTCGTGGTCGAACGAGTCGTGGTAGTAGCCCGCCGGGGACAACACCCCCGGTCGGCGCCGTACCGCGGCGGGCCTGTGGAACTGGTCGATGCTGAGCCGGATCACCGGCCGGGTGGTGCCGATCCGGGCCGCGAGCTCGTCGGCGAGCGTGGTCTTGCCCGCCGCGTCCGGTCCGTCGACCGCCACCCGCAACGTGTACGGCACCGTACGGCCGAGCAGTTCGTCGGCCAGTTCGGCGACGATGCTCGCGCGAGTAGCGGACACCTGCCGGAGGCTACCGAACCGCCCTGGTCCTGCCCGGGTACGACGAGCCCACCCTCGGTTCGCCGCCCGGGCGTCCTCAGTCGCGGGAAAGCGGGGCCAGGATCTCGTCGATCCGGGTGATGTCGGCCGGGCTGAGCGGCCCGTGAGCGAGCGCGCCGGCGTTCTCCTCGATCTGGGCGACGGTGCGGAACCCGGGGATCGGCACGGTGACCGGGCTGCGCGCCCAGAGCCAGGCCAGCGCCCCCTGGGCGAGGGTACGGCCGCCGCTGGTGAGCACCTCCCGGATCGCGTCGATCGCGGCGAGCCACTCGGGTGCGCCGGCCCCGTCCCGGAAGTACCGCATCCACGGCAGGTCCTGGCTGCGTACGTCGTTGCCGGCCACCTGCCGCCCGTCGTGGTACTTGCCGGAGAGCAGGCCCATCGCCAACGGTCCCCGGTTGATGCTGGCCAGCTGGAACTTCTCGCAGACGGCCAGCACCTCGGCGGAACCGTTGAGCACCGACAGGTCCTGCTGGATCGCGGTGCAGCCGGCTCCGGCCTCGGCGAAGGCGGCGGCCCGGGCGGCGTCGTCGGTGCTCCAACCGTAGGACCGGATCTTGCCTTCGGTGACGAGGTCGTCGAGGACGCCGACCATCTCCAGGGCCTGTGGGATCGGCAGGTCGCCGAGGTGCAGTTGGTAGAGGTCGACGTAGTCGGTGCGCAGCCGGCGCAGCGAACCCTCCAGGCAGCTGCGGACGTACGCCAGGCTGTCGTCGGCGCCGAGGGCGAGCCGGCGTTCCTCGTCGAAGGTGTAGCCCCACTTGCTGGCGATGACCACCTGGTCGCGTACGTCGTGGAAGGCGGAGCCGATCAGCGTCTCGCTGTGTCCGGCGCCGTAACTGCTGGCGGTGTCGAAGAACGTGATGCCGAGGTCCCGGGCCCGGTGCAGGGCCCGGATCGACTCGTCGTCGTCGCGCGAGCCGCCCCACCCGTACTGGTTCTCGGTGTCCCCGTACGCGCCGCCGATCGCCCAGCAGCCCGCACCCAGTGCGCTGATCTCGATGCCGCTACGGCCAAGAAGTCGCTTCATGCGCACTACTCTGCAACCTGGAGCGCGCTCCAGGTCAAGGCGACTTATGCTGCCGGATGTGGATACCTACCCACCGTCGGTGGCGGCCGAGCGCACCGGGTTCAGCCTGGACACCCTGCGCTACTACGAGCGGATCGGCCTGCTCAGCGAGATCAGCCGCACCTCAGGCGGCCGTCGGGTCTTCACCGAGGACGACCTGGGCTGGCTGGACGTGCTGCGCTGTCTGCGGGACACCGGGATGCCGATCGCCCAGGTGCGCCGGTACGCCGAACTCGCCCGGGATGGCGAGACCACCCTGGCGGAACGTCTCGCCCTGTTGGAGGAGCACTCCCGGGCGGTCGAGGAGCGGATGAACCTGCTGCGCCACCAGTACGCGCATCTGCAGGACAAAATCGCCTGGTATCGCGGACAGCTCGACTGACTGTTCGAGGTCGTCTCCGACACCGGTTCAGGTCACGGGCTGGGTCGAGGTCCGCGCGGTACGACCCGTCGTGGCCTCGGTGCGCGGCGCCCGCAGGCCGAGGACGGCCAGCCAGGTCCACCCGGTGACGATCGAGAGTCGTTGGAAGATCCCTGGCGTACCCGCGACCGGGTCGGCCCCGCCGGCCGCCACGAAGAACACGATGATCCCGATCCCGCTGAGCAGGCAGTACCAGCGCCAGAGCCGGGTCGGACGCCACCGGATCGCGGTGAAGGTCGCGGCGGCCAACGCGGCGAACACCACGACCGAGACGACGTTGTGCACGATGCCGGGTACGGTCGCGGCGTCGGCGGGAACCGGGTCGGAGACGAAGATCCCGGCCCCGACGAGGCAGAGCGCCATCGTCCGAACCAGCCAGGCCGTCCATCTCGGCGTGGTCCGCCGTAGGCCGAACGAGAAGGCGGTCAACAGGGTCCCGCTCGCCACGAAACCGGCGATCTGCAGCCAGCCACCCCGACCGATGGCGCCCTCGCTGACGAAGTCACGCGCCGGGTCGTACCCGGGTTTCACCACGCCGTTGACCAGCAGGACCGCGATGAACAGCAGGGCGCCGACGACCCCGCACCCGAGCAGAACCCGAGTCCTCGTCACCGCCCGACCGTAACAGCGGGCCGCAATCATGGTCCTGGTGGCCGTCTCCGTGGCACCCCGTCCACTTCGGACGACGTGGATACTGCTCGGCGTCACGGTCAGTCCGGCGGTTCAGGGTGTCGCCGGCCGGCCGAGTGCCGCCTCGACGATCCGGATCGCCTCGACGGGGTCGATGCCGATGCTGGTGATCACCGCCGCGTAGTCGTGGGCGGCGCGGCGGGCCTGCTCCAGGGCCTGTTCGCCGGCGGCCGTCACGAACGAGCCGGCCCGCCCCCGGGTCTCGATCAGCCCGGCCTCCTCCAGTTCCCGGTAGGCCCGCCCGACGGTGTTCACGGCGAGGCTGAGGTCGGCGGCGAGTCGACGGATCGTCGGCAGTCTCGTGCCGACGGCGAGCGTGCGGTCCTGGATCTGTCTCGCGAGCTGGGCCCGGAGCTGCTCGTACGGCGGCGTCGGCGAGGCCGCGTCGATGACGATCATCGGGTGACCATGGCACGGCGGGCGGTCGTCCCGACACCCGTGGTCCGGAAGTGGATCAGGCAGAAGACGATGGCACTCACCACCACGAGTCCGATCGAGGCGATGTTCCACCAGCCGAACGATTCGCCGTACAGGAAGATGGCCGGCAGCGTCCAGACCAGGCTGGGTGTGACGAGGGCACGGACGTCCTCGACCCGCATGATGACGTCGGCGGTGAGCGACGCCTCGTCCTCGGCCACGGCCGGGCTCGCCAGCACGTTACGCAGCTGCAGGATGACGCCGACGGCGGCGCCGGTGAGGCCGATCAGGACGACGGTCGCCCCACGTCGCAGGTCGGGATCCGGCACCGCCAGCACGCTCGCCGCGAGCAGCAGGGCGGCGGTGTAGGTGACGACGGTGAAGACGGCGTACGGCCGGCCTAGCACCGCCGACCAGCCGAGTTGGACCGGGTGGGCGACCCGCCGGGGCAGTCGCGCGCCGGCCCGTCGGTCGACGTGCCGCACCCACCAGCCGAGCAGCCACTGGGCCACCAGCAGCCCGACCACCAGCGCGACGAGCGCCAGCGTCGGTAGCCAGGAGGTGGTGGCGTCACTGCCCAGCACCGACACGTGGGTGAGTGCCGCGCCGACGATGAACGCGGCCAGCAGCAGGCTGTCGGCGACCCTGACCCGCCGCCGCACCGCCAGCCGGGCCGCGAGCAGCGGGGTCGGCTCGACGTCGGCCAGGCCGTGCCGCTCCAGCCACACCCCGGCCAGCCACCGCTTCGGATCCGTCTGATCTGGCTGTCGCATGCCACCCACCTCCGACTGTCGCAAGCTCTGTCTCAACAGCTTGAGTCATAGCATGCGACAAAGTCAACCCCGGGTCGGGCGCTAGGCTGCCCGCCATGCCGGCTCGCGGGACAGCACAGCGGTGGCGTCGGACGCATCGACGGGTCCTGGCCGAGTTGACCGAACTCAGCGTCGCCACGCTGCCCTCGACCGAGGTGTACGGCCGCGCCGACGCGCTGCTGCGCCCGGTGCTCGGCTACGACGGCGTCTGCTGGCACGACAGCGACCCGGCCACCGGGCTGGTCACCTCGGTGGTCAGTCCGGACCTACGGCTGTCGGACTTCCACGCGGCGGTCGAGCTGGAGGTGTGGGGCGACGACATCGCGACGTTTCCGGTGATCCGGCGCAGTGGCCGGGCGGCGGAGACCCTCAGCCGGGCCACCGGCGGACGGCCCGAGCAGAGTCTGCGGTACCGCGACCAGATCCGGCCGGCCGGGTACGGCGACGAGTTGCGGGCGGTCTTCGACAGCCGGGGCGGCCGGTGGGGCTGTGCGGCGTTCATGCGGGCGCCGGACCGGGGCCACTACCGGCCTGAGGAGTTGTCGTTGGCGAATGCGGCGGCGCCGCTGATCGGTGCCGCGCTCCGGCGCAGCACCGCCGGGTCGGGTACGGCTGGCCGGATCGCCTCGAACGGACCGGCCGCCCCCGCACCGGCGGTGCTCGTCGTCGGGCCGGACAACCGGGTGCTGCACGCCGACGAGCGGGCCGAGGAGCTGCTCGGCCGGCTGTCCGCCGACACCGCCGCGCTCTTCGGTGTGCCGCTGCCGTTTGTGATGGCGGCCGAGCACGCCCGCGCGGTCGCCGCCGGCCGGCCCGTTCCGGAGCCGCCGCTGCGGGTCCGGACCACGGACGGCCGGTGGCACGTGCTGCACGCCTCGCTGCTCGGCCGGTCGCCCCGGTCACCCGTCGCCGTGGTGGTCACCCCGGCCGGCCCGGCCGAACTGATCCCGGTGACCTTCGCCGCGTACGGCTTCACCGAGCGCGAGGCGCAGGTCGCGTTGTACGCTGCCCGGGGCCTGAACACCGCCGAGATCGCCGCCGCCCTGCTGGTCTCGCCGTACACGGTGCAGGACCACCTCAAGGCGGTGTTCGACAAAGCCGGCGTGCGGAGCCGGCGCGAGTTCGTGGCGATGCTGCTCACCGCCAACCGGGCGGACGCCGCCGCGAGTGCTGCGGTCGTCCGCCCGGCTGTCAGTGGCGGTCAGTAACAGTCGACGACAACGATGTCGATCCAGCTGCCCTCGTAGTACACCTCGATGTGGTCGAGGCGGCAGGCGATGGGCGCGGGCGAGCCGCCGCCGATGGTGGCACCACTCGTGTCCGGCATGGCCCAGACGTTGCCGGGGTAGTTGACGTGGTTGCCGCCCGGCGGCGGCGCGGCCGGCGCGTCACCGGGCTGGCACAGCGCCCCCTGACGCATGAGCTTGATGTCCTGGACGGCCCGGGTGCCGACCTGGGTGGCCCACAACGACTGGCTCATCGCCCGGGCCGCCGCCTCCCAGTTGCCGACGTTGACCGCGTTGATCATGTTGCGGAACCCCTTGAACCCGGCCGGTCCGAGGTTGAACGCCATGTCGATGAGCACGGCCTGCCGGGACGTGGTCAGCGAGTCGAAGTTGTAGATGTAGCGGGCCACGGTCGCCGACGCGGCGATGAAGTCGGCCTCGAACAGGGTCGCGATCTGGGCCGGGGTGAGATTCTGGGTGCCGGCGCGGACCGCATCGTAGTTCGCCCCGACCTTGGTGAGCAGGGCGCGGGCGTCGGCCCGGTCGAGGTTGAAGCCGACACCGACGGTCGGGTGCCCCATGGTGTCGATGTAGACGTGTGGGTCACCGGCGAGGCCGTTCGGGCTCTCGTGGCTGGCCACGAAGGCGCGCATCTCCTCCGGCGTCATCTGCTGTCCCTGCTGCTCGGGCTCCTCATCTCCCGGTAGCCCCGGCCGGGGCCCGGGACCACCGTTGGCCCCGCAGTCCACCTCGTAGGCCAGGGCCGGCGAGGGGGTCACCGCCACCGGTACCAGCACGGTCGCGCCGAACAGCAACGCCGCCAACAAAGATCGTTTGGTCTGCATGCGTGGATTCTTCGGTAGATCAACACGTCCCCGGTATCCCAGAGTTCTGGGAGACGCGTGACTCGGAACCGGACCGCCGGCCGGGCCGGACACCATCGGCTGGTGTAGCGGCCGGCTCGGCTGAGAGTGTTCTGGTATGTCTGACGCTGCACCGGTGCCGGTTCACCTCGCTGCGGCGCTGGAGGGTCTTGCCGAGAATCCGGCGTTGCCGGCGACGCTGATCCGCCGTCTGCTCGCCCACCGCCGGGGCTTCGGCGACGTGGCCAAGCGGGCGGATCTGACCGCCGACCTGATCGCCGAGATTCTCGCCACGGACTACCACTGGCTGCTGCACTCGCTGGCGCTCAATCGTCACCTTCCGAACGACGCCCGACTCCGGCTCGCCGAGCATCGGGATCCCGGCGTCCGTGCCGCCCTGGTCGTGGGCGCCGAGGACGCGCCCCGGGAGCTGTTCGCCCGGCTGATCGACGACCCGGACAAGCGGGTGCGTGAGTGCCTCGCGGAGAAGGATCACGTACCCCCGGATCTTCGTGCCCGGCTCGCGGGTGACCCCGATCCGGAGATACGTGCGACCCTCGCCGAGTGGTGGCCGCAGGCTCCGGAGGAGGTACGGCGGATCCTGCTGACCGATCCGGTCGACCGGGTCAGGGCAGCCGCCTGCGCCACCTACTACCGCCGGCTGCCCCACCCTGTCCCGCCCGCCGACCTGATGCCCGACCTGCTCGACGACCCGGTCACCCGGGCCGGTGTGGTGCGGCATCTGAGTCTCACCGCCGAAACGGCGCTGCGGTTGGCCGAGGACCCGGACGACCGGGTACGCCAGGAGGTGGCCGAACATCCGCAGCTTCCCCCGGACCTGCGGGACCGACTCGCCGAGGATCCCAGCCTGTTGGTACGGATCCGCGTCTTCGCCCGACCCGACACCCCCGAGCCACTACGCCAGCGGATCTACGCCGAGGTGCAGCAGGGTGGTACCGAGCTGCTGACGGCGCTGCAGACCGAGGACCTGGACGAGGCGACCTTCGTCCGCACGGTCCAGAACAGATTCGCCGTCACCGAACTGAGGTGCCTGCACCTGCCCTGGGTGACCGCCGATCCCCTGCCACACGTGTCCTCGCCCTATGTCTGTTTCCGCAACTCCGCGGCGTACAGTCAGCGACTTCCCCCGGACGCGGTGCTGCGGCTGCTCGACGACGAGGAGAGTCTCGTTCGCGCGACCGCGGCCCGGACCTTTTCCCACCTGGTCGACCTGGCGACCGCCGAACGGATAGAACGTGACCACCGGTCGGAGAAGAAGGACCGGTGGCGTCCCGCCGACGTCTTCACCTTCCCGCCGGAGATGCTCCGCCGATTCGCCACCGATCCCGACCCGAGGATGCGGGTCCTCGCCCCCCGCGACCCTGCCCTGCCCGCCGAGCTGGCCGAACGACTGGCGGCCGACCCCGAGCTCTCGGTACGCCGCGCCATCGCCCCGCACCCGAGCCTGCCGACACGTACGCTGATCGCCCTGCTGGCCGATGAGAGCGAATCAGTCACCCGGGCGGCCGCCGCCTCGCCATCCCTGCCGGTGTCGGAGATGGAACGTCTCCTCGTCCTCGCCGACCTCTGATCGTTCGAGGATTCCCCGACCGGTAATGACCAGGCGGTCGGATGCCTCGTCTCCTCGGATGCTCGTACGAGCGCAGCATCGGCCGATCGCCGTCTTTCGGCAACCTGTATGGATGATGGAATGCCGCTTCCCACGGGATTCGGCCCAATCTCCTGGGGCCAGTCGAGGATTCGATGGGCAGAGCGCGACGAGGCGTCCAGCGACGAATCGCTCCCGCGTCTCGCCGGTCCTGATGATGTCGATGACGAGCTGGTCGGCGGCGCCCTCGCCGCCCAGCTCAGCAGTGCGATATGCGTCGATCAACGCTGCAGGGAGTACAGCCGCCCGCGCCCCCCAGTCGGCAGCGCATCTTACTCACGGCCGAGACCCTGCAAACCTGCCCTTTCCGTCGTATCGAACCAGCGAAAGGAGGGATTAATCAATCTTTTTCGCGGCTTCGCGCTACACGGCCGCCCGGTAGCATCCGGTCGTTGCCCTGGATTTCCGACTCGCCAGCAGCAGAGCATACGAACAACATCTGGCGCATTTTGCCAATCCAGAAGAGGGAGTCCGCTTGATGGAATTCAGCGAACGGGTCGCCGCGCTCGCCACGAAGGTCCGGAATCAGCGGGACGCGATCCAGACGGAAGAAGCCGCCAAGAATGCTTTCGTCATGCCGTTCATCTCAATGACGTGATCTCAGCATGGATTCGGTAGGTATCGGTATTCGAAGTGGGTGAGGTGGAGAGCGGCGCGGACGATGTCGCCGATCTGCCGTGGGCTGGCGGTGGTGTGACGAAGGGTCCGCCAGC